>JANXYC010000274.1 GCA_025350305.1 Cyclobacteriaceae bacterium | reverse complement strand
TGAGTTGTGATTTGCTTTCAACAAACGATCTTTGACAACGATTACGATGATTTCTCAAACCTACAGGTGGTTGTGATTTGCTTTCAACAAACGATCTTTGACAACCAACGGTACTGTCTTTACAATAGATGGGTAGTTGTGATTTGCTTTCAACAAACGATCTTTGACAACCGATCATGTATGGTAGGCTGATCTTCAGTTACTTATACGCAATTTCGGGTGTCAAAAGCAGCTAAAAAGTTGTCTAACAGCCCCTGATACCTGCAAATTCCGGGTTATCAGGGGCTTTTATTTAGCTTTTTTTTCAACATTTTACCTTTAACTGGACAACCCAACGTCATTTGAGTAACCACTTACAAAGTGGGCAGCCTGTCAATAAGGAAGTTTTTCAACGAGGTAACGACTACATTGGATTGGTATGGGTATGTATCGCTATCTGGTGTAACGATAAAGTTTTCTTTCGTTTTCAGGTCGTGGATACAATTGAAATAACCTCTGGCCGGTACGGGTGAATTGGAGAGTTTTATTTCTATTGCAGATACCGGTCGTAATCCACGTACCAGCACCAGATCGCACTCGGCGCCGTTTTGTGTACGATAATAAAATGCCTGAAGGTCTCCTGGTTTTGATTTTACGATCTGCTGTAAGGCGTATCCTTCCCAACTGCTGCCGGCAACGATGTGGCCGGGGAGGTCTTCCTGATGCGGCAGGTGACATAGCCGATGGAGCATCCCGCTGTCGGCGATATAAACCTTTGGAGCACGAATGATCCGTTTGGTTGTATTCACAAACCAGGCCTGAAGAATGTTCACCAGGAATGCGCCCTCCAGAAAGTGCAGGTAGCGGTTGATCGTAGGAACGGAGACGCTGAGCGACCGGCTAAAGTCGCTGGCGTTCCAAATGCCCCCGTTACGGCTGGCAATCATGGTCAGGAAATTGCGCATGGTCCGCGGTGAAAGTGACACGCCAAAGAGAGATGATAAGTCCCGCTCAACATAAGAGGTAATGAGGTCATCCATTGCCAACAAAGCAGTGTTGGTATTGCGGGTGGTCAGTATTTTGGGAAATCCACCCATAAACCAATGCCTGGCCTGCGCGATTCGTTCTCCTTTCAACTCCGTCAGCGTCAGGGGCGGCAGTTCCAGATAGCTAATCCGGCCGGCCAGGGATTCAGAAATACCCTTCACAAGTCCTGGCGCAGCGGAGCCAAGCAGCAGGAACCGTCCTTTTGTCCGCCTGGCATCGATCAGTGGCCGCAGCCAGGTAAACAGCTCGGGCATTCGTTGTACTTCATCCAGGATGACACATTGGTGCCGGAGCGATTCCAGGTACGAGTAACCGTCTCCCTGGAGTTTGTTCAGGTCGCGTGGATTTTCAAGGTCGAGGTACACGGTTTTTTGTTTACCCGAAGCGGCTATCTTTTTGGCCAGAGTAGTTTTACCCACCTGGCGAGCGCCCAGGATGGCCACGGCCGGGAAGGCGGCAAGCCGGGTTCTGAGTTTCTGCTCGGCGAAGCGTTTCAGCATGCGTATTGTCCGTGTTGATTACCAAGCAAATTTAACTCTTTATTTTAAATTTACTTGGTTACAGAAAGTATGTTTTTCGCTTAGGCTGAAGGCCTGGCCTCAGAAGAGCTCCAACTGCTGTGGTATCGGTGGCTTTTCTTTCTCTTCCCTCCCGTAAAAGATCCGCATCATGCCAAACTGTTTGTCGGTAATCGTCAAAATCCCTACATGTCCCTTCGGAGGCAGATTTTTGGTTATGCGATTGAGGTGTACGTCGGCATTTTCACGGCTTGCACAATGGCGCAGGTAGGCGCTGAACTGAAACATGCTGAAGCCGTCTTTCATCATTTTCTTTCTGAATTCGGAATAATTCTTCCTGTCTTTTTTGGTTTCGGTAGGCAGGTCGAATAGCACCATGATCCACATAATACGGTATTCGTTGAGGCGCATAACTCATGAAGGCAATACGGGATAAAGCAATTTCTTTACCGTTCCTTCAAAACACTTCGCCAGGGAAGCGGTCGTACGCTGGGCGGCAATCATCAACGGACTGCGGTCGTCTTCAAAAACTACATCCACAGTGGCAATGCCAAGCAATTGTTTTTTAACGGACGTGCTTAAATCAGTATAGTCCTCACCGTTACGGATAATCTCCACCACCAACGCATCGGCGAAGGGCCTGTACGGCTCCATGATGTCATCGGCGAGGCAATAATGGTTGTACTGGTTGCGGTGATGAATTCCCAGGGTCGGCAACAGGCCGGAGCCAACCAGGCTGCGGGCGATGATCGCGCGAAGAATGGCGTAGGCGTAGTTAAGAAGATTATTGGGAGGCATACCTTCCCGCTCCCGCCTGAAGCCATCGATTTCAGGGAAGACATTTTTCCAGTAATACGCGGCGGCGCGGGCTTCTGTATTATCCGGGTCACCTGATTTTACATCGCCTGCCCATTTCATCATATTCGAGGCCTCTTTTCCCAGACGTTTCAACACGGAAGCCTGGTTGGTAATCTTGGCTTTTATCGTCTGCTGCCAGAGTTGTTTGACCAGAGGCCGGCCGGCATCAAGCTGTGCCTTGAATTTTGCCGACTGCAAGGTGTTGCCCGCCAGGTTGAGCATGAGCCCGGTAGGGTGGTGGGTTTTGTCGCAGGTGATCAGGGCCACATTATTTTCGAGTAAACCGTCCATCAATCCCTGTGTGATCGTTACACGTTGTTCGTCGAGGATTACAACACCGATGTCTTCGATGGGAATCACAGCTTGCGCTTCTTTTTTGAAGGTCTCCGGCAGGGTATCATTCTTCTCCACTTCCGGCAGGCGTACGACCAGCTGCTCGTTCTTGCGGCTCAGGTAGGCAGGATTGCCGAAGTAGAGGGTGCGTTTGATCATCCGATGCCTGAATTCTTACTTAAAGTTAAAAATTTTAAAGTCAGCCCATGGCCTCCATTTTTTTAACCGTGAAAATCTAAAATTGCATTTTTTATTTTCACGGTTACTTATTTTATCCCTGGCAGGGTCTCGGTAAGAAAATGCACCAGACCGCTGCCCTGCACCCGCTTGTCCATGCGGAACAAACCTTCTTTGGGTGTGATGACAAGGCCTTGGCTGAGCTTCAGATCATCCAGCACCGTGTAGAAACCTTTTGACAGAGCCGGGTTGGAGGAGTGCTTGATCTCCACAGCCAGTACCGGTTTTAAGCCTTTCATTAAAAGCAGATCGCATTCGGCGCCGTGATAGGTGCGGTAGTAATACAGGTCGATATGCTTAGGCTTTCGCTGGTAGATTTGTTCGATCACGTAGCCTTCCCACGAGGCGCCCACGCCCAAGTGCAGGGGCAGCGTGGAGGCAGCAGAAATACGGTTCAGCGTGTGCAGCAATCCAGTGTCGCGCAGGTAAACCTTGGGTGCCTTCACCAGCCGCTTGTTGGCATTTACGTACCAGGCCGGCAAGGCATGCACCAGGAAGGCGCCTTCCATGAAATCGAGGTAGCGCTTTACAGTGGGACCGCTCACACCCAGGGCGCGGGCATAATGTTCTGCACTCCACACAGCCCCGTTGTTGGCGGCCAGCATGTACCAGAAGTTGCGCATGGTCTTTTCCGAGAGCCCTACCCCAAACAGCAGCGACAGGTCGCGCTCGATGTACGTGCGGATGAAATTCTCCATCCACCGGGTAAAGGTGGCATCACTGGCAGCCGTCAGGGCCGTGGGAAAGCCACCCCGAAACCAGTGGCGCTGCATACCGATGCGGCTGTTCTTTGCTTCTAGCAGATTAACCGGTGTCAGCTCGGCAAAAGCAATGCGCCCTGCCAGCGATTCGGAAACACCCTTAACCAGCCCCGGTGATGCGGAACCGGTAAGAATAAACCGGCCGGGTTTTTTGTGGCGGTCGATCACCGGGCGCAACAGGGCGAACAGCCCAGGCATGCGCTGTACTTCATCGAGAATGATGCAATGGTCCGGGTATTGGTCAAACACGTAGGCGGGGTCTTTCAGCCGGGCCAGGTCGGCATCGTTTTCCAGGTCGAAGTAGAGTGTCTTCTTCTTTTGCTTTTTAACGATGTTTTGCACGAGCGTAGTTTTGCCTACCTGACGCGGGCCCAGCAGGGCCACGGCCGGAAATTCTTTCAGCAAAACATCCATTTCATGGGTAAGCGCACGCGTGATCATACGCCAAAGGTAGGAAAATGAACCGTGAAAATATAAAATGTTATTTTAGATTTTCACGGTTTGTGAAATTGGTGTTGGACATGAGCGCTTGCGTGATGGTTACTTGCTGATTTTAAAAGATAACAACGCCAAATGTCTTCAATGGGATGGTCGCTTGCGCTTCTTTTTTGAATGTTTCCGGCAGTGTATCATTCTTCTCAACTTCGGGCAGGCGCACGATTAGTTGCTCAAGTTTCCGGCTGAGGTAGGCTGGGTTTCCAAAGTAGAGCGTACGTTTGATCACTTTAATTAGTTTAATTTTTTCCTCCGAATGAATTTTTCGAAGCTGTTCGAGTAACGATGGATAGAACTATTTGTCAGCATTGATATATTCCAATTCACCCAATAACGAGATTTTAAAATCCTCTCCTTCGTAAAGAAAATTCCAATACTCTTTTGACATCTTTAGTAATGGTGTTTTCCCTTCGCCACCTTCCTCAATTTTAGAAGACTGCTTTTTAAATGCATCAAGCTGATTTTTGATTTCTTTTACTTTTTCAATACCAATTATGTCGATTAATCTCTTCAAACGGTAAGAGTCATAGGATGAAAACGAATACTTTCGATTATTGAAATCATCTTTTCGTTCCTTCATATTTTCAATCGTAGAGTCTTCGATTACCTCTGGAATATCACATTTCACTTCAAAACCCCTAAGAATCCTACTTTTTGTGTCTTTAATAGTCTTATCTATTTCCTTTTCCTCCTGGGCATTTAAATGGTATTCCATCCAAATGCTTCCTTCAGAGAACTGCTTTATAACGTACAGCCGTTTTGTTTGAAAATCAATATCCGTTCTTCTTTCGTATTCAGAATCATTGTTGAGAACAATTACTTTCTGTCCTACCTTTAATAATTTCTTGTCAGAATAATATGAGAATATGGGGTAGAAATCTTCAATGTATTTTTTAAGATCAAAGTACCCCGATTCTTTATTTGCTTTAGCTACTTCAAAAGAAGCTATTGGAATCATCTCACGATCTAGTTTTTCATTGATACTTCTTTGTAATAAAATTGCATACGGTAATGAGCCAGCTTCGGAATAGAATTTATTTTTGTAATTATGTTTTGAACGATAATTAACACGTTGTTTTACTTCTTTTCCTGCGCTCGTTTTAATACGAACATGACGAATAGTGTTTCCTTGATAGTCTTTTACATTTGTTTTGTTCTTTTGATCTCGGACTATTTTTTTAATAACAGGATCAACAATTGTTTCAATTAATTTGTCTGAGGACTTTACCTTATCTATGCTCTCTCTTTTGACAAAAAGAAATTCGTCCTTTTCGGTTTTGTACTTCCAATCTCCATTTTCTCGTTTTGGCTGTTCATCATCGTATCGTTCTACATCTTTGATTTTCCCCAAGTAAGTTGCAGCATATAATGTACTTCTTACCGTATCACCTTTTGTTTTTAAAGGGATTTTATTGCCACTTTTACTCAACGCAAACTTTCCTTTTTTATCCTTCAAGTATTGAAGCCTTCCTCTTTTCCTTACGTTTTTATATGTCTTTTTCA
>JANXYC010000266.1 GCA_025350305.1 Cyclobacteriaceae bacterium | reverse complement strand
ATCAGGTTTTCAATATTGATATTAGCCAGTTTATGCTTCTATTTCGGCCAGGCAAGATGATCTTCAAACAAATGAAATTAAGAATGAAACCAGTTATATTGCTATTATCTTTTTTGATTGCCAGCATTTCTGCCTCCGGCCAGGATAGCCTGGCCACCATTTACTTTTACCGTCCAGCGAAGGGTGCCGGCGCTGCTATCTCATTCATTGTTTATCAAGATACGTCAAGAGTTGGCCGGCTGACTCCAGGGAATATTCTCAATTACCGGTGTCGTCCGGGAAAAAAGTGGTTTCGCGCAAAGACAGCGGATGAAAATTACATTCACTTGGAGTTGAAATCGGGCGAAACGTACTATATCGAATGCGGTCTTTCGGTGGGAGCCTTTGTGGGGAGACCAACTTTCCGGCAGGTATTCGCCGCCGAGGCGAGAGAAGCGTTTCGCAGGATCAATCCCTACGCAGTTGAGTTTGTAAAAGAGGATGGTGTCACAGTAATTCCGCAACAAAAGGATACCGTTCGTGCATTGAATAATCTCTTTCAGCGCAAACGCAAAGGGGGCACTACCCGTGCCATCGTGTTTGGCTTGCTGGGGTTAAGCTCTCTAGTGGGGACTGCATCAGGTAATTCAGATCCGGGAAACTTTGTTTTTATTGGCTTTTGTGGAATAATGGCAATAACCGGAGGCACTCAAAGTGCAAAGTACAGAAACCCGGAACCGGTCATCCGTGATTTTCAGGCGGGCAAAGGAATACCGCAACTATTAAAAGGTAAATTGAAGCGAAAGGACTTTAAATAACAACATGTAATGTGAAAGGCTTATCACGATATTTTTTGTTGACCATACTTTCGTCGGGAAGTCACATCCTGTTAGGTCAGCAATTTCCTCAAAAGGCAGACAGTATGGTGAGGAGGATGGATAGTATCCGGGTTCCATCTATGCATATAAAGGGCCTGTCGATTATCGACACGCTTTCCACCAAGGAACTCGATAAAATTGATTCCAGTGTCAATCACATCAATAAAAAGATTGATAGCCTCCAAGCATTAAAATTACCCACTGACCTTTATCAGCGCAAGCTCGATAGCATTTCAACTGCCTTGAACAGGAAGATGAACTACCAGAGTAAGCTGGACAGCATTTCTTTCCGTCTAAAGAAGCAGATGAACTACCAACAAAAAATGGATAGTATCTCAGGAAAAGTGAAAAAGACCCTCTCGTATGTCGCGAACAGACAAGATAGTCTGCGCATGAAGGTTTCGCAGCATGCTTTCAACCTGCAGAAAAAGATCAACAAGAAAACTTCTGTTTTTGATTCTCTCTCACTTCAAATGAAGGACCCTCTTTCAGGAAAGACTTTCGACAATGGAGTGGGAGGAGTCGGCTCCATAATCAAGGGGATTATCCCAGGCCAAACAACTTTAACCGGCAGTAAAATCACGTTACCTCAGGGGGGAATTCGGGGCAGGGAATTGGGGCAAAAGGCAAATGGAATAAATTCAAACAATCCGCTGTCGCTACCAACACTTAACCAAGGGAAAACCATCAGCGGCAATAATAGGAACAATCCGATTCAAAAATTTACTAAGGAAACTATCAATGAGCAAGGTGTAACACAAGAACTAAAAACCATCCAGAGTGAAGTTCAACGGGTAAAAACGGTAACAAATAAAGTTCAAACCTATAAAGATGACGCCAGGGAAATCGGCCAGGGCAACGTTGATAAAGTCAAAACCATTCCGAAGGAAGTCGAGGATAGGGTAGCTAATATGACAGAGGTAAAAGATCTCCAGACTCAAAAGGGCGAATTTACTACGGCTAAGAATTCCCTGGAACAGTACAAGAACATGATGGCTGAATTGAATAAGAAAAAGCCGGGGGAAAAAGAATTAAAAAGCGTCATGTCGAAGGAGCTTACCGATCCCTTTGCCGGACAAGATGCTAAGCTTAAAGCAGGAATTGCGCAACTCGACAAGCTAAAGAAGAAATATCGCTCTATCGCCGACAGCCGGTATCTGCCCAAACACGTACCAAATGAAATGAAGGGCAAGCCGATGCGTGAGCGTTTATTGCCCGGCATAAGCTTCCAGTTTTATAAAAACGATGACGTATCGATAGACTTTTCTCCGTATGTGTCCTACAAACTCAGTGGCCGTTTCCGCCCTGGCATTGGCGCCACCTGGCGCGAGGCAATATTATTAACAAGTCCGTATGCACAGTTTGACCAGGTGTACGGACTCCGTGTTATGAATGAGTTTCGCCTTAATGGAAGTTTTTATTTCCACGCAGAAGGAGAGTGGCTACACTTTACACAGACCGCTTTGCAAAAATTCAAATTTCCTGCAGATACAGACATGAGCGAATGGCTCTTTCGCCTGAACGCGGGCCTCTTCAAAACTTATCCCATCAGCAAGAGGTTTGGCGGACAGGTGCAGATTCTCTACAATGTGTTGGACTTGCACAGGTTCCCCCAATCAAGAAACACTTCGATGCGGTTTGGGATTGAGTATAAGTTTAAAGCGAAAAGATGAGCGTTTGCGGGCGGTCATTTTGGGTCGTCAAACTAAATAAATATCAACATCTTTATGGGATCTTCATCCAAGAAAAAATGGTGTAAAGAATAATGCGGTTTAGAAAATTGCTCTTTCTTTCATTTCACCATTTGCGCTGCCTCAAAATTTGGTTCCCAATCCAAGTTTCGAGTGTGGTCCGGATCCATGCGACTTTATTTAATATTTGCAAAGCCGGACGATTACCGATACCTATATTTATGGAGCTCCGCCCAGTGTTCCGGAAGTTCCCCTTCCGGAAATCAACAAAACATGAACCACGTGTTAGGAGGTCTTTAATAATGTTGCATATCTCGCCGTCGATATCAATGGAATCGCCAATTGTCAAGGTTCCGTCCACATCAAAGGCCACCGCTTTATACACTTCATTGTAAGCTTTGGTCAATCCGTTCCGTACTTTTTCTAGATTTAGCGCATTGAAATCCACTCCTTTTACCTCAAGAATTCTTTTGAGATACTTGTCTGTGATTACAACACGATTGGGAAGATTTAAAGCCATCAAAATTGTCTGTTTGGTTCCTAGCTTATCAGCTCTGAGCAATCCAACATTTGAAGGATAGCTTAAGTAACTCCATCAGAGAAGCAATTCAAATGGATATGACCAATCAAACAAAAGTGGAGGAACGAATTGATAGAATTTGGAAAAAGGAGTCTGTGGGCGCTGCGGGCTTTTTGTCACTCGTCACAAAAATGTATCCAGCTTCTTTCACCGTTATCTGCGGAATGCTGATCTGTTGTTTTGCAAAATACGCGCTCGCCGGTACCCGTGTAAATCCCATGGTGATCTTTGGCAGTTTCGTTTAGTTGTTGGTTGTGTTGGTTCTGGCTATTGTCTGCCCACTGTAAAAGCCAAGTGAAGAAGCCGTCTTGCGACAGCTCGGTTGTGGCTAGTCTAAAAATATTTGGCTTCACCTGAATGGTTGAGTATGTTGTGCGTTTCTGAAGGATTTACCCAATTCTGTTTTGAAGCTTGTGGTTCCGATTTTTCCAACCAGCCGAACTCTTTGAATTTACATACTGAATCTTCAGGTCAGGAGAACTTGTTACGAATTTCATTTTCTTTGCAGAAGATGAATTGTCAAAAAACCAGACGCTGTCACTGTTGATTGCTTCGGATTTTTGCTTGTTACGTAAACACAAAGGTCGGGAGACGAGGTTACGATTTGGGCTTTGAAGTCCTCCGACGATGTTATTATACTTCTTTTAGGATTGCCATTGCATTGTGGTTTAATATTTTATGCTTACTCTTTTCGGTTTTCAGCATTCCCGTTGGTTTGTCATGTTTGTCACCTAAATTTATGACCACCCAAATTGGTTCTTTTGCTTGCTTTGGATGTGCGGTTGGATCTGAGCGGCAAGCAAATTGACCCGTCCTGAAAAAAGTTTACAGTGTGAAAGGATAATCCTGCCACAAGTTTACACATTCTTTTTAATCCTGAATACCGTTTACATTTGTTTTGGAGATGAAACGGACGTGAGCAATGCTGGAGAGCAACTCGCCAGGG
>JANXYC010000264.1 GCA_025350305.1 Cyclobacteriaceae bacterium | reverse complement strand
CGAACCTCTTAGTGAAAGATTGGGTGTAGACCTCTTTCTTAAAATAGAGACATTCAACCCCATTCGTTCTTTCAAAGGTCGGGGCGCTGACTTTTTACTTTCGCAGCTAACGAATGAATCTCCTTTGATGTGTGCCAGCGCTGGTAATTTTGGTCAGGCAATGGCATTTGCGTGCCGTAAACGAAAAATAAAGCTCGTTGTGCATGCTGCCACAAACGCAAATCCTTATAAAATCGAACGTATGCGGGCGCTTGGAGCGGATGTGATTTTGTTTGGTGAGGATTTTGACTCAGCAAAAGAGGAAGCGAGGCGACAGGCAAAAAAGTCGGGCATTCGTATGATCGAAGATGCGTTGGCAATTGAAACGGCGGAAGGTGCCGGGACAATTGGGATTGAATTTCTAAATGTCGGGAGACTTGATGCGGTACTCATTCCACTTGGCAATGGAGCATTGTTTAATGGCATAGCCAGGGTTTTCAAGGATTTGCAACCAGAAACAAAAACAATCGCCGTGCAGGCAGCGGGCGCTCCGGCGATGATTGATTCATGGAAATCAGGCAAAATGATCGTCCATAATAACGTTAACACCATCGCCGATGGGATCGCAGTTCGTATTCCCATAGCAGAAGCACTGGAGGACATGAAGAATCTTGCTGATGAGGCGATTCTTGTAAAAGAGGATTCAATCCTTCAGGCAATGAAACTCCTTCATATTCATACGGGCCTGGTTCCTGAACCTTCCGCTGCCGTGGGCATTGCTGCCGTTCTTGAGAACAAAAATCAGTTTGCCGGAAAAAGACTGGGGACGATCATTTGCGGCGGAAATTTAACGGAACGGCAAATCAGAGAGTGGCTGTTATGAATGCTATCATAGCGTCCTTTGGCCTGCGCCCTTCTGATTATGCAATCGATCGCATTGGCACCGGGCATATTCATGAAACCTACAAGCTGAAGGGAGAGAAAAGTTTTGTGCTTCAACGTGTTAATAAGAATGTTTTCAAGCAACCGGAAATCATTGCTTCCAATCTGCTACTTGCTTCAGATTTTCTGAATAGAAACTTTCCAGATTATTATTTCTTGCGTTCCATTCCTTCGATCAATAAAACTGAAATGGTGTATGATGCGGAGGGCTTTCCCTGGCGTTTATTTCCTTGCCTGGAGAATACCGTAACGATCGATAAAGTTGATACCAGGGAGGAAGCCTTTAGCGCGGCGAGTGAATTTGCCTTGTTAACCCGCTGCCTGGATAAAATTGAAGTGGGTTCCTTCCGGGAAACCATTCCGCAATTCCAGGACCTGGCACTGCGATATCGACAATTTGAAATAGCATTGACATGCTCGAATAATGAACGCAAACACGAGGCAGAACAAATCATTGTTTTGTGTAAGCGGTTTTATCATTTGGTTAAAAATTACAATACCCTCATCGGGAATGGGCTATTACGGCTTCGGATTACACACAACGACACCAAGATCAGCAACATTCTTTTTGATGCGTCAACCCGGAAGGCCGTCTGCGTAATTGATCTGGACACGCTGATGCCAGGGTATTTCATTTATGACCTGGGGGATATGGTGCGCACGTTTGTTAGTCCGGTGAGTGAAGAAGAAAAAGATTTTTCAAAAATTATTTTCAGGAAAGAAATTTATGACGCCTTACTCGAAGGATATCTTTTTCAAATGGACTCGGTGATGTCACCGGAGGAGAAATCAGCTATTCCCTTTGCAGGAAAAATGATGACCTATATTATGGCGCTCCGCTTTACAGCCGACTACCTTAGTGGCGATGTGTATTATCACACAGATTATCCGGGGCAGAATTTAGTAAGGGCTGGCAATCAATTGAAATTTCTGGAAAAATTAGAGGAAGCATTGCCCGAATAAACTTACGGCGGCAGCCTCTGATGACACTGATTGCCACAGATAAAAGCATCAGGAATCAGTATCAAAAAAATAAGGCTACCCAATAGGCACGTTCACATGCCGTTCGGCATGATAGGATGACCGTACGAGGGGTCCGGCTTCCACATATTTTAATCCACGGCTCAATCCCTCCTCTTTGTACATCGCAAATGTATCAGGATGCACAAACGCCGCCACTTCGAGATGCATTTTAGTAGGTTGAAGATATTGACCCAGGGTCAGAATATGTAAGCCGTGTGCTACTAAATCGTCCATGGCTTTCAATACTTCTTCTTGTGTTTCTCCCACACCCAGCATGATGCCGCTCTTCGTGCGCTTGCCTGCCTGGCGAATCCGCCTGATTTGTTCCAAACTCCGTTCATACTTTGCCTGTGGCCTTACCCTGCGGTACATGCGCTCTACTGTTTCCATATTATGTGAAACAACCTCCTGGCCACCATCAATCATTCTATATAATGCATCCCAGTTTCCTTTCGTGTCGGGGATTAATGTTTCAATGGTTGTTTCAGGACTGATTGTTTTTGTCTGAACGACCGTCTGGTACCAGATTTCAGCGCCGCGGTCTTTGAGTTCATCGCGATTCACGGAGGTGATCACTGCATGCTTTACGCCCATCAGTTTGATTGCCGCGGCCACGCGCCTTGGTTCGTCTTCATCGTATTCCGTGGGTCTGCCGGTAGCGACAGCGCAGAATGTGCAACTGCGCGTGCAGATATTTCCAAGAATCATAAAGGTGGCAGTACCAGCACCCCAGCATTCGCCCATGTTGGGGCAATTGCCGCTTTCGCAAATGGTATGAAGTTTATGGGTGTCTACCAGTCTTCTCACGTTGGCGTATTCCGGCCCCACTGGCAACTTTACGCGCAGCCAGCTGGGCTTGCGCTTCTTTGTTTCTTCAGGTGATATAGTGGGTAGTTCGATCATGCTTCCAATGGTTACCATTGGTTTTGCAACCAACAGCTACCTTAATTAACCAATTATTTTCCGATAAGTTCCTTGTATTGTGCCGCACTTAATAATTTACTGGCGTCAGCCGGATTCTTCATCTCCATTTTGATCATCCAGCCTGCGCCATATGGATCGGAATTTACTTTCTCAGGGCTGGCATCCAGTTCTTTGTTCACTTCCAGCACCTTCCCGGTCAACGGCAGGTAAAGATCACTCACAGTTTTTACAGCCTCGACGGTCCCAAACACTTCGTGTTCGCCAACTTCCTGCCCGACTGTTGGAATATCCACATAAACGATATCGCCCAATTCACCCTGAGCAAAATCGGTGATGCCGATGGTGGCCTTGTTGCCGTCAATCTTGATCCATTCGTGGTCTTTGGTGTATTTGAGTCCTTCGGGGATGTTCATGATGATTATTTTTAAAAGATATGGTCAAAAATAGGAGTAAAATTTCTAATGAAGAAATTGAAGAAGCATGAATCCGATCCCCAACTTACTGTGCCAGGTTAAAAGTAATCTTGGTGCCTACGCGAGTGGTCGCCCTTCGGTACGAGTTGGTCACGAGGGGATCGCTTATGTTGCGATCAAAATAAAGTTGGATATTCAATTTGTTATTTACGGCATAACTGATGTTGGGCCGAATTTGGATGTTAATATTGCCGTTCGTGATGGTGTTCACTTCATCGATCTTCCGTTGAATGGTACGGTTGTTTGTTACACTGAGGTTTAATCTGAAATTGACATCATTCTTCATTGTGATGATTCTTCCATTGTCTTTAAAGGGAAGTTTCATATTATTTTTTATAAAGCCCACCTCAATCGACCAGTCTTTGGCGTTAACTTCCGTAATTTGTGCATTCGATATGTTGAGCGACAAGTCACGCTTGGTTTTATATTCAAAGCGTGCCGTCAATTTGCTCTTTGTTCGAACGCTGATACCGATAAGGGGAGCAAACTGCTCGGAGATCAGTACCTGGCTGATGACATACACCGGAATCCGTTCCTGCTGACTGTTCAATACACTTGCAAAGTTTGAGCCTGTATTGTAGTCAGAAAGTGGGATGTTGTTGGCAATATTGCGATACTCTAATGAATTAGTAAAGCTCGACACGGAATAAGTAGAAGAGTAGGCGTGCGTCACGCTGATAGATTGAAAAATATCTTTGAAGGCTGCAAGTTTTGCGAGGCCGTTGTAATCCAATCGCCAATTCGGCAAAGGAGTAGAAGGGAAGGGCGATAAACTCACCCGATCCACGCTTGCGCCGGTGTAGGCGGAAATGAAGGCCGGTATTAAAACATCCTGTGACTTTGATTCGTACCCACCTTGCCCGGTAACTTGTGCGAACCGATCCCTGATCGCCGAAATATTATTTGTAAACTGTTGAAACACCTCCGAAGTCAGACTTGTGTTATTCTTGAATGCGGTACCGATGGATAGTGTCGATATCCGGTAACTGCCGGTTCGGGTGGGACTGAGTTCTGAATAGCCGAATTCATCCGGAGTGACCGCCGGATTCTTTGGA
>JANXYC010000245.1 GCA_025350305.1 Cyclobacteriaceae bacterium | reverse complement strand
CTCCGCCAGGCTATCGAACAGGGATGGATCCCAGGTCCTAAAATCATCAACTCGGGAATCATCATCGGCGGTGCAGGAGGCCAGTTCTGGCCTACTCCGGAGATGGGGATCGGAAAGAATATCGTCTATCCCGAATACCTTGATGCAGACACTCCCGATGAGATCATCAAAGCCGTTCGCCAGAATGAACTCTATGGCGCCCGCGTGATCAAGATTTGTGTGGACTGCAAGCCTTGGGGCTATAGCGTGGATGATATTCGTCTCGTGATGACCGAAGCGGCAAAGGCAGGACTCAAAGTAGAGGGCCACGTTCAAACGCTGGATGGAGCGCGCAGGGCAATCGAGGCAGGTATCTGGTCGATCGCTCACGACTCCGGTCTCAACGATGAGATGCACAAACTTATGGCAAAGAAGGGTATCTGGCGAGCCGGAACCGAAACGCCCCTGACGCTAGCCGAGCATACCACTCCCGATCGCTATGCCAAGACGGTGGCCAGTCTGAGAAATGCATACGATAACAAAGTACCGCTCACCTATTCGACCGATGCAGATTATTATGTTCCCGGCAAAACCCGAGGCGAGGTGGCCATTGAATTCATTGAGACGTGGAAGGCCGCCAAAATCCCTAACGCAGATATACTCCGTGCCATGACCATCAATGGATACAAGGTGAGCGAAACAGAAAATACCCGTGGTCCGATCCAGGTAGGGCTTGCCGCGGATCTCATTGCTGTCGTTGGCAATCCACTTGAACAAATTGATGCCTTGCGCAATGTCAAGTTTGTGATGAAGGACGGTGGTGTGTTCAAACGCGATGGCATCATGACTCCGGAGAAGTTCCTGCATGGGGGGCCAGTCAATGGGTACAATATCCGGTGAGCAAGGAATTTATGCAATCATTCTTTTGCAGCAGTAAAACGAATCAATTCCTACATCCGTCAACCAATCTACCAATCTTTTTAAATCAAATTCAAAAGTACTCATAGATTCGGAGTTGTAGCATGATATGCCTATCATAATAAAAGCCCCCGCAGAAAACTGCGGAGGCTTATCACTAAACACCCCTGATATTTGTTAATTGGATTAATTTGAAGAAAGTATTCTGGTTGGTTTATCAGTCTCAGCCATCGGCTTACTCTTTGAACGCTTGGAAACAGCAAACAATGGATGCTTGGGCATCGATATTCTCTTCTTGTGCAAAATGTAACATGCTTTTGCAGAATTGCTATGAACTGCTATGCGATACTTAGGTTTGTCAAAGCGTGCCTTATGTTTGGGCCACTGCGCGCGTGCTACTTGTGAAAATAGCATGGTGATTAATATCAGGATGATCAGGACAATAACCTGTGTCAGCCTGTGACGAATGTTGATATTGGATATATGTTGCATGGCCTGTCCTTCGTTTGTTTAGACAAATATGCTATGCCGATGTAACAGAAATTGTATAAAATCGACTCAAATCCTACATCCGTAAACTAACCGTGTAAGTGGGGTAAACCGGCGTCCATGAAGGCGTGTATTGAACGTAGATTACTGATAACCAAGCGTATAGCTATTTAATCCTATTTGGAAAGACCTCCCCAATAGCGGGATTCTGGTTCGTTTTAGAACAATATTGTAGGTGATATTTATGCCGAATCTTCCCTGCGATCATTAAGGTGTGATTGGCCTCTGATAAAAGAAGGTGAGAAGGAAGGAGATGAGAATTAGTTTCTTATGATTCTCAGCTCCCCAATTCTCACCTTCTCGATTCTCAACTTCTCATCTCACAATTTGGACATCTCTTGTACCAGGTCAATCAGCTTGTTAGAGTAGCCCCACTCATTATCATACCAGGCAACAACTTTCACAAAGTTGTCATTCAATGCAATGCCTGCCTTCGCATCAAAGATACACGTGCGGGCATCACCCAGGAAGTCAGATGATACTACTTCGTCTTCAGTATAGCCAAGAATTCCTTTCAACTCACCTTCAGAGGCTTCCTTCATAGCAGCTTTGATCTGTTCATACGTTGCGGCCTTTTCCAGACGTACAGTTAAGTCAACTACAGACACGTCAGCTACTGGCACACGGAATGACATGCCCGTCAATTTCCCTTTCAGCTCAGGAATAACCAGCGCTACTGCCTTTGCCGCGCCGGTAGAGGAGGGGATAATATTTTGGTAACCGCCGCGACCACCGCGCCAATCTTTCATGGAAGGTCCATCTACAGTTTTTTGAGTGGCCGTCACGGCGTGAACCGTACTCATCAGGCCTTCTTTAATCCCAAACTTGTCGTTCAGCACTTTTGCGAGGGGTGCAAGGCAATTGGTAGTACAGGAGGCGTTGGAGACAATCGTATTTTCAGCTGTTAGTTTCTTATTGTTCACACCCATCACAAAGGTTGGGGTGTCGTCCTTGGCCGGGGCGGACAATACTACTTTTTTTGCTCCGGCCGTAATGTGTTTTTGAGCATCTGATTTCGTAAGAAACAGTCCGGTAGATTCAATAATTATTTCTGCACCGATTTCTCCCCATTTGAGGTTGGCTGGGTCTTTTTCAGCGGTTACGCGAATAGTCTTTCCGTTTACGATCAAGTGGCCGCCTTTTACCCCAACGGTGCCGTCAAACTTACCATGGGTGGAGTCGTATGTGAGCATATAGGCCATGTACTCAGGATCAACAATATCATTAATGCCCACTATTTCAATATCCTTTCGGCCCACGGCGGCCCGGAATGCGAGACGGCCGATGCGACCAAATCCATTGATACCAATTTTTGTCATGTGTTTATCTATTTATGATTTTCAGAGGCGTAAAAATATATCAGTATTAATGTAAAACCAACCAATAATGTTCCTCCAGGCCTAAAAAAGAAGTTGGCTTTTTTGTCAAATAGCCGGAGGGTTCTATCTTTGCGGCTCTTTAAAAAAGGACGGTCTGTTCGTCTAACGGTTAGGACACCAGATTTTCATTCTGGTAATAGGGGTTCGATTCCCCTACGGACTACTCAAATCGTGCATTGAGCCCCTTTAAAAGGGGCTTTTTTATTTTGCATGGTAACAATCATTGTAACGGATATTACCGATGATTCCCTATATCCAAACTCACGTAAGCACTTTCGGTACTAGGAAGCATTCCATCTATAAAGAGATGATCAAGCAATTCGGAACCCATAGCCCAGTTGTATCATACAATAGTTATTTCGAATACCTGGCAATTAAAATATTTTCCATCATTACTTTCAACTTGTTTTGCACCACGGCATTATTTCCTCAATCAAATACTTTCATCGTGCACGCAGGAGACAATCCTGCCTTCGTTCTACCGATTAGTTACCGGTTCCTCAACAATGAATATAAGGACGGCTTCCTGTCTTTTCAAACGGGCATAAAGTCAGGTGTGTTTAAATTTAATTACGATCTATTGGTGGAGCTTGGTTTAAGGAAAAATCCCTGTACCGACAACGAATAAGCATCTAAGACTGCTTTTTTATCAGCGCCTGTTGTAAAGAATAAGTACGGAATACACTTTATATGCAAAGTTCATTGGTAAAAACCTTATTCCTTAATTCAAATCCGTTGATCTTGGGCATATTAATATCGGATAAAATTAGAAAAGGTTGCACATCGGTCTTATTTAAGAAATCAAGAGCCATATTGCCATCATTAAAATAGACAATCTTATTTGCGTAACCCAGTTTCTGGAACAATTCAATAAGGACCGCTTGATCATCAGCGTCATCTTCTATGACTATAAATAGGGCCTGTCTTATTCATGATATTAAATCCTTGATTGCAAGATAACAGAATAGATTCAGATTACCCCAAATAAACGCAGATCCATAGCAGGTTAAGAATGAGAAAGGCGTGGGACCTAAATTATGTGACCTAAATGCCCGCGAAAAAAATATTTAAGGGCTGGTGGAATCTTCGATTGACTATCTCCAATAATTATTTGCTGCTGCAATAGTTGCAAATTCAGTAGCGACTGTCTGCCCGATGGCAATCAACATAGCCGCATCTTCGGCATATATCGGCCGGAGTTTTTCCCTTACTGATGCATCAGGCTGTGTAGTTTTTATAATCAGCCTTGCCATTTTAACGGCCAATTGTCTTCCTTCTTCCGGTGTTTTTGTTATTAATGAATTTCCCGGAATTAATTGAATTTGATCTGACATTGGCTGGTTATTTAAATCGTTATTTTACTTCAATGGATTTTAAGAAGTTATTTCTTCTTCCCTTTTGTATTCATTTTCGGCACCGGGCTTGAACGCCGCTCCTTAAACTTGGGTTTTGTGGTAATGATCCTGGAGATGCCCATGGTGACAGAAAGGAAAACGTCCCTCCGCTGACCAAAGAGGTCGGGAGCGCCTGGCTTTCCATTAATATCATTCGCCCCTGAGGGTGTTGAAAGTTGATTCAGGTACGCCTTATTCCGGGAATCAAATAATGCAAAGTTCGCCCGACCGTCCAGCATGACACTCCAGTTTTCATTCAGGTCTAAGTCTGCGCGCATTCCAATGCCACCGAAAAGTTGAAATGCATTGTACTTGTCTTTAGACACATGGACTTGATTGTTTACGCTCGGTACGAATACACCATCGTAGGCAACGGTATAACCAGTTTCATTCGGCACAGACACCCCGGAGGGGAATCGTAGTTTCGACGATTCGTGGGTGAAGGTCTCTTTGCCGTCGAGCAAAAAACAAAAATCAACAGCAGCCACCATACTAAGGCGAAAGAACGAAAGGTCATTAATATGAAACTTCAGCGCAACAGGCAGACTGAGGTAGTTCATATTGATATCCCGCGTTCCGACATCCCCTCCAGTGGAATTCTTAATGGTGTATTTTTGGCCCACCTGTAGGAAGCTCGGTGAAATAACGTAGCCAAAGCCTGGCCGGTCATATCCATAGTGGAATCCGATGGGTGTTCCTCGGATATGAAACTTCGATTGGAATCGTGTGTCTTTGTCGAGTCCTTTGTCAATTGTTACAGGAACATTGAATCCACCAAAAATCCCAAAGGACTCTATATTCTGCGAGTACAGATTCTGAAATAATACTATCAGGAATGCGCAAATAGCGAATCTCCTCATGAATTAGCTTGGGTGAATGAGGTAAAGTACACTTTATAGCGAATAAATGCCGACGACAAAACTAAGACAAAATCGCTATTTCCCGCTACAATTAAGCCTTATTGCAGTATTTTGCTCCCATTTACCCGACTTATGATGGACCGGTTTAATCGTCTTGCAGAAGGGCTCCGGTGGCGCGGAAATATTTATGTTGCGCTGGCCCAGTCACTTCTGCTGATGATGGCGCTCTACATGGTGTGCCGTATAAGCTTCTATTTCTATAATGCGGCGTTTTTTCCGGACATGACTTGGTCGCGTTTTGGGAAAATTATGGAAGGTGGCCTCCGTTTTGATTTGTCAGCCATCTTGTATCTTAACTCATTGTTTTTATTGTTGCTGATCATTCCTTTTTCATTTCGGTTCAGGCCAGGCTACCAAAAAGTTCTAAACTATCTTTTTCTAATTATTAACTCCTTAAGCCTGGCGGTCAATGTAGCGGACACCATCTATTACCAGTACACCCTTCGCCGTACCACCATCATTGTACTCCGGCAGTTTGAAAATGAACAGAATATGGGTGGTCTATTGGTTCAGTTCTTCATTGACTATTGGTATGCCGTCATTTTTTGGATGTTGATGGTTTATGTCATGACGAAAGTTTATGCACGGATTAAAATTGAAGGTCCTCAGATCACTAATAAGATTACATTTTATATAGCCGGAGTTGTGGCCATGTTGGTGATATCCGGTCTAGTGGTAGCCGGAATGCGCGGTGGTTTTGGTGAAAGTACCCGACCTATCACGCTGAGTAATGCTGCACAGTATGCGACGACTCCAAAGGATGTCAACCTTGTCCTAAACACGCCATTTGCATTACTCCGTACAGCAAAAACTCAGGTTATTGAAAAAGTAACATATTTTTCCTCCGATGCGGAAGCTGAAAAGTTATTTCCCGTCAAACATGGGCCGGTTGACTCAACTGCGTTTCAGCCACAAAATGTTGTTGTGATCATTCTGGAGAGTTTTTCAAAAGAGTTCTTTGGCGTGTACAACCACGACCTGGAAAATGGTTCCTATAAGGGCCACACACCCTTTCTTGATTCCCTGATTGGCCATTCGCGTGCTTACCAGTATTCATTTGCCAACGGACGCAAGTCGATTGACGCGATGCCTTCTGTTATTTGCAGCATTCCTTCCATTGAGGTGCCATACGTATTGTCACACTATTCTGGTAACAGGGTAAATAGCTTGTCAAGTTTGCTGAAAGAGAAAGGATATTACACCGCGTTTTTTCATGGTGCACCCAATGGATCCATGGGGTTTCAGGCGTTTGCCAATTTGTGTGAATTCACAGACTATTTTGGGAAGGATGAGTATAACAATAACACTGACTACGATGGGATCTGGGGAATCTGGGACCATAAATTTTTACAGTACTACGCGGAGAAGATGAAGGGATTTAAAGAACCGTTCTATACGAACTTCTTCTCCGTTTCATCGCACCATCCATACAACCTGCCGGATGATTTCAAAAATAAATTCAAGAATGGTGAACTCCCGATTTATAAGTGCATTGAGTACACCGATTATTCATTGAGAAAGTTTTTTGAAACAGCTTCAGGAATGCCATGGTATAAAAATACTCTTTTTGTGATAACTGCCGATCATGCTTCTGCGCAAATCAGGATTCCCGAGTACAATTCAGCCTGGGGATATTTTTCCATACCCATTTTCTTTTTCAAACCGGGTGCCGACTGGCACAGCTTTACTCCTGAAATCATTCAACAAACTGATATCATGCCCACGGTGCTTGGAGAACTTCATTATGAAAAGGCGTTCATTGCTTTTGGCAGAGATATTTTTCACGATCAAACGCGGCCCTTTGCTTTTAACTATCTCGATAACACGTATCAGACATTTCGTGGAAATTATCTGCTTCAGTTTGATGGAAAGAAAACTGTAGGATTATATAATTTTAGGAACGATAAATTCCTTTCCGAAAATTTGGCAGATCAACTGCCCGATACTGTACGGGCAATGGAGGATCAGCTCAAAGCATTTATTCAGCAATACAACAACCGCATGGTGGATGACAACCTTACTGTAGAGGGCCCGCTAGCGCCGGGCAAAAGAAAATAGAAATTATTTAGTCGTTCAGGTGACTAGCGAATAATGGCAATCCCCGCAGCTATTAACAGATTGATTCATCAAAATCAGCGAAACTCTGCGAGATCAGCGGGAAACAAAACCCGCTGGCAGGGTAGTTCAGCGTCTTTATTTTGTGTTGAAGAGCAATCCTCTTCTAAATCCTTTTCTAGGCCAGATTATGAAACACATTCTGCACATCATCGTCTTCTTCCAGTGCCGTGATGCATTCCATCACTTCATCTTGTTCCGCTTCGCTGAGTTCCCTGGT
>JANXYC010000218.1 GCA_025350305.1 Cyclobacteriaceae bacterium | reverse complement strand
TCGGCTTTGGCTACCATGGAATGATCCTGAACAATAAGCATCCCCCCGTCGCCGGTGGTGATCGATTTGATGGCCTGGAACGAAAACATAGTGAAAGGAGAAATCTGGCCAATGCTTTTTCCCTTGTACGTGGCTCCCAATGAGTGGGCGGCGTCTTCAATAACAGGAATGTTATACTCCGCCCCGATGGCCATCAGTTCATCCATATCACAAGGCAGTCCGCCGTAATGCACGCAGACAATCGCCTTTGTTTTTTCATTTACCAGTTCACGGACATGACTCACATTAATATTAAGTGTGGCAGGGTCAACATCTGCAAAGCGGAATTTGACACCCATGTAGAGAAACGGGATGGTGGTGGCGGTACATGTAAACACAGGGGTGATGACCTCGTCCCCTTCTTTCAGGTCGGCAAGAATGTAGGCCAAATGCAGGGCATCCGTGCCGGAACCCACCGCCAATGCCTTTCCCGCGCCTCCAAATTTCTCTTCAAACTCCTTTTCAAACTGCGCCACCCGCGGCCCTTGTCCGATCCACCGGCTTTGTAAAACTTCCGTTACCGCTTCAATGGCTTTCCTGGGCACATGGGGGTAAAATAGCATGATGCCTTCCCCTTCCTGCATCACCGGAAGCTCATTCATGGGCTTTTCTTTCTGCACGAGTTTCATAATTAGAGGGCAAAAGTAAAAAAATAAACCCCTCCGTGCGAACACGAAGGGGTTAAGAGTTGCAGGCTTGCCGCCGAAAGCTCAGCAAGGGTGGAACTGTTACTATGTCATCAAAGATTTGGCTGAGGCGTTGTTCTCAGGTAAGGCTTGATCCTCTTGTGCCCTTTCGGGAACTTAGCGGCGATGTCTTCGTCTTTGACAGCGGCCGTGATGATGACGTCCTGACCTTGTTTCCAGTCGGCAGGGGTGGCCACACTGTATTTTGCTGTGAGTTGGAGGCTGTCGATCACCCTGAGGATTTCATCAAAGTTGCGGCCCGTGGCGGCAGGATAAGTAATCGTCAGCTTGACCTTCTTATCTGGTCCGATCACAAATACAGAGCGCACGGTAAATTTATCGCTCACTTCCGGGTGGATCATATCATACAATTTGGCAACGTCAAACTTTGGATCTGCGATGATGGGGAAATTCACCACAGTATGTTGCGTTTCATTGATATCACCAATCCATTGCTTGTGTGATTCAACCGGGTCCACACTGAGAGCCACGACTTTGGTGTTTCTTTTGTCGAATTCCGCGCGGAGTTTTGCAACGGCGCCCAGTTCCGTGGTGCATACCGGTGTGAAGTCGGCAGGGTGAGAGAACAATACTCCCCAGCAGTCGCCCAGCCATTTGTGAAATTGAATGTCTCCTTCTGATGTCGCCGCCTGAAAGTCGGGCGCGATGTCTCCCAATCGAATTGCCATAATAATTTGTTTTTGTTGTGGAGTGCAAATATAAACCTAAAGTCTACTAACTTACTAGATTTATAATTTACTTTATTTTCCCAGGTCCCGTTGTCGCTTGACGATATGGGCCAGGGTACTGCGGGAGAGCACTTTTAGGGTTTCGTCGCGGACGCCGGTGAACGCGTCGCGGATACCGCACGTCACTTCGTCGCGGCACTCTTCGCAGCGCTCATAGTAGTTGATGGAAACGCAGGGGAGCATGGAAATGGCGCCGTCCATGAGGCGGATGATCTCCACCAGGTTGACGTCTTCGGGCTTTTTATATAAATAGTAGCCTCCCCCCTTCCCTTTCTTACTGTGGAGGATTTTGGCATTTCTCATTTCCAGGAGGATAGCTTCGAGGAATTTCTTGGGAATGTGCTGTGCGTCGGCGATATCCTGGATGTGGACAGGACCCTGTTGGTATCGTTCCGCGAGGTAAACCAGCGCGTGGATGGCGTACTTACATTTTTTTGATAGCATAAAAGTAGGTTCAAGTTATACTTTTTAGGAATAATTCTACTTTTACGTCGAATCGGGTGCTGGACCCTGGCTGTTGGGAAAGTAATCCAATAGTCTTGACACCGTGTTCAAATTCAGATTCGCCGAGGTAGCTCAGGGGTAGAGCAGCTGATTCGTAATCAGCAGGTCAGGGGTTCAAATCCCCTTCTCGGCTCTTTATTATCAGCCAGTTACGAGTCTTGTCGTGATTGGCTTTTTTGTTTTTTAAAGTCTTTTTAAAGTGGTTAGAAGTTTCTGCTTGTTACTATGATCGCATGGCTGGTTGGTAATTGAACAACGAACTATTTCAGTATCTACTTCTTAGGAACCTTCTTCTTAATCGGAAACTCAAATCCCATCCTCATAATCAACCAATCCGGGTAAGGTGTCTGATTCTCAATATTCCAGATTCGGTATAATGTCTGCACGTTCCCACGAATGCCTTTATAAACCTGAAAATCCGTTTTAAATCCCATGGCCACGTTCCACTCCCACAACCTACGACTTGAATCCGTTGGTCCTGCCCCCGGATTTTGCTGGGGGATCATGGCATTTATATATTCCGCTTCAGCCCCGCTCAAACACGCGCTCGATCACGAAGCGGAATTTGATATCGTAATCAATCTTCTCGAAGTCCACATCCCAGAAAATACGCTTATTGAAAACAGGCTTTTCTTTTTCAGACATGATGCAAAGGTAAGCGATATCCGAAATAAATAGAGAAGGGTTCTTTGATGGTGGCGGCCAATGCCTCCTGTAAAGCATTCACAAAATCCGTTACCCAGCCGCTGCGGTTATCGTTGTGGCGATAAGAGATGAAAATGTCGTATTCGAAGGTAGGGTAAAGGAGGGCATTGATTCAAATATAGTAACTCATTAACTCAAACGGGGTTTTCATAATCAATACTTTATGGCGAGCTAATCTGTAGACTGAAGTCCCATCGCTTCCACCAGGTTCTTAAATCTTTTATCATGGTGAAGGGGTTTGTAGAGTGGCTCGACATTAATATATACTAAGTTTCCTTCCCTGTTTTTATGGGCTCTCTGCAGGTATTGAATCGCTTTCTCGTGGTTGCCTAGCCGCATATACTTTTTGGCAACATAACTTGCAGGTATATTCAAAGAATCTAAAAGAGACTCCTGCAGATCGGCCCTACAGAATTGATCGTAAGTCCTGGCATTTTTTATTTCGCTCGTAGCTCGGTCTCCCCGGTCTTTGACAAATTCTGCAACAGCACTTTCCTTGTCACCCATCAGTTCCAATAGCGTACCGATTAGCTCATGAACATAATATCCATTCGGATCCAATTCCAACGTTCGTTGTGCGATCACCATAGACTCCTTGAACTTTCCTGAATAACGAAGCATCCGCGATGCATCCAAGTTGGTTACATAGGATAACGGATCCAGATTCACGGCCTTTTGAGATTCGATCATTGCTTCTTCAAACCGGCCAAGGCACACCAGCAGCCCCGCATAGGAGTCATGGCCTGCTGCAAGGTTGCCGTTTAAGGCAATACCCTTCTTGAATGATGCTTCGGCTGCGTTCCAATCCCAATCGTATGTCCTTAAAATATAACCCATCGAGATGTAAGCCTCTGCCAGTGTATTATCCAAAGCAATTGCTTTCAGCACAGCCGCCTTGGCATTGAGCATGGCTTCTCTCGGGGGTAAAATTGATTTCATTTCAAAAAAAGCAATAAGCGAATAGGTCTCGGCTAAACCAACATAGGCCAATGCAAAGTCGGGATCTTTCTCAATGGCTTGTTTGTAAGACTCGAGAGCTTTGGCCATTTCATCCTTTTTTAGTTTGCTCCAATGAAATTTTCCATGGAGGTACAATTGATATGCCTCCATATTCTGAGTCGGCTTCTTTTCTAAACTGGCCTGCTGAAGAGGTGAGAGCTCTGCCTTAAGCGCATTGGCAATTTCGCGGGAGACACTGCTTTGGATCTCAAAAATATCCTTCAGCTCCCTATCATACACCTCCGACCAAAGTTGTTCACCGGTATAGGCGTTAATCAAATTGGCCGAGATTCGAATTGTGTTACCTGACTGCCTTACCACACCTTGTAACAGCGTGGTCACATTCAGCTCACCCGCTATTTCCTTAAAATCCTTTTGATTGCCTTTGTAGCGCATCACTGAGGCGCGAGAAATCACACGGAGATCATTAATTTTCGAAAGCTGCGATATTAGGTCAAGGGTGATCCCATCACTAAAATATTCCTGTTCAGGATCTTTGTTTAAGTTTTCAAAAGGCAGCACAGCAATAGATTTATCAATAGGCAGGGAGGATTCTTTTTTTAGCGAGTGAATCGCGTAATAGCCCGAGATAATCAACAGCAGCAGAACAATAATGGAGGCAACTAAAATTTTGTTCTTCCATTTAGGCGGTGCCGATTGTCCTGATTGCTTCAGATTCACGATCGGAATGTGATTGATTGCATTTTGGGAAGTTTTAGTGGAAGGATTTTTTAGCGAGCTTATAATTTCTTTGATTGCGTTGGCTACTTTGTTAACCTGGTTTCTATAATCTGATTTATTTTGATTTTCATTTTTGTTGTCTGAAGATTTGAGAGGTCGATTAACGCCACTTTCTTTGTAAATAAATTCTATCGCCCTCAACACGCCACCAAGTTCTTTTTCAATGACTGTTTTATCTTCAACATCAAGCTCATGGATCTTGATTGGAAGAATCCGGCTCGCTACATTTCCATTGCTCAGCTTGATGTCTCTTCCGAATGACCTCACTACCTCTCCTGCAATCGCTAATTTGTTGAAGGCGCAGAACTCACATTGCCACGCAAAAGATTTAGGATCACAATAAGTTTGGGATAAAATTGGAATGAAGATGAGGCACTTCAGTTTTCCTTCCAGGCTTTTGTCCACATTGTGAGTTTCCAGTAAGCCATCATGTGGACTCTTGTCAAAGTAAATGGAGACTGATTCTTTGATTGTAGATGCTAACTCTTCTTGTAAAGCACTAACAAAATCAGTTACCCAGCCTGATTGATTATCATTATGGCGATAGCTTATAAAGATGTCGTACTCGAAGCCGTGGGTTAGAGAAGGCATTTCATTCAGTTTAGCAATAACTACAAGTCCATTTTTTTTAGTATTTCCTGAACCGCTGGTTCCGTCATTAGGAATGATAATTCAGGAGTTGCACGCATAAAAACCAACCAAAAGTCACGGTTTTCATACGCCTTTTTTAGCCATTGAATAGCTTCGCTCTTTTGACCTCGAGTAGCGTAAACGATAGATATTAGGAACTCTAGATTTCGATTTTTTTTCTGCTCGAGGAGTAGTCGTGAAAGAGCAGCATCACTTTTTTCCATGTGCCCTGTCTTATAATAGGGCATGCTTAGGTCGACCAAGAATAAAAAATGATCCATTTGGTTAGTTTGCAACTGCAGGATAGCAATATCAAAGTCTTCCATGGCATAGTTGAAGTAAGGTAATAATAACTCTGGCTTTCCGATATCCCTGACTCGTTTCATCTCCCCATCATTTTTTAATGCCCGGTAAGCCATAAATTCCTCCAACTCGCCAAGCGGGTAAAATGGATCTCGCTGCCTTATCGTTTTCACGATATCCAATGTTTTATTAAAATTTCCTTTCGCTAAGTTGAACTCTGAAATAGTACACATACAATGATAGATAGTATTCGTACCTTTATTGCTTAGCTCCCATGCTTTCGCTAAGTTTTTACCTGCCTCTTCCATTCTCCATTCTAGAAAGAAATTAATTCCTCCAAGGATAAAATAGTTTTCGGGAGATGTAGGGTTAAGGGAAATGGCTTTTAAAACTGATGCTTTCGCTTTTACGCTTGTTTCCAGTGGATCTAGACCTTCTTTAAAGGTTAGGTCAATAAAATTATATGCGTAAAGTGCATACGCTTCTGCGAAGCTAGGATCAAGATCAATAGATTTTAGCAAAAGTTCTTGAGAATTATGTAATCCCTGAGATCCTAATCCTAATTCCAATTTCCTGCTTTCGGTTCTGGCTTGCAGAAAAAGATCATATGCAGCAAAGTTTGAGGTTTTTTTTGTTTCGATTTGAGTCTTCTCTGAGAGAGAAAGTTTGATCCGAAGAGCTTCTGAAATATTGAATGCAATCTCCTTTTGTATTTCCAGAACCTCTTCTAATTTTTTTTCATAAGTATTACTCCAGAGGATTTTGTTGTTTGCAGGGTTAACCAATTCCACATAAACACGTAACACGCCTGATTCTTTGTGCAGGTTGCCGACAATGATATAGGAGGCTTTTGTTTCCTCAGCAATTTCTTTGAGCGGCTTTTTTGAATTAATATAATTAAACGAAGTATGCCATGAAAGCGGACTGAGTGTTTGCACTTTACCTAGCTCAGAGATAATATCTGCCGTGATACCTTCAGCAAAATATCGATAGCTAGAATCGGGTGTACTAATCTTAAGCGGTAAAACTAAAATGGAGTTGTCAACTTTGAATAGATCTTCCTTACTATTCCATAAAGAGAAGACAATAAGGGTAAGCACAATGAGTGTGCCCGATATCCACTTTCCTAAGTGTCTACCCTTATTTAATTTCAAAGAGGGCGTTGAACCAATTGTAACATGTCCTTTGTTGATACCAGAATCAGAACCCTGAATTCCATTCAGTAAATCTTTGACTGCGTTGGCCACTCTATTCAACTGATTGCGATACTCGGTTTTATTTAGGTTATCTGATTTACTATCACTTACTTTTAAAGGTCGGTTTACGCCCGGCTCCTTATAAATAAATTCGATTGCTCGTAATACCCCTCCAATTTCACTTTCGATGGTCATCTTATCCCCTAGGTCAAGATCATGAATCATAATTGGCAGAATCCGGCTAGCCACATTTCCATTGTCGAGTTTTATATCCCTGCCAAACTGATCTTCCTTTGTAAGTTTGTTAAACACACAAAACTCATTCTGCCAGGCAAATGATTTTTTGTCGCAATAAGTTTGAGAAATAATGGGGATGAAGATGAGGCATTTCAATTTCCCTTCAAGGCTCTTATTAACGATGTGGGTTTCAAGCAAGCCATCGTGGGGATTGGCGTCAAAGTAGATAGAAATGTCTTCTTTGAATATGGATTCGAGTTCCGCCTTTAATCCTACAACAAAATCAGTAACCCAGTGGTCACCCTTATTGTCCTTATGCCGATAAGAGATAAAGATGTCGTATTCGTAACCGGATATGATTGAAGGCATTATTCAAATATAACCATATTGCATTGTCTTTGAAATGCAAAGACAGTTGGTAAATGAGGTTTTACACTATATATCAGGATGAGGTCAATTAAAAATTCAGAGCATTAATTCAAA
>JANXYC010000198.1 GCA_025350305.1 Cyclobacteriaceae bacterium | reverse complement strand
TCCTACTTTGTCAAGTTAGGCAATCTATTGAATAGCATAAGGTTGCAGCCGAAGAGCGAGTCAGAAGTATGGTCACGAAGAACACAACGAACCACTACGAGCACTACGAAATCAAGGTCCAGCGGATCATTGGCCCTGCTTCGTTGTGCTCGTTGTGACCCAAAAAACTAAATATGACAAAGTAGTACATAAAACTCTTGTAAAGAATTCCCCGATATTATTACCTTTGCCGCCTATTAATTCCGATTGTGGCTAAGTTTTCTTCCTTTTTACTTTTCATATTCATAGGATGTCTACTGGCAAACCCATTCTATGCTTATTGCTCCATTGTTGATTCTTCCTCCGCTAAGCTAGTCACAACCCGCAAAATGGATGTAAAAGAGCCCCCGCTCCTCCTGATTGAGGAGGACGAGGATAAGACGTCAACATCCGATCACAAAAGAGAATTGCGATCCAGCACTATTATCTTTAGTTCCGTTATCTTTAGTTCCGTTCAATCCCAAAGTAAGACTCCCAAGGTGCAGCCCATCAGACTCCTGTCTTATTTAAATCGAAAATCATTTCTGGTTTTTCTCCGCATTCGCATCTGATTGTCAGCTTTTAGCTGAACCTCAAAGCAGTCTTGCTGACATACAGATTATTCATTCTGGCGTCGAGTAAAATGTTTGGACCGATCCATCCTGCTTTGAGTTATTGACGCCCTTAAAGGTGTGATAAAATTACATCAAGAAGCAATCTAAATGCTATATTTCGTTAGTCAATCACAAACCCGTGAATTTCAATCGCTAAGGTCTTATGCAACACATTTTCAGGATATCAATTGCACTGATTTCCCTTCTATTCTCTCATGTAGCAGCAGCCCAAACAGTTGATACGGTTATTGTTACATTCCCGCAAGTAGAAGAACTATTTCTTCGCAATAACTACAGGTTGTTGGCTCAACGCTTCAATATTACAGCTTCTGAAGGAGCCATACGACAGGCAAGGCTTTGGAATAACCCGTTGTTTTTCGTTGAAACCAGTCTGTATGATCCTCTAAATGGAAAGTTTGTAAACTTTGAAAAAACTCCTTTTCAATGGTTTGATGGAAAGCCCGTATATGGCCAACTTCAGATACAATTGAATCAGCTCTTTCTATTAGCGGGAAAGCGGAGTAAAATGATTCATCTGGCTCAAACCAATCGGGAAATCCAAGTCGCAATATTTTCTGATCTCCTTCGTGCCTTGCATTATGAACTGTTTCAATCGTACACATTGCTTTATTATGACATTGAAAGCATTAAAATTCTAAGGGAAGAAGAACGGCAACTGGTAAGGTTGATCGATATCGAATTGATAGCCTTAAACAAAGGAGCAGTGTCGGGCTATGAGGTTACACGCCTTCAATTTGAATTGCAGGACATACGAAAATCCATAAAAGAACAATTGGATCAAGTAGCAGATGATGAAAACGCTCTTCGGATCCTTCTTAGTTCAGATCTCTTTACTTTTTATAAGCCTCAGCGACCTACAGAAGAATCTGAGCCAACCATGCTTACGAATCAGCTATTGGATTCAGCTTTGGCCAATCGGCCTGAGATGAAAATTACGCAGTTTGCATTGGAGTACAATCAAACGAATATATCCCTGCAAAGGGCTTACTCAGTTCCGGATCTTAATCTGGGTGCCAACTATGATCGCAGTGGAAATGCCTATTACGATTATACAGGCATCAATATGGCCATAAATTTGCCACTGTTTAATAGAAATCAGGGTAATATTAAAATTGCAGAGCAGCAGTATTTACAATCTCAAATCCAACAAAAACAAACTGAATTTACGATCAAGGAGGAAGTAGTGAAGGCCTATCAAAAATGGCAAAATAGCCTCAATCAAAAAAAACTAATTCAACCGGAATATGAAGGAAACCTTCAAGACATCAGCCAGGCAGCGACCGAAAATTATAACAAACGGACGATTGGCCTTCTTGATTACCTCGATAAAATTAAAACAGCCCGTAATGCTCAACTCAATTTGTTTAATCTTCAGGAATCGTTATCACTTTCCAGAGAATTCGTCAACTTCATCACCAACTCAAAAATACTTAAATGAAAAATGTTAGGGTAATTGGTTTCGCCTTGGCAGTGGCCGGTTGTGTTAGTAAGCCTACTGACAAACTCACTGTCCAGGAGGCCGTGAACACCAACCAGGTATATAAGACCGATTCTGTGCGTTATCTCAATATGAATGAGGAAACACGCCTTAATGGCAATGTGGATTTTGATCAGAACAGTATTGTAAAAATTTACTCGCTTGTCAGTGGGCGCGTCGCAGAGGTAAAAGCCGACTTAGGCACACACGTAGAGAAAGGTACTGAACTCGCTCTTGTCGAAAGTCCTGATATTGTTAACTACATCAATAATTTTCAGCAAGACAAACTAACGCTGGAGGTTGCTGAAAAAAATTATGAAAATGTCAAAGAACTTTACCAGGCCAAGTTTTCATCACAGATTGATTTGATATCCGCCAAACGTGATTATGAAAAATCAAAAGAGGAGTTTGAAAAATCCTCCAACTTATTGAAGCTCTTTGGGGGCTACAAACAAGGGCAGACAGGATACATGAAAATCAAATCACCGATCACCGGCTTTGTGGTTGATAAAAACGTCAACCCCGGTATGGACATTCGCAGCGATAATACCAACCCACTCTTTACAATTTCCGATTTGAAAACCGTGTGGGTGATGGCTAATGTCTACGAGACTGACATTTCCCGGATTTACAAAGGAATGAACGTTTCGATCAAAACCTTAGCCTATCCGGACAAAGAATTCTACGGACTTATTTCGAATATTAATTCCGTCATCGACCATGAAGCAAAAGTTTTGCGGGTACGCATCCTGATCCAAAATCCAGAGGGATTGCTTAAGCCCGATATGTTTGCCTCGATATTATTAAATCACCCATTGGAGAGAAAAGCATTGGCGGTGAGTCCAAAAGCGGTTGTTTTTGACAATGACCTCTATTATGTCATCTCGGTTAATGGTGAAAAACTGGAAAAGAAAGAAGTCAAGATTATAAGTAAAACCTCCCGCTACACGTTCATTTCTGGCGATATTACCCCAGGTCAAAAGGTAATCTCGGAAGGCAGTCTTCTGGTTTACAATAGCTTGAACTGATAAGGCATGAAACAGTTTATAAGCGCCATTGTAAATTACTCGATCATCAACCGGGTAGCAATATTCTTCCTTACGGGGATCATGATCATCGGCGGAGTAGTCGCATTTATGAATACGCCCATTGAAACTTTTCCGGATGTAACCAATACAAATGTAATCATCATCACCCAGTGGCCAGGAAGAAGCTCTGAAGAAATCGAACGGTTTGTCAGCATTCCCATTGAGACTGAAATGAACTCGGTGACTCACAAAGCATCAATGCGGTCAATTTCACTCTTTGGGTTATCGGTGATCACCATTATTTTCGATGACGGCGTTTTGGATTTTAATGCACGCGTGGAAGTATCGAATCGCCTGGTGAATGTGGACTTGCCCGATGGTGCGGATACAAGGGTTGAACCACCCTATGGGCCCACCGGTGAAATATTCCGGTACACACTTAAAAGCAGTACTAAAGAAGTCACAGAACTCAAGACTATTCAGGACTGGGTAGTCATTAAGCGCCTGAAATCAGTGCCAGGAGTAGCGGACGTCGTGAGCTTCGGAGGAAAAGTAAAAACCATTGAGGCGATCCTTAATCCAAAGGTACTGGCCAAATACAACTTGACGGCCATTGATGTATTTCAAGCCCTGAAAGCAAGCAACATCAACGTAGGCGGAGATGTGATTCGCCAAGGATCACAATCGCTGGTGGTGCGGGGAATTGGCATGCTGAAAAATACGGTTGATGTAGAAAATGTAATTATCGATAACATCGGCAACGTGCCCATAAAAATAAAAGATGTTGCTGTGGTGCGTGAAGGATTTGAACCTCGCTTGGGAATTGTCGGTCGGAACAATCAGGATGACGTAGTGGAAGGAATCGTACTGATGCGCAAAGGAGAGAACCCGAACGATGTACTTCCTAACCTGAAAAACAAAATTAAGGAAATCAATGAGCTCGTTTTGCCGCCCGATGTCCAGATTGATGTATTCTATGATCGAACACGACTGAATGAGTACACACTGCATACGGTGAGTGAGAACGTCATCTTAGGTATTACGCTAGTGACTATAATCCTGCTTGTCTTCCTTGCCAATTGGCGTACGACGGTCATCGTGGCAATTGTTATTCCACTTGCCTTGCTTTTTGCTTTCATCTGCATGCGCATCAAAGGCATGACTGCCAATTTGCTTTCCATTGGCGCCATTGACTTTGGAATCATAATCGATGGAGCGGTCGTGATGGTAGAGGGTATTTTTGTGATGCTTGCGCACAAGGCCCATACCCTGGGAATGGAAACATTTAACAAGCGGGCAAAGTTGAGTTGGACCTCTAAGACAGCACTGGAAATGGGAAAGTCGATTTTCACGTCCAAAGTAATCATCATCACCGCCCTGCTTCCTATTTTCAGTTTTCAAAAAGTGGAAGGAAAACTATTTTCTCCACTGGCGTACACTATTGGATTTGCCTTAATGGGCTCTTTAATTATCAGTCTTACCCTCATTCCAATGCTTTGCACACTCTTATTACGCAAAAATATTCGCGAAAAGGAGAATCCCTTTATCAATTTAATGTATAGAATTTATACTCCCGCTTTTAATTGGGTCCAAAATAACGTTCGGCTGAGCCTGGGGATAACGGTGGGGGCCTTTCTGATATCAATTTTCATCTTCTTTAAGTTCATTGGGAGCGAATTTCTTCCTGGCCTGAATGAAGGTTCTATTTATGTCCGCGCAACTATGCCATTGTCCATCACATTGGATGATAGTTATGCTTATACCCAGAAATTCAGAAAGATTTTTCAAAAATTCCCGGAGGTGCGTGGCGTCATGTCTCAAACAGGAAGACCGGATGATGGAACAGACCCAACAGGTTTTTTTAATTGTGAATTTTTTGTCGATCTCTATCAAAAAGGCGAATGGCCCGAAAAGATTTCAAAAGAGCAATTAGTGGAGCGAATGCAGAAGGAACTCTCTATTTACAAAGGAGTGGTATTTAACTTTTCACAACCCATAACCGACAACGTAGAAGAAGCTGTATCGGGCGTTAAAGGATCGATGGCCATTAAGATATTCGGCAGCGACCTTACCATACTTGACCAAAAAGCGGATACCGTCTTTGATATAATGAAGGGGATCAAGGGCGTAGAGGATTTAGGCGTATTTAGAAACCTGGGCCAGCCAGAATATAGGATTGAACTCGATCAACAAAAGCTGGCCCAGTTCAACGTTTCAGCAGAAGTCTGTCAGGGCGTAGTAGAAATGGCAATCGGAGGAAAAACGGTGAGCGAATATTTTGAGGGTGAAAGAAAATTTGCAATCAAGGTCAGGTATGACCAGGCTTATCGCTATGACCAGGATCAAATTGAAAACTTGCTGGTGCCCACACGGTTAGGCACAAAAATTCCATTAAAGGAACTTGCCCGTGGAGAAGTCAAATCCGGGGCCGCCTTTGTTTACCGGCAAGCCAATGAGCGATTTATCGCCCTTAAGTTTTCCGTACGTGGTCGTGACCTGGGAAGTACAATCAAAGAAGCCCAGGAAAAAGTGGGTAATGGCGTGTCTATGTCAAAAGGATACTCCATTATCTGGGCAGGCGAATTTGAAAATAAAGAGCGTGCGGAAAAAAGTTTAAAAATAGTTGTACCGATCAGTATAGGACTAATATTTCTCATTTTACTCTTTACATTTCGTTCTGCCCTAGACGCCGGTATCATCTTATTAAATGCCCCATTTGCAATTATCGGCGGTATCCTCTCCTTATATTTTAGAGATATGAATTTCAGCATTTCCGCCGGTGTTGGCTTTATTGCGCTCTTTGGTATCGCCATCCAGGATGGAATTATTTTAGTTAATCGTTTCAAAGAAAATCTTCATGCCAAAATGAACATCACAGACACCGTGCGCAATGGCGCCTTTACCCGTGTCCGGCCGGTGCTCATGACAGCCTTAATGGCAATGCTGGGGTTGTTACCCGCTGCGCTCTCTACCGGAATTGGATCGGAAACACAAAAGCCATTGGCAACTGTCGTCATCGGAGGATTGATAACGTCTACCCTTTTAACACTTTTGATCTTACCATCAATCTTTAAGATGGTGTATTCGAAACGCGTCAACTAGGGAGATTGAAATAATGAGATGGAATTTAATCAGAAATAAAATTAGATGATTGATTTACTTTCTTACCGGGCACGTAAAGGGATATTTTATCTGACTTTCCTGCTAACCCTGGCAGGAAGTTTCTATCTCACGTTTAATCACTACTTTACGGAATCTCTATCTTTTGAAAATGGAAAGCATCAAACTTTTCTACATCAGGATAACCAGGAGATTGACATTTCCACTCACCATCGATCCAAAACATTAACCTTAACCCTTCAACTCCATTTCGGCACTATTGAGAAATATTTTCTTAATCCTCTCATTCGCAAAAATCCGTTTCAAAAAAATTATAGTCTTCTTCACTTTTCAAACAATAGGAAATCGCTACTACTTTTGCGCAAGTTGACCCTATGATCAATTTAGATAGACAAGCCTCCAGTCGCTTGTTACTCACCCAAATTTTCCGGGGTCTATCTAATATCTTACCATCATCAATTCTGAAAAGTTTAGTCGGCCATGAAAAAAATATGCATCTCACTCGTATTGCCATTTTTTATTCATTCAACTGCTGCTCAAACAGACAAAGGACGCCTCCGCAATTCGACTTTTCACTTTATGAATACTGTCGTGCAGCAAGGTCATTCATCCTTTAGTCCTCTTTATTCCGGTATCAAGAGCCTGGATAGCAACAAAGAAACACAAATCACGGTGCGCAATACCTGGTTTCTTGGAAGGCGACTGGGTAGAAATACATCCATCTTTATCAATCCCGAATTAGCAGGTGGCAGCGGATTAAGCGGTGTGTCGGGCTTTGGCGGGTTTCCAAACGGTGAAGCTTTCCGTGTTGGAAGCGGTGCGCCAAAAGTATATGTAGCGCGGTTCTTCATACGGCATCAAATTCTTCTCAATGAGGAAGTTGAGCAATTTCAAAATTCAGTCAACCAATTTGAAGAAGAGTTAACGACAAAACGAATCACACTTACAGCAGGTAAGTTTAGTTTACTGGATTACTTTGATGGCTCCCAATACGCCAATGATGGCCGTACGCAATTCATGAATTGGGCACTCATGACAGGTGGTGCGTATGATTTTGCTTCCGATACCCGAGGGAATACGTGGGGAGTGTTAGCTGAATATTTTGTGCCTGGCAGGATCATGCGATTCGCTGCGGTGGTGCCCTCCAACAGCCCGAACGGCCCGAAGTTTGATTTTAATTTTCCCCATGCCAGCGGGTATAATTTTGACATACGACAGAATTTCAAATTATTTCGTAATCCTGCCACCGTAGGGTTTACTGCTTTTCTCAACCACACTTTGGGTGCAAAATTTAATGACATACCAAATACAGCACCCGACAGTGTCCGAAAGTTTGAAACACGCTACAGGAAAAAATATGGATTTGTTACCAATCTTGAACAGGAGTTCCAGCGCTGGGCCTGGTTTGTTACAGGAAGTTGGGCGGACGGTAAAACAGAAAACTGGGGGTTCACACAAATCGACCATTCATTGATGGGGGGATTTGTCCTTTTTGGATACAGTTGGCTACGCCCCAATGACAAGTTGGGAATCGGCGGTGCAATAAATGGGTTATCCCCGGAGCAACGAAATTTTCTGGCGCGAGGCGGCAACGGTTTCATTATCGGAGATGGAAGCCTTAATTACGCACCTGAAAAAGTTTTTGAAGTTTATTATTCCTTCCGGGCAAATTTGAATATTTTCATTACCCTGGACTACCAATACATCTGGAACATGGCTTATAATTCGGACCGGGGAAATATCGGGGTCTGGGCAATCCGGTCACATGTGGAATTCTAAAATCACTTCATCTTAAGGGCTTCTCTAAAAACTCCTTGTACCCTTCTCTTCCGGAGAAGGGTGACGGGTTGAGGCCATAAAAGACAAGGTTTTTAGAGATGCCCTTAAATCAATAAATGACCTAAAGTTGCTGGCTGAAATAAGCCTGATCTTTATTTTCTGTTTTAGAAACTCGTTCCTATTTATTCGTCCCGTAGGTTATCAACCGGGTTGGTGCGGGATGCCCTTATGGTTTGAATCCCTGTCGTCAGAAACAAAATGGAAATCATGATCAATGCAGGAAAGACAAAATGAAGAAGGCTGAGTTCAATTTTGAAAGCAAATCCTTCTAACCAACGATTCATCCAGTAATAACCAACGCTCCAGGAGATAAGCACAGCAATGACAATTATCTTCAAATAACCGGAATAAATCCAACGTATGAGTTGTGGAGTGGAGCTTCCGAATACTTTTCGTATGCTTATCTCTTTGAGTTTGCGAGTTAGCAGATAAGTAGTAAGTCCGATCAAGCCGATACTTGCAATTATTACTGCGATGATTGAAAATGAAGTATAAGCTTTGCTTAATTGAAATTCAGCTCCATAAAGTTGTTGAATTTTGTTATCCAGGAAAAAGTATTCTAATGGGTAACCTGGGTACAGCTCTTGCCACCTTTTTTCAAGAGCAGTCAAACTGTTTTGAATTTCATCCCCAACAAATTTTACCGACACGAAACGAAAATTCGGAGGGTACGAATACATGATTACCGGATCGATAGCGGAGTGAAGCGTTGCATAATTAAAATCCTCAATCACGCCGACCACTCTCCCCTTTACCTGACCGGTTACTAACTGCCCTATGGGTTGTGATAGGTGTAGTTGCTGAACAGCGGCTTCATTTAGAACGACTTCAGCAAGCGTGTCGCGATTTTCCAAGTTGGGCAAACGGCCTTCCTTTAATTTGATCCCATAGATGTCAAAGAAATTCTCGTCAACCAAAAAGACGGCCATTGATCGCTCTCCGGCATCCGATCCAACGAGGGTATAGGTGTAGGTATATGCATTATTGCAGCCTGGCATGCTGGAAGAATAACTCGCTTTTGCGACTCCCGGTAATTGGCTTATCTCATTTACGATTATTGAATGCCTGTCATTTTGCGACCGGTCTTTTACTGGAATTACAACGACGTGGTCACTGATAAATCCCAGCCTGGACGACTTTAGAAAATTGAATTGAGTTGAAACTATCCAGGTAGATGTAATCAGCAAAATTGAAATACAAAACTGGAAAGTGATCAGCGCTGTGCGTATAGCCGACTTACTCATCGAATTCTCCTGCGGTTTATTTATTTTCAAAATACTCAACCTGACAGCCTGAATTGTCGGAATAATCCCTGAAAAAAATCCAATGAGGACCGCCAGCAACAAAGATGGTACTATGAGCCATGGACTGCTCATAATTGAAATATGCTTCCCGGCAGTAAGGTTAAAATATGGCAATGCAAGGGAAGCAAGAAAAAAGGCCATCAATAAAGCAATCAGGCATATCATGATAGACTCTATCCAAAAATAAATAGTCAGTTGAAACCTGCTTGCCCCAAGGACTTTCTGAATTGATATTTCTTTAAAACGGGATACCAGCGTGGCAGTGGATAAGTTAATAAAATTGGCGAAGGCCATTAAGAGAATGAAGAGGGCAATAGTGCCCAATATATAGGAGTATACTTCGTGACTGTTGGGAGTGACCTCGTCCTTCCGGTCGGAATGCAAGTGAATGGAGGTGAGCGGTTGCAAGTAAAGTTTTTCCTTTTCAGGGACCCATTCAGGTGCATTCTTTCTTAAGAAATCCGGAAATTTTGTCTCAACCTGTTCCTGAGTCGAGCCTTTGGTCAATAGTACATAGGTATAATGATCCATCCAGCCCCAATGCGTCAGCCTTTTTTCACCGAGCAAGTCATCCAATGAAGAAAACGTGATGAACGCATCGGCAATAAAGTGTGAACTAACAGGCATCTCGTTCATTATACCAGTAATTTTCAGATCAATCAGGTTATTAAAGCGTAAGCTCTTGCCGACCGGATCCTCATTGTTAAAATATTTTTTTGCGAGCACCGCCGTAATTACCATTGAATTTTTCTCCTTCAGCGCCAGGGCAGGATTTCCGCTTGACAATGTGAAGTCGAAAACTTTAAACAATGAGCTGTCAGCAAAAAAGAGTCTTTCTTCATAGAATTTGACCTCCTCACGACTCAGCAGATCAGTTCCTGGATTTTTGCGAAGGCGTACCACCTGTTCAATTTCCGGATAAGCCCCAGTAAGATATTGGCCAATAGGGGCGCTTGTCCGCGCCCAGTTTACGATGTTGCCCTTTTCAGTAAAATCCAATACGATCCGATAGATGCGATCGGCATTCTTATGGTATTTATCAATGCTGTACTCATCGTATATGAATAGCGTAACCAGTAAAAGGCTTGCGAGTCCAATAGCCAGTCCACTGATGTTTATGAGAGTGAATAGTCTGTTTTTGTGGAATAGATTTCGGACACTTAATTGGAAGAAGGAACGAAGCATTTGTTACGGAATTTCGTCTTTACATTTTGATCAACCGAAAGTTAGACAAATAAAGGGCGGCACAAGCGTGGAAAATTTTATGAAATTTCATTCTTTTGATTTCTATCTTACAATTAAACGTCCGTGAATATTCAATACCCATGAAAAAAATACTTAAACTCACCCTGCTCCTTGCGCTAGTTAGCCAGGCCTGTCAGTCTCCAAGAGAGAAAAAGACTTTGAACTCCCAGCTCGATTCAATCTTTAATGCAAAGCCTGATTTCAGCGGGGTTGTATTGATAGCCGACAAAGGTAAAACCGTTTATCACAAAGCTTTTGGATATACGAATTTTGAAACAAAATCCCCGATGGACACCATCTCCATTTTTGAACTTGCTTCCGTCTCCAAAACATTTACCGCTTTAATGATCGCAAGCCTCCAGGAGCAGGGGAAATTGATGTATGACGATCCAATGGAAAAATATATTCCAGGTTTGCCGTATCCCGCAATTACCATCCGGCACTTATTAAATCATACCTCCGGTCTGCCGGATTATCAAAAAATAATGGATGAACACTGGGACAAAAACAAACCGGCCGGTAATGCCGATATCATTGAATACTTGAAGTTATACCATCCGGCAAAACTTTTCGAACCCGGTGAACAATACACGTACAGCAACACGGGATATGTATTGTTGGGCAGCATCGTGGAGAAAGTATCCGGCAGGGATTTCATTGAACTTTGCCGTGAACGAATCTTCAAACCCCTGAATATGACCTCAACCGATATCCGGACTATCGGGGAGAAAGCGGCGCTTAAGAATTTGGCGCTGGGTCATATCTATGTCCCCGAAAAGCAACGCTACGTGCGTGCCGACTCTTTTCCTTCATCCAACTATGTCTTTTGGTTGGGTAACAGGAAAGGACCGGGCCGCATCAGTTCAACGACTACCGACTTATTAAAGTGGGACCGGGCACTGTACACGGAGGGATTGGTAAAAAAGGAGACACTCGTGGAAGCATTCACTCCCCCCAAGCTCAAAAATGATTCACTTTCCAACTATGGTCTTGGCTGGGAGCTCAGGACCCATCCATTGCTAGGAAAAATAGTGTGGCACAGTGGCGACAATCCGGGCTATAAAACAGCTCTTGTCCGGTATATCGATGCTGATAAAACCGTTATTGTACTCAGCAACACAGGACCCGAAAAGTTTTTTGACCGCCTCGCAGCAGTCGACCGATTACTCGGAATTTATAAATAGACACCTTGAACATCGGTCTCCTCTCGGACACGCACAGCATACTTGACTCAAAAGTCTTTGAACACTTTAAAGACTGCGATGAAATCTGGCATGCTGGTGATATTGGTGATGCGGAAGTAGCGGATCGATTGGAGAAATTTAAGCCTCTTCGCGCTGTGTTTGGAAATATTGACGATAAAAATTTGCAGGCCCGTTTCCCGGAAGACCTTTGGTTTGATTGCGAAGGCATGAAGGTCTGGATGACGCACATTGGTGGAGCACCGCCGAATTACAATCCACGTATAAAAAAGATATTAAAAGAACGCATTCCAGCTATTTTCATCTGCGGACATTCCCACATCCTGCGTGTAAAAAAAGATGAGAAATTAGATATGCTCTACATCAATCCGGGAGCCGCAGGTAATCATGGATTTCATGCCATGAAGACCATTATTCGGATGGAAATTACGGAGGCTAAAATTAAAAAAATGGAAGTGATTGAATTGGGGAAACGCGGGGTAATCCGAATTTGAAAATGCTAATAATTTGAAGATTTGAAGATTGGATATTGTGGCTAGCCAAGTTACTCATGATGTACTATACTGCTTGTTATCTCATCGGCGGGGAAGGGTGTATCCGTCAATTCGGAGCTTTTAACCGGTCGATGCAATTTGCCAGCGACCGGTATTGATGATAAAACGCTTTCCAGATATGTCCCTTGAGTGCTGTCTTCATTTCCGGCTGCTTGTCCAAACCTCCTGCAAACCAATCACCGTTCTCATGATCAATGAGGTAGGTGTCGGCATATTTCCATAGCGTTTCGAATTTTGAAAAATAGTGCATTTCGTCATCCGGGTACAGGTCCGCCATCAACAAAAGCGCATTCAACCCTTCAGCTTGCGCCCACCAATTTTTTGTATCGCGGATAATGGTTATCCCTTCTTTATTCTTGAAGTAGTATCCTTCATCATAAAAACCACCGGTCTTGTCGTCCCATCCGTTGCGAAGGGCGTGATCTACCATTTTCTTTGCGATGCGGAGAGTGGTTGTATCATTCTTTAGTCCAAGAACGTGGGAAGCTTCGAGCATGAGATACGCTGTCTCCACGTCGTGACCAAATGAAACGTGATCGAGGTTCCGGTGTTTAAGAATCACTTCTTCAGAAGAATCGGCGAATGAAACAGGTTTCCAGTCGGGCGTTAGAAATAAAACAAGATAACCTTTGCGGGTGGTGATCGTGTCGCGAATCAGCAGAAGGATTTCCTGAAGACGTTCGCGCAGCAGCGGGTCGGGCCAAACCTGATATAATTCCGTGAAGGCTTCCAACAAGTGAATGGAACTGTTTTGATCTTTATAACCTGTGTCGGCAGTGCTGGGGGTTTCCGGATTGCGTTGGGTGGGCATTCCATTGCGCTTCAAGTGCTGGAAGTAACCTTTCGCTTTTGGATCATGGCTGTTTTTTTCCAACCACATGAATGCCTCTCCGGCCAGGCTCAAAGCACTCGAATCGTGTGATGCTTCAAAGTAGGCCGCCAATCCATAAATGGCAAATGCATTTCCATAGGCTGTTTTGGACGAATCTCCCTTCACGTTTCCCTGCCTGTCAACCAGCCAGTAAAATCCACCGTATTTTTTATCCCACATTATATTTTTCAAAAACTCAAAACCATGCCTGGCGCCGGATTTATAATAATCCACGCCGGGGTAGCGCAAGGAAGCTTTGGCGTTCGTTCAGGTATGGCGGGCTTGCGTGACGATCATTTTCTCTTGCTCACCGGTAGGCTTGAAATCGTAGGTGAAGCTGCTGAGAAACCCTCCGTAAAGCGTGTCGAGGGATTGAGGATACCACTTGTCCAGGCTTTCAGATTTCAGGGATGCCTCCATCTTCACGGCAATTTGCCGCCGGGGCTCTTCCACACCTTGCCGACAACCCCACAGGGCAACGACAATAATCAAAATCGAAGAAAATGAGGATTTCATATCGAAGAGCAAGCTGGACTAAATGATGGATGGCCGATTCATTTAAAGATAACAGGAGAATTGTGAAAACTTCCCTTTTTGTTGGTGTTCTGCTTCGCCAACACACACCGAACTGAAATGGAAGAGCAATATCCAACCCGGTTCTGGCATTTATTTCAATAATCCCTCGTGTTGATCGAATGAGTTATCTTCGGGAAGTTAGCAGAGTCTTCACACGCTTTCTTTGTTTGTTTGTGAATTATGAAGAATTTTTGAATCCAACTAAACATGACGTTATGGATCGCATAAGGCACCAACAAAAAAGCCAATGACCTCTCATTGGCAATTCAGCTCATTCTCAAATTGACTATTTTACTTCTTAGCAGCGGCTTTCTTAGCCTTGAACTCCTCCTTAATTTTCTCAATATCTACACCTTTGGCTACGGGCTGGAAGTTCTGGAGTTTGAGCGTTTGCCTTCTGCGGGCTGATTTAGCCCTGTCCTTACGGTTCTTACGCTTGAGTCGTGTGACTGACATAGTTAGGTTCGTTTAAAAGAGGCGCAAAAATAGAGCAGGATTTACAGGATTAAAAGATTTGCGGGATTTTTATTCGGTTGGCTTGCGCTTGACCTTATAAAAACATCTAAATGCCCTCAAATATGGCTAATCGTGTTAGTTTTACCGCCTATTGTATGGACAAACCCTCCCTCCCGAAAGGCACTCGCGACTTTGGACCGGCTCAGATGGCCAAACGCCAGTTTATTTTCAATACCATCCGGAAAGTTTTTGAGATGTATGGGTTCCAGCCGTTGGAGACACCAGCCATGGAGAATCTTTCTACCCTTACGGGAAAATATGGAGAGGAAGGTGACCAACTGCTTTTCAAAATTTTAAATTCAGGCGACTATCTTAAAAATATTGACGTTTCAAAACTCAAAGCCCAGGACACTCGCGCAATCACCAGTGATATTTCCGAAAAGGGACTAAAGTATGACCTCACGGTTCCCTTCGCCCGCTACGTGGTAATGAATCGCCATGAGATCACTTTTCCTTTCAAACGCTATCAAATCCAACCGGTGTGGCGGGCCGATCGTCCACAAAAGGGACGTTATCGGGAGTTTTATCAATGCGATGCGGACGTGGTCGGAACTGACTCACTGATTTGCGAAGCTGAAATTATTCTCATGATCAAAGAAGTATTTCGCGGCTTGGGAATCACCGATTATACAATCAAAATCAACCACCGGGGTATTTTGTCTGCACTGGCTGAGTTGGCTGGTTCCAATAATGATTCGTCTTTGTTTGTGGCCATCGACAAGTTGGACAAAATCGGTGAAGACAAAGTGAAGGAAGAATTGCTGTCAAAAGGTTTTACGGGTAATAACCTCGCGCGACTTTTTGAAATTCTGAATTTCCGCGGAAGCGCAATACAAAAACTGGAGTTGCTTGCCAATACATTTACTTCGAATGAACATGGAAGGAAAAGCACAAACGAGTTAAATCAAATACTTTCGTTACTGAATGGATATGGAGCAAGTGATGAACACGTGGAACTCGACATCGCGCTGGCCCGCGGACTAAGTTACTACACCGGCTGCATCTTCGAAGTAAAAATCAACAACGTCTCCATCGGCAGTGTGAGTGGTGGGGGCCGGTATGACAATCTTACCGGTGTTTTTGGTATGCCGGGTGTTTCGGGAGTAGGATTCTCGTTCGGAGTAGACCGCCTCTACGACGCCATGGAAGAACTACAACTCTTCCCTGAAGAAGCGCAGATCTCATCAAAAGTACTGGTCTGTCACCTGGACGAAGAGTGCCAACGTTATTCCCTCAAATTAATCTATACCCTTCGTGAAAAAGGAATTGCCTCCGAAGTTTATCCCGATCTTTCCAAACTGAAAAAGCAACTGGAATACGCCGACCGCAAGAAAATCCCGTTTACCATTGTCGTTGGATCGGATGAAATGAAGAGCGGTGTTCTCTCGTTCAAAAATATGAAGACCGGCGAGCAGCAAAAACTAACGTTGTCCGAAATTATTTCAAAATTCTGAGCACGTGACCGTACAACACTCCATCTCTTCCCACGTCCTGCAACTTACTGACCTCGAACGGATTGTTTCGGAAGATTGCCAGTTAACACTCTCCGAAGAGTCCCAAAAAAAAATTATCCGGTGTCGCACCTATCTGGATGACAAAATTGCCACTACTACTCAACCGCTGTATGGCATCAACACAGGCTTCGGCTCGTTGTACAACAAAAACATTTCACGGGAAGACCTCGAGCGACTGCAAGACAACCTGGTGAAGTCACATGCATGCGGCACGGGTCCGGAAATTCCGCAGGAGATAGTCCGGCTCATGCTTTTCTTAAAAGTACAATCGCTGTCCTACGGCAACTCCGGTGTTCAACTGGAAACCGTCCAGCGATTGGCCGATTTGTTCAACCATCATGTCTTTCCGAAAGTGTATGAGATGGGCTCCCTGGGTGCATCGGGTGACCTGGTGCCACTCGCACATTTATCACTGCCCTTGACAGGATTGGGTGAAGTGAATATTGAGAACAAGACTTTTCCCGCAAAGGAAATACTGGATCGTTTCAACTGGAAGCCGCTGCGCTTCAAAGCAAAAGAAGGACTTGCGCTGCTGAACGGCACACAATTCATGAGCGCGTTCGGCGTATGGTGTGTGCTTCATGCCCATCGCTTGTTGAAACTTGCTAACCGGATCAGCGCTCTTTCATTGGATGCGTTCGACGGACGAACCGAACCGTTCGATAAAAAAGTCCACATCATCCGCCCACAGAAAGGACAAGGCAAAGTAGCAACCGAAATCAGAAAACTCCTGGAAGGAAGTCAGCTGACAACGCAACCTAAAAAACACGTGCAGGACCCGTACTCCTTCCGTTGCATACCACAGGTTCACGGTGCAAGTATGGATGCAATTGACTATGTGACTGAAGTAATGCTGGCCGAAGTCAATGGGGTAACCGATAATCCGAATATCTTTCCCGAGGAGGATGAGATTATTTCCGCCGGCAATTTTCATGGTCAGCCGCTGGCATTGGCACTGGATTTTCTCTGCATCGCTGTCGCGGAACTGGGAAGTATTTCCGAACGAAGGACGTATCAACTTATCAGCGGTTCGCGCGACCTTCCCAATTACTTAGTGGCGAATCCCGGTATCAATTCAGGTTTGATGATACCGCAGTACACAGCCGCGTCGCTGGTAAGCCAAAATAAACAGCTGTGCACACCCGCTTCGGTCGATTCAATCGTTTCGTCCAACGGACAGGAAGATCACGTCAGCATGGGGGCAAACGCCGCTTTAAAAGCATACAGAGTGGTCAACAATGTGTTTTCGATTCTGGCGATTGAAGTGATTACGGCGACCCAGGCCCTTCAATTCAGGAGGCCTTTGCTGACCTCGCCGCAATTGGAGAAATTTGCGAATACTTTCCGTGCGGTTGTGCCGTTTATGGAAACTGACCGGCTGCTTCACAATGATATGGTGAACGCTGAGAGGTTTTTGAAAACGGTCAAACTGGACTAGGATTTTAAGATTGGGAGCATTTGGTAGGATTGGGGCGGATTGATAAAGTGATAACTAATTGTCACCTGCTGAAGCAGTGACAGAGCGGATTTAATGGAACCAGGACTTTAGTTCTCAAATGAACGTGAAAAGACGCCAATTTTACTTACTATTTGTTTTTACACTGGCAGGTGTTGCTTCGTATGCGCAGCCCTATCCAAGCAGGCTGGGCCGCTTTCAGGTTGACCAAAAGAAAGGGTGCGTTCCCTTCACCATCACCCTAACCAATTTACTGGCAGGCGATTGCACGCCAGGCAAACCGTGCGTGATGGATTATGAGAGTAACAATACGCAACAACAAAACACCTTTACACACACCTATTTGACAGCCGGCACATTCAAACTATCCGTGCTCTACCAAAGCATCGGTGCCGATGATATTTCCATTACAGTCGACCCAAACCCTCAACCAAATTTTGAAATCTATGCTTGTTCCGGAAACCAGGCCGCGATCAGAGTAGTGGACAACAATTATGATCAATACGTAATTGATTTTAACAATGATGGCACACCCGAGAACATTTTGCCTTACTCCAACAACATTCTTACACCACCTCATGCGTACGCTCCACCCGGCGTTTACAACACCAGCGTTCGCGGTCGTCACCTGAATTCAGCGGATAATTGCGCCGCCAAAACACAAAATTTTCAAACACTTGCATCCTTGCCAACACCCACGATGAACACCCTGACGTCGGTTGATGCCGCAACCATCAAGCTTGATTTTACGACTGCCGCTAACATTCAATATAAACTTGAGATTGCCACCAATACCGCCGCGACTTTCCAATTGTTCCAAACGTTGTACGGCGTCAGTACCCTTACCATTCCCAATCTGAAACTGGACCAAAATTATTATTGTTTTCGGATCAATGCCTATGATCCCTGCAATAATACCAATACGTATTCAAACATTGTCTGCAGCAGTAAGTTTACCGCTACCGCACAAGGTGATGTTAATAAATTAGCATGGTCAACAGGAGGCATTCCGTTTGTATCCAGCTACAACATCACTATTAAGCAAAATAACAACACGACAAATTTTACAATCAGCAACGCCTCTACACAAAATTTTGACGACACGAACATTATCTGCATAACGGATTATTGTTATCAAATCACGACCAACTATGGAGGGGGAGGCAAGAGTATTTCACTTGAAAAATGCGTTAAATCATTTTCCAATAAAATACCAACGGCCATCACCGATATCAGTTCGGCTGTAACCTCCACGGGAGTTGATTTGAGCTGGACGCAGGATCCTGCGTTTACTGCACTAAAGTATTCCGTCTTCCGCTCTTCCAATGGCAGCAAGTACGGTTTTCTCGCCTACGCACCCACGACCAAATACACAGATATACTCTACACCACCACCGGTAAATATTGTTATCAAATCTATTATACTGACAAGTGTGGCAATCCAAGCCCCGAAGGAACGACTGCGTGCCCCCTGGAACTTTCCGGGGTGCTCGATAAGAAAAATGTTGTGTCGCTCGTTTGGACTTCCTATAAAGGCTGGAAGAATGGTGTAAAGAATTATCTTCTTGAAAAATATAATGTGCAAGGGGTGCTCGTCAAATCAATTATCCTGACTGATACAACATTTCTGGATGATCAGCCGGATCCCACCAACCAACTTGTTCGCTACCAGATCAAGGCCCAGCCGAACGCCGCGGGACTGACATCCTCGGTATCTAACCTGGTGGAGTTCATCAAAAACACGAACATCTTTTACCCGACAGCGTTTACACCTAATCATGACAATTTGAATGACGGATTCACGGTGTCGGGTCAATACATTGTAAAGATGAATTTGAAAATATTTGATCGGTGGGGGTCTCTTCTTTTTGCCACCGAGAAGAATGAGCCCTGGGATGGTCAACGGGATGGAAAACCCATGTCACCATCTGTCTATATCTGGAAGGCGGAATTTACTGACCTGGCAGGTCGTACCTTCTCGCAGGAAGGCACGGTTGCACTGATCCTGAACTAGTTTCAATCAAGACCGTTACATTTGCAGTATTCAATTAAAACGTTGTCTATGCTGGACATGATGAAAATGATGGGTAAGGTCAAGGAGATGCAAACACGGCTGAAAGAAGCTCAGGACAGCCTTGACAAAATTACGGCCACTGGTGAAGCCGGTGCCGGCATGGTTAAAGCTACCGTCAACGGAAAGAAAAAACTGCTCGCCCTTGAGATTGATCCAACAATCCTATCGTCTTCCGATCGAATTTTAGTGCAAGACCTGGTGGTAGCGGCTGTCAACAAAGCGCTGGATGAAGTGGAAATAAAAGCCAAGGAAGAGCTCAGGAAAAGTACCGAAGGTTTATTGCCCAACATTCCCGGGTTGGATCTTAGCAGTATGATGGGATGACAAGTGTTGCCGTTGTTATTCTCAATTTTAACGGCGGTGAGCTGCTGCGAGAATTTCTTCCTTCCATTATACGGTACAGCGCACCAGCCCGAATCGTAGTAGTAGACAATGGTTCTACGGATGGTTCTGCGAATGTTGTTATAAAAGAATTCCCAACAGTTGAGGTGATTCAAATTGCTACCAACCTCGGTTTTTCCGGGGGTTATAATTACGCATTAAACAAAATTGAAGCGGATTATTCTGTCTTGCTGAACTCCGATGTGGAGGTCACTGCCGGGTGGCTTGACCCACTGAAACAACTCCTGGATAAGAATCCTGAGGTGGCGGCCGTTCAACCGAAGATCCTCTCCTATCATCAGAAAAATTATTTTGAGTACGCTGGGGCAGGTGGTGGGTTCATTGATTCATTCGGGTACCCGTTCTGCAGAGGCCGGCTGTTTTATATGCTGGAAGAAGATCATGGCCAGTACAATGACTCCCTTGAAATATTCTGGGCTTCCGGTGCCTGCATGATGGTGAGGACAAAATTATTTTATGAGATGGGTGGTCTGGATGAAGACTTCTTTGCACACATGGAAGAAATTGATTTGTGCTGGCGCCTTCAAAGATCAGGGCATACGATATTCTACGAGGGCGCAAGCGTCGTGTACCATGTGGGTGGAGGAACACTTTCAGCATCTAATCCACGCAAGACCTATCTTAATTTTAAGAATGGCTTGAGCCTGCTATTTAAGAACCTTTCCCGAACCGAACTGATTGTAAAACTTCCCTTCCGCATCGTGCTCGACTGGATAGCGTCATTAAAATTTGCCTTGTCGGGATCATTTAAAGACGGTCAATCCGTCATCAGAGCTCATCGTCACTTTCTCAGTAACTGGGGAAAGGAGAAAACAAGAAGGAGGCATACCGCGAAGTTTGGATATAGAAAACTACCAACTCAATACCGCGGGTTGATTGTGTGGGACTTCTTTGTCGCGGGCAAACGAAACTACCCGCAGTTAAAGCGTTAAAAATCCAGTACGGAGCTATTACTCCTTCTGAGATGCTTTCGCATATTCAGAATAAACGCCAGCCCAAGGTAGACGATAACGGGTGACCCCAAGGTGAGAAAAGAGGCATAAATGAAGAAAAGTCTGATGCTGGCAGAGGCAATACCCAACTTTTCTCCTAACGCCGAGCACACGCCAAAGGCATGTTCCTGAAAAAAATGCTGCAATCGTTTCATCTGCTCATCCATAGCCAAAACCTTCATTTATCTGAGTAAAATGCACTTTATCGAAGAAAAAAAACTCTTTGCAAATATAACGCCTTTCGAGCCGGTATGAGATGACCACCTCTATATTTTTTTGACTAATATTGGGGAAAAAACGCCATAGCGTTAGCTTTGCGACTCGTTTTTGAAGAAACCCTAAAAACCAATCCATGAGAAAAGTAGTACACTCGATTGTGATCATCGGCATGTTGAGCCTGGCCGGATGCACGCTTCCCCAAATGATTAAACTGGCGAAGCAGCAGAACCTGGTGGTGACCCCCAATCCACTGGAAGTGCATAAAGACACAGTAGCCTTTGAAATGGCTGCCAACCTTCCGGTAAAAATGCTGAAGAAAGGTACCGTCTACACCCTCAACACTTTTTACAAGTATGGTGACAAGGAGATGGCACTTCCTCCCATTCCATTCAAAGGAGATGATTATGCCGCTACTCCCACGGAGCAGCCCAAGATTACCAAGCAATTCAGCTTCCCCTACCAGCCCGCTTACAAAACGGGTGTGCTTCAGGTAGAAGGTGTTGCTCAGAAAGGCACCAAGACGAAGAAAACCGCTCCCCGCGCGGATGTCGCGGTAGGCATTATCACTACCAGCAAACTTGTTCAAAACTCATACTATGCAGCGTTCGCTGATCATGGCTACAACAACAAAGAAGAGGTTGTGCCGGTGGTCATCCCTGATTTCCTTTTCGAGCAGGGAAAATCTGATCTCCGCACCTCAGAAATGAAGAGCGACAAAGCAAAGGAATTGGATGCGTTCATTGCTTCAAAGAACATTACCCGCACCGTCACTATCACTGGTACGCACTCGCCTGAAGGTCGCGACCGAATCAATAGCAAACTCTCTGAAGAGCGCGCGAAAGCCATTGAAAAATATTATCGCTCACAAATGAAGAAGTATGACTACAAAGGCATGGCGGATTCTATCAAATTTATCCTGAAGCCTGTGGTCGATGATTGGAATGAATTCAAAGCTAAACTGGCTTCTTATGAAGGCATCTCTTCGGATGAGAAATCAGCGTACCTTAATGTCATCAACAGCGCCGGCGCGTTTGAAGAACAGGAAAAACAATTGAAGAAACTACCTTCATATAAGAAGGTCTTCAAAGATATTTATCCTGGTTTGCGCACGGCCAAGACTGAAATCCTGACCATTAAGAAAAAGAAAACAGATGCGGAGATGTCTGTTTTAGCGAAACAAATTGGACAGGGCGGAGCACCTGCCGAATCACTAAACTTCGAGGAACTGATGTATGCAGGCACACTCACTCCGTCACTTGATGAGAAAGCAAACATCTATGCGGCCGCTACGAAGAAAGGAGCTAACTGGAATGCACACAACAATTTAGGCGCTACTTACCTGCAAATGGCGATTGAAAATCCTGCGCGCGCTGGTGAATTGGCCGACAAAGCCTCTGCTCAATTGGAGCTAGCCATTAAAATCCGCGAGACGCCTGAAGTGAATACCAACCTTGCAACCGTTTCGTTGATGAAGGGCAATCCTTATAAAGCAGCCAGTTATGCAAACAAAGCGCTCAACGGCGCAAGCAACGATGTGGCGCGTGGAGTCAATGGCGTGAAAGGTGCGTCTGAAATCTACATCGCTAAATATGATGCAGCCGTTCGTTCGGAATCATCAGCGTTGACCACGGATATCAACCTTTTCAACAAAGGATTGGCTCAGCTTCTCTCTAAAGATTACGCTAACGCTGCAAATTCTTTCGGCGAAGCATCGGCTAAAAACAGCAATCTGGCCATAGCCTACTATGGTGCTGCCATCGCTGCCGCTAAATCTGGCAATGGTGATAAAGTAGCCAGCAGCCTGGCAAGTGCTGTGAAAATTGATCCAGGCCTGAAAGACAAGGCCCTGACTGACCTTGAGTTCAGCAAGTTTGCAACAACGGAATCTTTCCGTAATGCATTGAAATAAGTAAGAAGATATATCCAGGCCCTGTCCTGATCCCGATAGCTATCGGGACGAGACAGGGTTTTTTATTTTCGGGCCCCTTGGGTTGGAAAGGGCCAGCCGCGATGCCAGGATGTAGGAAAAGAAAGACGGAGAAATCCTTCTAATCCTTTCATACTGATGATCCTCCTATTATTTTTACCTCTTATTAAGAAAATTGTATGCGTGAAATCCAGTTTCGTGAAGCCCTACGTGAGGCAATGAATGAAGAAATGCGCAGAGACCCACGTGTGTTACTGATGGGAGAAGAAGTGGCGGAATACAACGGAGCCTACAAGGTGAGCCAGGGCATGCTTGATGAATTTGGGCCAGACCGTGTAATTGATACACCTATTTCGGAACTTGGCTTTGCGGGCGTGGGAGTCGGGGCAGCTGCCAACGGCATCCGCCCGATTATTGAGTTCATGACGTTTAACTTCTCATTGGTAGCCATCGACCAGATCATCAATGCAGCAGCCAAGCTTTATTCGATGTCGGGCGGGCAATATAACGTACCGATTGTTTTCAGAGGACCAACCGGCAACGCAGGACAATTGGGTGCCCAACACTCACAAAACTTTGAGAATTGGTTCGCCAATACTCCCGGACTTAAAGTTTTGGTTCCCTCCACTCCTTACGATGCAAAAGGTCTTTTAAAGAGTGCTATCCGCGATGATGATCCTATTATCTTCATGGAATCGGAGATGATGTATGGCGACAAGGGTGAGGTTCCTGCAGAAGAGTATCTTATCCCCATCGGGGTCGCTGATATTAAAAAGGCAGGGACCGATGTGACCATTGCATCGTTTGGAAAGATTATGAAGGTGGCTTTAGCAGCGGCACAAGAGCTAGAAAAAGAGAACATTTCGGCGGAAGTAATTGACCTTCGATCCGTGCGCCCTATTGACTATGCGACGATCGTTGAATCGGTAAAGAAAACGAATCGCCTCGTGATCGTTGAAGAAGCATGGCCTTTGTCTTCGATCGCCACGGAAATTACGTATCACATTCAGAAGCATGCATTTGATTACCTGGATGCACCTGTTCAGCGTATTAATAATTGGGATGCCCCACTTCCATACGCAGCTACCCTCATCCAGGCAATTTTGCCGAATGTTGAGAAGACAGTAAAGGCAGTGAAGGCAGTGATGTACAGAAATTAACACGAGGGCGTCTCTTCCATATAACAGGAAATGTGTCTAAGGAAAGCTTCAAAAACTCCTCAGTTCTTCTCCTCCGGAGAAGGTGGGATGAGGCCAATGAAAAGGTGTTTTGAAGCTTTCTGAAACCGTGTTATATGGAAGAGATGCCCACTAGCCATTAATCTTTCTTCAGGACTAAAGCAGGACTCAACTTCCAAACCTTATTGATATCGTGGGCGGAGACCCATACGAAGCCACCTCCGGCCCTGACAGCGCCGCTCCCGGCCGGAGGCCCAAATGTCTCGATCACTTTATTGGATTGCGGATCAATCACCAGGAGCAGTTCTTTCTTGGCTCGTACCCAGACATAGCCTTCACCGGCAGCAATATCACCACCCGTCCCGGGTACCCCACAATCAATCGTAGCCACAACCTTATTGGTACGCGGATCAATTCGGGAAACCGAACCGTCAACCTGGTTGAATATCCACACCCCTCCTTCGCCCACGGCAAGAAACCTCGGTTGCCTGCCTACCGTGATGGTGCTGCTAATTTTATTGGTGATGGGGTCAATGCGTTGAACGGATCCATTGAGGTTGGTTTTAACATCTCCAGTATTGGTGATCCAAATGGAGCCGAACCCAGCCATCGCAGCAAATGAATTTGGCTTAACATGAATGCTTATCACTACTTTATTGCTGCCGGGATCAATCCTTGTCAGTAGCCCGTTGGCGTCGGATAAAACCCATACACCATTTTCCGCCGCTACGATGCTCCCCTCATCATCGGCAATTGGCAAAGGAATGCTGGCAATTACTTTATTATTCTCAAGACTGATTCTGACAATCGTCTTGTCGCCACAGCTTGCTACCCACACGGAACCAAAACCGATTGCAAATGCAGCACAGGGCCGATTCACCTTTACCTCCGACAGGATTCCGTTGGTCTCTGGATTGATCCTTTGCATCAATCCACCGTTCGAAATCCAGACAGACGTTTTATCAACTTCAATCCAATCCGGATAGCCTTCTAGCCGGATGGTGCTCACAACTGCATCATCGATAAGCCGCTGATTCTTTTGAGAAAAGGAGGGCATACCAACCGCAAACAGCATTAATGATAAGACTAATCGACCCATCATAGGATGTTGCCCAACAAAACTTTCCAGGCATCCTCAACCCTTCCATTTCCAAGGTACTGTTGGGCCAACGTGTGAAGTGCCTTCTCTCCTTTGGATTCCGCATCCACAACTTCCGGCGTTTTCTTGAACGCAGCAATTTCCCATTGGCTTGGAAGCAACTCAATATTTGCGAGTTTCCCCAAATCATTGCCGGTTAGCACAGGGCTATTTCTAATTTTTTCAGGAAGGTTATCGAAGCCAATGCCAAGTTTCTTATTTGGTTTTGGCACCGTGAAAATGCTGTCGCCTTGCACGCGCAGATAAGAATCACCACCCATGCGCGCTACAGCATCCAGTTTACGTGGATCGATTCGGCCGCTTTCATCCAGAACCTCTTCCTTGATATGCATCAACAGTATTTCACAAATCACAAGGTTACCCGCACCGCCCTGGGTACCTAATTCAATGATCTGGTTGACTTTACATTCAAACGATACCGCTGATTCACCAACACGTGGTGGCTTTATTCTTGTAGATGGTATTTCCGTAAAGCCCGCTTTCACAAACTCATTGACATCTTTGGGATATTCACAACTGGCCAACGAAGTCTGCTGCACCATGCTGTAACTTACAATGCTTATTACCACTTCAGAAACTTCCTTCACGTTTTCATAGGTGTGCTTGGTTGTATTGTCTCTTCCTTTGCGGGAAGGAGAAAAAACCAAAATTGGAGGAGTTGCGCTAAAGCAATTGAAAAAACTGAAGGGGCTTAAATTCACGTTACCCTTTTTATCAATCGTACTGGCGAAGGCGATCGGACGCGGCACTACGGCGCCCAGCAAATAACTGTGCATTTTAGGAACTGAAATTTCTTTAGGATCGATGGTTAGCATCACTTACCCGGGAATAGAATTTTTTATGTACGAGCATTTAATACCCGAGCCATCACGTCGCTGGTAAAATCTTGCCGATGCATTCTCCGAAGCCTATCCGTACTCCGTCTTTTTCAGCATGACCACGCATGATGACCGTGTCGCCGTCTTCGAGAAATGTACGCTCCGTTCCGTCCGGCATGTGAAGGGGGCGCTGACCGTTCCACGAGAGTTCCAGGAGTGAACCGTACGATCCCGGCGAGGGGCCACTGATCGTACCGGATGCGTACACATCGCCCACCTGGATATTGCAGCCATTCACGGTGTGGTGTGCCAATTGCTGGGCTGCATTCCAATACAAATATTTGGAATTTGTCCGGCAGACAGTGGTCGGCTCCGAATTTTCGGAAGCAATCAAAACTTCCAGCGTAACATCCAAATTTCGCTTTCCGGTAAACGACAGGTAAGGAAGCACGTGCGGAATTTGATCAGGACCCTCGCTGCGAAAGGGCTCCAGGGCATCCAGAGTAACAATCCATGGTGAGATTGTTGAACCAAAGTTTTTTCCCAAGAACGGGCCAAGGGGAACATACTCCCACTGCTGGATGTCACGCGCCGACCAATCATTAAACAACACAAAACCAATCATGTGGTCCTCTGCTTCCCGAAGCGGAATGGATTTACCCAAAGATGTATTGGCGCACGAGATGAACGCCATTTCCAATTCAAAATCAAGTTTGCGTGTTGGGCAAAAAACTGGAAGTTCCGCATCAGGGGGTTTGATCTGTCCTTTGGGTCGCAGAATTGGCGTACCGGAGATGACAATGGAGGATGCCCGGCCATGATAGGCCACCGGAAGATGTTTCCAGTTAGGCAATAACGCATTCTTTGGATCGCGAAATATGGATCCAACATTGGTAGCGTGCTCTTCGCTGCTATAAAAATCAGTATAATTGGGAATATTTATTGGTAGAAGCATTTGCGTCTCTGCCATTGCAATCAGGCCGATCTCTCTTGCAGCGGCATTGTTTCTCAGCTCATCATTATTGTGCCGGAGCAAGTCAGAAATTCTTCCGCGCACAGCTCCTACTTTCTTTCTGCCTAATGAAAAAAAATCGTTTAGGTATTTCTGGTTAAAGACTCCGGGTGGAAGGCCAACACCATCCAGGAAACCATTTTCATGAAGATAAACAAGGTCTATTACGTAGTCACCAATTGCTACGCCGGCCACCGGAGATAGGTACCTGGTTTTGAAAATCCCAAACGGAAGGTTTTGGATGGGGAAGTCGGAACCCCTGGACACCTCCACCCAACTCTTTAGCTTCGGATCATTGGCAGCAATCATATTCACAAATATCTACAAACATTTAATTCTGTAAATCCCTCACTCAAGTTCTATCCTGAAAATCCTGATAAAATTAGTCTAATTTGGATTGTGGCA
>JANXYC010000074.1 GCA_025350305.1 Cyclobacteriaceae bacterium | reverse complement strand
TGAATAGCATAAGGTTGCAGCCCGAAGAGCGAATCAGAAGTATGGTCACGAAGAACACAACGAACCACTACGAGCACTACGAAATCGAGGTGCAGCGGATCATCGGCTCTGTTTCGTTGTGCTCGTTGTGTCATCTTCGTGCTCGTTGTGACCCCAAAAATCTAAATATGACAAAGTAGGATTAATCGTTAACCGTAAGAAAATGCCGTAAGTTTCGTTATTACTACCACGCTGTAAACTCTTGTTAATCAACAACTAACATTGCTATATTGTCGCGCAAGCTACGTAGTGCTCAGTAAAAGTCTCAAAATTCGTCATTCATCACCCCACCTTCTCCAATTTCCTGAGCGATGGCGCCTTCCAGGCAGTGACGCCCACGACCAGCAGCGTCATCACGCCTCCAAAGATAACCGAAGGCACCACCTTCAACAACCGGGCGGCTACACCCGATTCAAATGCACCGATCTCGTTGGAGGACCCAATGAAAATATTATTTACGGCCGACACACGACCTTTCATATTTTCAGGGGTAAGCGTTTGCAGCAACGTGCCTCGCACGATTACGCTGACACAATCAAAGGCCCCGCTCATGGCCAAAATTCCCATAGAAAGCCAGAAGTTCCTGGAGACAGCAAAGAAAATCATACACAATCCGAAGCCTGCAACACTGTACAACAATATTCTTCCCATACTTTTTTTGATAGGATGATAGGTAAGATAAAGGGCTGTCAATACAGCGCCAATGCCAGGCGCCGATCGCAGAAAGCCAAGACCGATCTTTCCCACATCCAGGATCTGATCAGCAAATATGGGAAGCAGTGCAACCGCACCGCCAAATAATACAGCAAACAGGTCCAACGAAATTGCACTGAGAATGATTTTGTTCTGAAACACAAAATGAAGTCCTGCCTTGATCTTGTCGACCATGCCTTGCTCGTCGGTAATGGATGGCAACGGTCTGTCGGCCACTAACAGTGCAAGTGTCACTCCCAAAAACATGAGTGTGGCATCAATCGTGTAAGCAGCCGTGATCCCAAAGAAGCCATAAATCAAACCGCCAATAGGTGGCCCGCCGATGGAGGCCATCTCCCACAACGTACTATTCCAGGAGATGGCGTTTTGATACAACTCGCGTGGCACAAGTTGTGGCATAAAAGAAAAGAGCGCCGGTGTGATGAATCCGCGTGCGATGCCACTGATGAAAATGATTGCATAGATTGGAGATACCCCGTGTTGCAAAATAAACGCTCCTGTATGAGTCGTAAAGAAAAGAAGTGCCGCCGAACAGACAACCAGCGTGAGCAGTGTGAAAATAATGATCCTTTTCCGCTGGACGATGTCGGCGAGATGGCCTGCATACAGGGATACACCAATCGAAGGAACTGCTTCCGCTAAGCCAATGAGGCCAAGGGAGAGAGGATCTTTGGTAATTTCATAGACCTGCCAACCGACTACGACTGCCTGAATCTGTATGGCAAGGGTAACACAAAAGCGGGCGCTGATGAATAACCGGAAGTCGCGGATCTGGAGAGCGGCGTAAGGATTACTCATGGATGCCTGACTGTGCTAAACTAAAATTTTGTTAATTGCCTCAACAGCCTTCTTTCGTCTTTCTTCACGAGTGCCGGAGATTTCTACGGTAGGATTTTTTGAAGCGATCGCTTCCTTTTTGTAAACGTTCCAGAAATATTCGCGCTTGTCGGGGTGCTCACGTTGCGGGTCTGCTTCCCATGGAATGTCAATATAGGTAAGCAAAATCAGGTCATAGTGACGTGCGTGCATCGCATCCAAAATCTCAGGATCGCAATCACCAAACTTTTCTTCACTCCAGACTTTTATCACGATCAGGTTGGTATCACAGATCAACACCTTATTGGCATTCTGCAGCCACTCATCTTCCACGCGCAGCTGACCGTGTGCAATTTTGGTCAGATCAGCGCGCTCATAGGGACGGTTAAGCTTATTGAGAAAAGCCCGCGCATATTCCGGCACCCATTCCGTTTTGAAATAGGCAGCAAGGTATTGTGACAGATCTGTTTTACCCGTGCACTCCGGTCCGATGATGGTTACCTTTTTTACGGGTGCGGAAATTATGTTGATGGCTTGCATGATTTACGGTTTGCAAGATACCAGAATTGCTTCAAATCGACCGGGCAAAGCATGGAGTCACAATGGAGTCACCGGGCATTTTATTAAGCCGTGATGTCTCCTTATCTTTCACGTTAATTAATTCGTTTGAAGCGCAGAGAAGCGATACAGCAACTTGGATGGGGCCTTTCGGGAGGGATATTGATGCCTTCGCTGCTGGGAGCATGTGGACCTAAAGCTCCGGGTCCGGAGATTGTTTTCAGTGGCAAGGTGGCCATTATCGGGGCTGGTGCGGCAGGCTTATATGTCGCCGATATTCTTAACTCGAAGGGTATCAAAGTAATCATATTTGAAGCTCGTGATCAGGTTGGCGGAAGGGTGCGTTCATTGAGAAATCAGCGTGTGGAAATTTATCCGTATGCTCCGCAGTTGGGTTCTGATTTCCCAATAGAATTAGGTGCTCAGACGATCATTGGCAATGACTCGATCTTTGGAAGAATTTTCAAGGATTACAATTTACCGACTACGGAGTTTCCACCAACCGGGAACAGATTTGTGATTGACAACCAGGCGAAGTCGGAATCGGAGTGGACCGCTGGGAATGATGCGGATTTTCGCGCGGCCATGGATTTCCGGACCGGCGTAAGAAATTTTGTTGGAAGTTCTCAAACGGTACAGCAAGCAGTGCCTGCCGCTATTCAAGCGCGTGCTTATGGTATGCTGAACGGGCAGATTGGTAATGCGTATGGAAGCAGCAACGATATGATTGGAATGGGTGGGGTTGCAGAACAAGAAACCCTGCGTCAAAATGATGGAAAGATCATTGGACTGAAAGCCAATCCCCTGCAAGACATACTCATATCACGCTTCAGTGCCATACAATCCTTTGTACAGTTGAATACACCTATCGCATCCATCGGTTATGGAAGTGACCCGATTATTATCACAGCAAAAGACGGTACCAAATTCGAGGCAAACAAAGTGGTTGTTACCGTTCCGGTAAGCATACTGAAAAACGGAGGCTTGTCGTTTACCCCGGCGTTACCGGGAGATTTCGCCGGCTCATTGGCGAAGTTCGGCATGAGCGCGTCGCTTCGCCTGATATTGGAATTTAAAAAGAATTTTTGGGGCGATACGGCAGGATATATCCTGGGTTCATCCAATGTGCCTGAGTATTTTAGCGCGGGTTTAGGCCGTAGTCAGTTCAACCGAACATTATCCATTACGGTAAATGGAAATAAGGCCGATCAATACGCTGCACTTGGAGATGATGCACTCATCAGTGCCGTGCTCACCGATATAGATGCGATTTATTCCGGGCAGGGCAGTCAATTTATCCGCAAAAACCTTCAGACCCTCAAAAATATTTTTATCCGCCAGGATTGGTCCAAAGAAGATTATATCCTGGGTGGATATTCGTATCCGTTGCCTGGTGCGAAGAATGATGACCGCAAAGCCATCAGCCGGCCGGTAGTTGACAAGTTATTTTTTGCTGGAGAAGCGACAGACATCACGGGTCAGGCTGGAATGTTGAATGGTGCGCTGGCATCTGCGGAGCGAGCTGCTCTGGAAGTCATTGCAGCTATCAAGAAAGCCTGAGGGGAATGACGAGTGACGAGTAATTAAATCAGATCTCTTCTACGTAATTCGGCCTTTAGATTTCCTGCGCCCTGAAAGTGAATGGCATCAATTTTAATGGCACGTGCTGCCTCCACGTTTTGCAAATTATCATCAATGAAGATCGAATTTTCAGGAACAATGTTGTATCGGTTCAGCAGGATTTCATAAAATTCCGGAAAGGGTTTGCGCGTTTTCTCTATGCCACTTACTACGATGCCATCAAACCAATGGAGGAATTCAAAATTCTCCAGGGCCCATGGAAACGTTTCAGCTGACCAATTCGTGAGCGCATACAGACGGTAACGCCGGGAGTCTCTGATGGACCTTAAAATCTCAACAGTTTCATGGATGGGTCCGTGTATAGTCTCCTGCCACCGGTCATACCAGGCGCGGATAGCATGTTCGTGCTCCGGGAATTTTTGCACCAGTTCTTTGGTAGCATCTTCAAATGAACGGCCGGCGTCTTGTTGCTCGTTCCACTCCGGAGTACACACATTTTCAAGAAACCAGGTAATCTCTTCTTCTGTCTTAAAAATCTTTTGATAAAGATGCCGGGGATTCCAATCAATGAGCACTCCCCCCAGGTCAAAAATAATGGTCGTAATGGAATTTATACTTGTCATAATAAAAAGTGATCGTCCTTAAACAATTGACAGTTGACAACGGCTCAATTGACAAGGAAACATAGTCTTTTTGTTTGGCTTGTCAATTGTCAACTTTCAACGCGACATTTATCGTTAGTCCCTTTTTCCAAACGCCCACTTCAAGAAATAAGGCATTGCCTGCGCCCATGTCTCCTGGTTATGTTTGCCATCTTTGATCTCCAGGTATTGAATATCATGAAATGGCCGGTAGCCTTTGGCCGTGAGTTCGGTGATCAGATCCATCGTGTCGTCGATCGAGTCGATGACCCCATTTTTGTTCCGGTCATTGTGCTCGTCCAGGGTGCCAGTCTGGAACCAGAACTTCATGCCGGGTTTGAACTTACCCCTTCGCACCTGAAGGTGCATGAGGCGGTCGCGGTAATCTGAATAAAAAACACTCTTCGCGTCGCGCTTCCGCCACCAAAAGGAGCCGCTGAAAACACCGGCCTTTCCAAAGGAATCCGGGTGGCTCCAAACAATGTCGATCGCCGAAAGCCCGCCAAGCGAATAGCCCGCCATGGCACGTTCTGAACTCAGTTTGCTGATCGGATATTTATACTGCAGGTAGGGGACAAGCTCTGTGATAACGAATTCGGAATAGGCTTTGGCCAGTTTGCCGCGACCAAAATAATCGGAACGAAAACCAACACCATATTCCTGCATGCGGTCTGCTGCCATCACACCCACCACAATGATCTCAGGAATGGATTTTTCGGTTACTAACTTCGACACCGCCTCTTTTACTTTTACCGCGTCACTGTCCTGCCCGTCATTCAGTAACAATAAAGGATATGATCTGTCTTTATAGATTTCAGGGGGTGTCATGATCTCTACCTCCACATTTCGCTGCAGGAGTTTCGTGTAGATGTCCGTCAATTTCTCCGAATGGTAGGAATATCCGGGTTCCCCGGTATCGTTTGGCTCGCTGGCCTCGATTGGCTTGTCAATCATTTCGTTTGCAAAATTAAGACAGTGGGGTTAAAAAGCCGATGAATGGACCCCTGGCTCCCGAAAGGGTAGGTTTGTAACACCTTGCTTTAAAGCAATTTTATTTTCTTAACTATTTGTACGAGTTCGCGGACTTCGTTACTACCTAAATCTTTCTTAACACTTTTGTCATATACAGAGAGTAGATAAACTTCACTATCTACAGAAAACACAGCGTGGATTACTCTTGCACCGTAACTTTTTCCTGATGATTTACCGGTGATCGGAATTCTTACTTTATAAATACCATGGCCTAAATGCGAGCCTTGAATAGGATGGTCGGTCAATGAAGAGGCTAACGTTTGAATGTCTTTTTTAAAACTTTTCTTACCAATTATCATGTGTCAAATCTAAATAAAAATTAGCGCACCGTAAAAATAAAAACAGGGCTATGTCAGGGCCAAATGAATGACCAGTATTTGAATTTACCCCCTTTCAATAGTCTTTTCTTACTTAAAAACTTACGCATCAACCGAAGAAGAATAATAATGTTACGTCAATGTATACTTAACTTAGCGCGACTACCTCAACCCCGACAGCATGTACGAACATTATCACCGATGGTATTCATCCAGCCTCAGCCGCGACATAGAAGTCCTGGCTTTCGGCACACGCGGCTACCCGGTCATGTTATTTCCAACATCGATGGGGCATTTTTCTGAAAACAAAGATTTTAAACTAATCGACAGCGCTGCGTGGTTTATTGAAGAAGGCCTTGTAAAAATCTATTGCCCGGACGGCATCGATGCGTCAAGCTGGTATAACAAAAGCATACATCCGGCTCAACGCGTGATGAACCATATCTGGTACGACAATTTCTTACTCACCGAACTGGTTCCGCTCATGCAGCGCGAAACGGGAGTGGGTCGTGTGGCCACCGCCGGTTGCAGCTTTGGGGGTTACCATGCCACAAATTTTGCTTTCAAACATCCCGATGTAACAAAGTATGTTTTCAACATGGGCGCGGCCTTCGATATCAGAAACCAACTCGATGGCTACTACGATGAAAATGTGTACTTCAATAACCCGCCTGACTTTATACCAAATGCACAGAGCTCCTACTTTAATGACATGTTTGTTGTGCTGGGAACCGGCACTAACGACATGTGCTGGGATGCGAACGAGCGGATGGCATCGGTGTTGCGCAACAAAGGCATCAACCATTGGCTGGATGTGCGCCAAAACGCACCCCATGACTGGCCTGCCTGGCGCGAGATGTTTCCACATTATTTGTCAATGATCCGATAAGAACCTGTGGCGAATAACCTATTTCGGTACGTTTCATTCTTTTTAATAGTTGTTGTCGCCGATGCATCTTATGCACTCTCCTCAGTCAATAAGCAGGAGGCTGTGGAAATCGGAGGTATCAAACAATGGATCGGCATGAAGGGTAACAACGACCACCATCCGGTTTTACTTTTTCTTCATGGCGGGCCGGGCAACTCCTCGATGAGATATAGTGATCGCTTTACCAGCGAATTGCAAAAACATTTCGTGGTGGTGCAATGGGACCAGCGCGAAAGTGGTAAGACCGCAAAACTAAATTCTTCCAGCCAACCCATAACCGTTGCGCTCATGGTGAGCGATGCCGTGGAGATGATCAATTATTTGCGTACACGGTTTTCCAAAGAGAAGATTTATCTCATGGGTCATTCGTGGGGTGGCTTCTTAGGATTGATAGTAGCGGCCAATTATCCTGAACTGCTGGAAGCATACTTCGCCGTTAGCCCGATGGTGCACCAGGTGGAAAGTGAACGTCTATCATTGGAATTGATGAAAATGAAAGCAACGGAGACGAACAACCTGACGGCGCTGAACGAACTGGCCAGGATCACCATTCCATTTCAAAATGGAGAGCAGTTGTATTATCACCGCAAATGGCTGGCAAAGGAGATGTTATCGGGGGTGCCGCCGAAACCCTTTGTGGATGCCTGGGCCCGGAAGTGGTTAGGGCTGTTTAACGAGGCCTCCCAGATGAATATTTTTGTCGATGCGACTGAATTCAAGTGTCCGGTTTACTTTCTTGTAGGCACACGGGACTATCAAACCTATTTCAAACTCACGGAAGAATACTATAAAATGATAAAAGCGGAAAAAAAGGACTTATTTTGGTTTTCAAATTCAGCGCATAATCTTAACCTTACTGAACCAATCAAACTGCAAGAGATCGTAATCGCGGTTTTAAGGTCTAAAAACTAACGCCTGGCGCATGAAAAAAATCGGAATCTTACACGGCCTCGAGCGTTCATTTCCGCAAGCATTTGTTGAGCGGATCAATAACCTGGGACTTAAGAATATTTCCGCAGAACCGGTGCTCATCGATAAAGTGCAGCAGGCGGAAGATACCGGATACTCGGTGATCATTGACCGGATTTCGCAAGATGTTCCATTTTACCGGGCCTACTTAAAGAATGCGGCCATTGCGGGCACAGCCGTCCTGAACAATCCATTCTGGTGGAGTGCAGACGAAAAATTTTTCAACAACGCGCTGGCGGTAAAAATTGGTGTGCCCGTGCCCAAGACCGTGATCCTTCCTTCGTATGAAAAGCCACCGGATACGCAAGACGGCTCGTTCAGCAATCTAAAATTTCCACTGAGCTGGGACAGAATATTTGAACACATCGGCTGGCCTGCCTATATGAAACCACATTCGGGCGGAGGTTGGAAGAGTGTCTATAAACTTCGAGGGCCTGATGAGTTTTTTGAAGCCTATCGCCAGACGGGTCAGCTTGTGATGATGCTTCAGGAGGAAATTATTTTTGATGATTACTTCCGGTGTTATTGCCTCGGCAGAAAATATATCCGCATCATGCAATATGAACCACGCAATCCCCATCACCTTCGCTATGTGGTGGAAAAAGGGCCGGCATCGGATAAGTTGTTAAAAAAAGTGAACGACTATGTGTTGGCACTCAATCATGCCTTGGGATATGATTTCAATACCGTAGAGATGGCGGTGCGCAAGGGCATACCCTATGCGATCGACTTTTGTAACCCGGCCCCCGATGCCGATGTGGCTTCCGTAGGCCAGGAAAATTTTGATTGGGTTGTGGACCACGCTGCGAAGATGGCAATCGAACGGGCAGAAGCGGCGAAGCCTGGAAACGACAATCTTACGTGGGGAACGTTTGTCTCCAAAGGCGTGGCAGCCTTCCTGAAATCAGGTGAGCGCAAAGAAAAGCCGAGTGCCAAACCGAAAGCAGAAAAAGCAGCGGCAGCGAAATCAAAAAGAAAGTAAACCCTGTCCCTCTCCTGGAGAGGGACAGGGATGAGGCTATGGAAAAATTCACATTAGGCGTCGAAGAAGAGTACATGGTCATTGATCCTGTCTCCCGGGAACTCAAATCACACGAGCATAAAATTGTGGATATCGCCTCCGAGACACTCAATGACAATGTGAAGGCAGAAATGCACCAGGCAGTGGTGGAGGTGGGTACGAACATTTGCAAAAATGTAGAAGAGGCACACGCCGAAATTCGCCGGCTTCGAAAAACAGTATCCGATGTAGCCCAAAGCCTGGGACTGAGGATTGGTGCCGCCGGAACGCATCCGTTCTCACATTGGAGCACACAACTCATCACGCCCAATCCGCGCTATGATGAGATCGTAAATGAAATGCAGGAAGCCGCCCGCTCCAATTTGATTTTTGGTTTACATGTTCATGTGGGCATTGCTGATAAAAATATGGCCATCCATATCATGAACACGGTGCGCTACTTTCTCCCGCACATTTATGCCCTCTCGACCAATTCACCTTTTTGGGAAGGCCGTAATACCGGCTTCAAATCCTTTCGCACGAAAGTATTTGATAAATTTCCGCGTACCGGTCTGCCGGACTATTTTAACGATTGGGACGATTTCAAGAACTATGTCAACTTATTGATTCGTACTAATTGTATCGACAATGCAAAAAAGATATGGTGGGACGTGCGGGTACATCCATTTTTTGACACGATTGAATTCCGAATCTGCGATGTGCCCATGCTGATCGAGGAAACAATAGCCATCACGGCCGTGCTGCAGGCTCTTGTCGTCAAGTTGTATAAACTGCGACTGCAGAACATGAGTTTCATTGTCTACAACCGGGCGCTCCTCAGTGAAAACAAGTGGCGGGCCTCCCGCTACGGTATCGAAGGCAAACTGATCGACTTTGGCAAACAGGCAGAAGTAGATACGCGCGTGCTGATTCATGAACTTCTGGAATTTATCGATGATGTGGTAGATGAGCTGGGCAGCCGCAAAGCCATTAGCTCTGTAAACAAGATTTTGGAACAAGGCACGGGGGCTGACCGCCAACTTGCGGTCTTTCAAAAGACCAGCAGTTTGCAAAAGGTGGTTGATTATATCACCGAGCAGACGTTGGTGGGAGTTTAAAGTAGATGACATTTTTCAAGAACCATGAATTCCGTTAAAATCGCCGTCCTTGATCTTTATGAAGGAGAAGCCAATGAAGGCATGCGTTGTATTCGCCAGATCGTCGAGCATTTTAAACTTGATCACAAACTTGACCTTACCTATCAACAATTTGATGTCCGGCTGAAGAAGGAAATACCGGACCTGACATTTGACGCCTACATTTCTTCCGGTGGACCGGGAAGTCCACTGACCAGTGAAGGATCGGACTGGGAGAAAAATTATTTTGGATTGATGGACAGTATCCGGCAGCACAATTCGCAGCATCCTTTTGATAAGAAGCATGTGTTTTTAATATGCCATTCGTTGCAGCTTTTTTGTCGATATTATAGTTATGCGATTGTGCAAAAGCGAAAGAGCCCTGCGTTCGGCGTGATGACCGTACATAAAACCAAAGCAGGGAAAAACGAACCGCTATTAAAGAATCTTCCCGATCCTTTTTACTCGGTAGATTCCCGCGACTACCAAATTATTTCACCGCGCGAGGAGAAAATCTGGTCGGGCGGCGGGCAAATTTTATGTATTGAGAAAGAACGGCCTCATGTCGGCCTGGAGCGGGCTGTCATGGCGATTCGTTTTGATGAAGCCATGATCGGAACGCAATTTCATCCGGAAGCTGACTCCGAGGGTATGTATAATCACCTGGTTCAGGATAAGCGGAAGGCAGAAGTGATCGCGAAGCACGGCGAAAAGAAATACTACCAGATGCTCCAATACCTGAATGAACCCGATAAGATCAAGCTCACGTATAAAACCGTCATCCCCGGTTTTTTGCGGATGGCCTTATATTCCAGAATGAATCCGGTACTGCTATGATCCCCGCCGTACGGGCTACCTACAACAAAAGTTTTTCCGAAAGCAAGTACAAGACTTTCCTGGCCGACCTGGACGGATTGTACCATCATGCCATCACGTTTCGCGTGGCAGAAACACCCGTATTTGTTGGCCGCGAGTTTAAGAACCGATTGCTAAAAGCATCGAATGATATTGTTGATTTTTTGGTTGGGGAGGATGTAAAAAAGCTGACAAATGCCGCCATTCCATCCAATCTTCGGGTACCCAACGAAACAGACCATACACTTTTTCTTGCGCTTGATTTTGCGGTGGTGAATGAAGACGGTGTCCTGGAACCACGGTTAATCGAGATGCAAGGCTTTCCGTCTTTGTTTGCCTGGCAAGATGTAATGGCAGAAAAGTATCGGGAGTATTTTACTGTACCCGGCAACTGGCAAAGTCACTTCGGACTTTCTTCGGAGGCCTACCGCTCGAAATTGAAAAACATTTTGTTGAACGGTCATGATCCAAATCAAGTAATCCTGCTGGAGATTGATCCCATCAAGCAAAACACGGCGATCGATTTCCTGGCGACAAAAGACTTTACAGGGATTGAGCCGGTACATATCGGTGACGTGGAGCGTGAGGGTAGAAAACTTTTTTATAAAAAGGCTGGAAAACGCATCGAGATCCGAAGAATTTATAATCGTGTAATCTTCGACGAGCTGGTGAAGAGGCCTGATCTCAAACTGTCTTTTAATCTCACAGAAGATGTGGATGTAGAGTGGGCGGGGCACCCCAATTGGTTTTTTCGAATAAGCAAGTACACGATGCCCTTAATCAAAAGCCGGTTTATTCCCGAGTGCCGGTTTTTGTCAGACTTCAAGGAATTTCCGCATGATCTGGAAAATTTTGTATTGAAACCGCTCTTCTCGTTTTCCGGAAGTGGTGTTGTGTTTCATGTGACATCCGCTGATCTGAACGCAGTACCGGAATCCCAACGTCATGAATTCATGCTGCAGCGCAAAGTGCAGTACCAGCCGGTGGTGCAGGCACCCGATGGTATGGTGAAAGTAGAAATACGATTATTATTTCTTTGGGAAGAGGGCCAGCTCCGTCCGCAATTGGTCACCAATCTCGCACGCCTCAGCCGGGGGGAAATGATCGGCGTCAAATACAACAAAGAAAAGACGTGGGTAGGGGGGTCGGTTTGCTTCTTCGAAGAATCGTGAGTTTCAGATGAAAATCTTCTTAAAAGACCTGCATCGTAATTTTGATAGACAGTTAGAGGACCTGATCCAACTGCCGGTGATGAACTATGACAAAACGGCCTTACCGGAAAAAGTGAGCACGATCGACCTGTCAACGGAACGAACCCCCCAGGAGCTAAATCTCGATTTTCTATTTAACTATCAGATTTTTCCAGCCAATATCATGGTCCACCGGGCGCAGTGGGATGTGGAAAAACGAAAGATGAAAGTTGGCGACACCCTGCTTCAGCAGATATTCATTCCACCCATAAATAAATTTTCACAGAAAATTATTTTTGGTGTCCGGATTAATAGAGCTTGGCTGAATTAAACAACTAGCCTTTTAATACGGAATTACTTCCGTTGAAAAAGGTTAAGCTTGATTACTTTTGTAGCCCATGTCATTGTTGAACTCCCTTCTCCGTCTCACCCGATTCTGGAACCTGTTGATCATCGGGTTGGCACAGTATTGTACAGCGGGCTTTCTTATTTCGACTGAAACAATTTTTGACATCCGTCTTTTTTTATTGTCAAGCTCCACGATTCTCATCGCTGCCGCTGGGTATGTCATCAACGATTACTATGATGTTAAGATTGATTTGATCAACAAGCCGCAACGCGTGATTATTGGCAAAGGTATTACACGCCGGTATGCCTTACTTTTTCATACACTGCTCTCGGTTACCGGTGTGGCCATCGGCTTCTTGCTAAATTGGAAAATTGGTGTGGCTAATTTTATCTGTGCATTTCTGCTGTGGCTGTATTCAAACGCACTTAAACGCTTGCCGTTCATTGGCAATTTAACGGTCGCCGTGCTCACCGGACTTTCTATTTTTATTGTCAATGTGCTATATCCTCCCATGATGGTGTTGGTTGGCATTTATTCGCTCTTTGCTTTTTTTATCACCATGGTCCGTGAGATTATCAAAGATCTTGAAGACCTGCGGGGCGATGACACCTTTGGTTGTAAAACACTTCCGATCGTGTGGGGTATTCGAAGAACGAAACTGTTTACGTATTTTCTACTGGCCCTGTTTGCCCTGATGATAACATTCCTGCATCAGCGGTCGGCACCGTTGCCCATAAATTTCTTTGCCTGGTCGTTATTCTTGCCAATGGTGGCGTTGGTAGGATGGCTGGTGCGGGCGGATACGCGAAAAGATTTTTATCAGCTCAGCCAGTTTTGCAAAATGATCATGCTGGCGGGGATTTTGAGCATGGCGTTTTTGTAGTTATTTTTAGTCACTCCCATAACAGGTAGCTCCTGGGCTAAAAGACAGACTTGATTTTAATCTGCAAACAGTCTTTTCTTTGCGAGTGTCAACCTTGGTTAAATAACGCAATCAGCCCCGTAGGGACAACCTGTTTGTAGAGTATAAGGATATATTTTTCCAAAGCTCCGTAGGAGCTGCCTGTTTAGTCATTTTTCCTGATCTTGGCAATCGTAAGTTTCATGAAAGAAAGAAAAAAATTCAAGCTCGCCATTTTTGCTTCGGGCAGCGGCACGAATGCCGAAGCGATCATGCACCATTTTCAACATCATCCGTCAATCGAAGTTGCATTACTGTTAAGTAATAATCCCCATGCAGGTGCACTGAATCGTGCGCACAAATGTCAGGTACCCACTAAAGTTTTTGACAGGGTTCAGTTTCGTGAAAGTGGTGTGGTGTTGAAATGGCTGAACGAGGCGGAAATAACACACCTTGTCCTGGCCGGCTTTCTATGGCTAGTGCCGCAGGAAATTTTAAAGACTTTCCCCGATAAGATTATTAATATTCATCCGGCCTTATTACCAAAATTTGGAGGGAAGGGTATGTACGGAAGTAAAGTACATGAGTCGGTTATATCATCCGGAGAAAAAGAAACGGGCATTACGATACATGTGGTGAATGAACATTTCGACGAAGGAAAAATCTTATTTCAGGCCATGTGTCCAATTGAACCCGATGATGACATTGAAATAATTACACAGAAAGTGCACGCACTGGAGCACGCCAATTTTCCGAAAGTGATTGAACAGTGGATTTCCGGAACGATTTAATGTAAATAGCCCCGACCCAATAGCCCGGACCTTCAGGTCCACAGCTGAAAGAATGGAGGAGGCGAGAAGCAGTGAAAGCATTAAAAATGTTTTCATTAAAATTTATTGGTTTGGTAATCGGGTTAACTCGCCTTGAATTAAATTGTAGTTCTCGTCATCAAAGCACACAAAAATCACTTTATCAAGTTTGTCCGTGGTTGCTAAGAATTTTGCAACGGTGTTAACGGCAATTTCAGCTGCCTCCTTCTTAGGAAATCCGTAGATCCCGGTGCTAATGCTCGGGAAGGCGATGGTATTACAGCTATTGTCAACCGCAAGTTGGAGCGAGTTTTTATAGCAATTGGCGAGTTTCTGAGGTTCATCATGGTGTCCATCCTTCCAAACAGGCCCGACGGTATGAATAACAAACGAAGCCGGTAAATTTCCTGCGGTGGTGATCACCGCTTCTCCCGTTTTGCAGCCGCCTTGACGTGCAGCGATTTTTCTGCAAGCCTCCAAAATTTCCGGACCACCGGAGCGATGAATAGCACCATCAACACCCCCGCCTCCCAAAAGAGTTGAGTTGGCCGCATTAACAATCGCATCAACGGCCATCGTGGTGATATCACCTTTTACGACTTCCATTTGGTGTTTTGCGGCGCTCATTAAGCGAAGTTAAAAAACTTATGGAATGGCTATTTTGCTACCTTTTAAGACTGAAAAAATCGTAAATCATGGAACAATCTGCCCTGACAACCATTTTTATGCCCGTGGCGTTGGGCACCATCATGTTGGGACTGGGTTTGTCGCTCACGACGGATGATTTTAAAAGGGTATTGCAATATCCTAAAGCGATGAGCATCGCGCTGACGTGCCAGATGGTGTTATTGCCGGCCCTGTGTCTGCTGCTGGTGGTTTTGTTCGATCTCCCCCCGGCATTGGGTGTGGGACTTATGTTGCTTTCGGCTTCTCCGGGTGGCGCCACGGCAAATCTTTATTCGCATCTCTCCAACGGTGACGTGGCGCTGAACATCAGTCTCACCGCGATCAACAGTGGGCTGACCTTATTCACCTTGCCGTTGATCGTAAATTTTTCGCTGGGATTTCTGATGGACTCCGATCAATACGTGCCCATGCAGTTTGCCAAAATAATTGAAGTGTTTTTGATCGTGTTGACGCCCGTGCTGATCGGCATGCTGGTGCGAAGCAAGGCACCCGCTTTTGCTGCTAAAATGGACAAGCCGGTAAAAATCACCTCGGCCTTGTTCCTGCTGCTGATTATTGTCAGTGTCACCATTCGGGAACGCGGCATGCTGGTGAGTTCGTTTAACCAGGTTGGTTTACCCGTGTTAGTTTTCAATGTTTTGAGTATGGCGCTGGGATATTATGTGCCGTTGTTCTTCAACGTAGGAAAGAGGCAGGCGATTGCCATCGGACTGGAGATCGGCCTTCACAACGGCACCCTGGCGATCTACATTGCCTTAAACGTGCTTCAAAACTCTGCCATGTCGGTGCCCCCGGCCATTTACAGTTTGCTGATGTTTTTCACGGCGGCGGCGTTTGGGTTTTTGGTGAATGTGGGGAGGGGGAAAGGTTAAAAATTTTCCAGGTTGGAGTTAATTTTTGAAAACCTCGCTTTCCAACAACTTAATCACCAAACTTATCCATTAGAAGCATTATTATTTCCAACGAATTGATTTAAGTTGCAGATTTTGGAAATGATTATTCACATGTTAAAACAATAGGTTTTAGTATGTTAACTAAAACAAAAAAGTAGAATGAAGACTAAGTATCATTTACTAATCATTCAAATTTTGTTTTCAATTGCGGCTTTTAGCCAAGTCCCACAAAAGCAGATCACTATTAGTTTGAGTCCTATTGTTACTGCAAATGGGAAATATTATTTTAATGAGAGACGGGTAAGATTTGACGAAATATCTTTCCTAATGAAGACGCTTAATGATGATAGAATTGATCATCAGTTCAAAGTAATTCAAACATTGATAGATGTTCGAAGACCAATTATTTTGGCGTCAGTAGTATATGTATTATCAACTAGCGGCAATGGTCAAAGTTCAAGCAACAATATTGAAACAAACCGAAATGTGATGATTGGAACAATTATTTTCGCCGGACTCACAGATTTGGTCAACGAGCATTTAAAAAGAAAAATTATAATGAGATATAATAGCATTGTACTCCAACCTGGTGCATCAATTCTACCTGGAAACGGTTTTTCGATTGGGGTAAGAATGAGGCTCTAATTTCAAATAATTTTTAGAGAGAGAAATAGACTGCAGGTCTTGAGATGTGATCAAAAACTCAAACTTGTCAAACATGTAATTATATAGTAGAACTACTCTCATAAAAAAATTAATGACCACCAGCATCAAAATATAATCCCCTTACGGCGTATTCACCTCATTAAACCCCTCCGCATGATCCGTCCAGCTCATCGGATAATTTTTATCCACAAATTCCGCCGCATCCGTAGTTAAAAACAGCGGGTGAAAAGTATCCAGCATCACCGCCAGTTCTTTCGTCTCCTTAGCCCCCAGGCTTTTCTCCACCGTGCCGGGATGTGGCCCGTGTGGAAGTCCTCCCGGATGCAGTGTAAATGATCCACGCTCTATACCCCTGCGACTCATGAAATTTCCTTCCGCATAGTACAACACCTCATCACTGTCGATGTTGCTGTGGTTGTAGGGTGCCGGGATCGAAAGGGGATGATAATCAAACATGCGCGGTACAAACGAGCAGATCACGAAGTTGCGGCCCTGAAAAGTCTGGTGCATCGGCGGCGGCTGGTGAATGCGGCCGGTGATGGGCTCAAACTCATGGACTGAAAAAGCATAAGGCCACAAAAAGCCATCCCACCCCACCACATCCAGCGGACTGTGCTCATAAACGTATTGATGCAAGTGACCAAGCTTTTTAATCTTGATAAGGAACTCACCCTTTCCCGCTTCTGTAACAAGTTCTTGCGGACCCCGGATGTCGCGCTCACAGTAGGGGGAATGCTCCAGGAGCTGACCCAGTTGGTTGCGGTAGCGCTTCACGGTTTCAACGGGTGAGGCCGATTCGATGATCAGCAGGCGCAACGGACCTTCATTGAATTCCAATTTGTAAATAACGGTGCGCGGGATTACTACATAATCGCCCTGCCGGAAATCAAGTTGACCGAATTGCGTAATGAGCCGGCCGCTGCCATCGTGAACGAACAGTACTTCATCGCCCTCGGCATTCTTATAGAAGTAATCCATCGATCGTTTTTTAGGCGAACAAATCGATAGTGAGCAATCACTATTCATCAATAATACCTTGCGTGCATCCAGATAATCGTCACCGGTAGTGCCTACCTTGGATGTATTAAGATGTGTTTGGCGCAGGCCATACTCTTCCAACTTTTTCGGACCATACTTTACCGGCTCTTTCAGAGTTTTGATTCGCGTAGGCGGATTGATATGGTAGAGAATGGAATAAATACCGGAGAAGCCTTCCGAGCTGACTACCTCTTCCTTGTACAAACTTCCATCGGGTTGACGGAACTGGGTGTGACGCTTGGGAGGGATCTGGCCGAGGTGGTGGTAGTACATGGGGTGGGTGTACGATTTAACACCCCAATTTATGGAAAGATGTGGGATTCTGGGCCCTGGGTCTTGGATACCAGGTTGTGTGCCCCCCAGCACCTGGAACCCAGAAACCCAGCCTCCAGTCTCAGTTTCTAATCATCATCCCCAACCTTGACGCATCCCTCCCATCGGATTGAGTTGTTTGTTCAGGGAATAAGTGAAGCTGATCATGAAGTATCGTCCTAAATTATTTGTGACTTGCTCCTGAAGGTAGTTGGCTTTAGCCGACTGGTTCACACTCAGGCAATTTGGATGTGTACATCACAAAGCTTCGTGACTACCTGAAGGGGATGCAGCAGTAGAAATCATCACCATCAAAGGCGTCGGATATCATTTTGCCGTGGGGAAATCAGTCTAAAAAAAGAAGAATAAAAAGGAGACACGGTCCCCTTTTTTGAAAGTTCTTGCTGTGATCACACCAGTGCTGGCTCGTGCTTCATTGCATCCATCACAGCATCGATGTTGACACCAAGTCCCTTTGCCACACCCTTTCCCAGGTTTGCATCGGCGCGGAACCAATGACACAACTGGCGATTGATGATGATGTCGCGCTTGGGGCCTGTGATGCCGCTCATGGCACCTACAATGTTATTGATAGTGTTGGCCTTTTGTTCGGCATTCATTACGTCACGGAACAAATTGCCGGGTTGTGTATAATGGTCATTATCGTTTGCGCCGTTGCGATCAAACCAGTCTGCGACCGTGCTTTCCAAGGCCTGCGCAGGCTCTTTGTATGACGGATCAGCATAAATTCCATCAAAACTGTTCGGCCAGTAATTTGGCGCATCGCCTCCGTTACCATCCACGCGCATCTGTCCATCGCGCTGATGGTTGGCTACCATGTACGGACATTTGTTTACCGGGATCTGTTCATAATTGGCTCCCAGGCGATGACGATGTGCATCCGGATAAGAAAGCAAACGACCCTGCAGCATTTTATCGGGTGAATAACCGATACCATCTACAATGTGTGCCGGGGCAAAGGCCGATTGTTCAATTTCAGCAAAATAGTTTTTCGGATTTTCGTTTAACTCGGCCACTCCGACATCCATCAACGGAAACTCTTTATGCGACCATACTTTTGTTAGGTCGAAGGGATTCCAGCGAAAGTTTTTTGCCTGCTCATCGGTCATTACTTGTATTTTGACATTCCACTTCGGGAAACTTCCCTTCTGGATATGCTCTACCAGGTCACGCTGCGAGAAGTCAGGGTCAATTCCGCGCATATCGCTGGCCTCCTTGTTGAGAAAGTTCTTTATTCCCTGCGCAGTTTTGAAATGGAACTTCACCCAAGTCCGCTCATTCTTTAAGTTGATCAGCGAATACGTATGACTTCCATATCCGTTCATGTGACGATACCCGACCGGTGTTCCACGATCGCTCATCAGGATCAACACCTGGTGCAGGCTCTCCGGGTTCAAGCTCCAGTAATCCCACATCATCGTTGGACTTTTCAGATTTGTATGCGGGTCGCGTTTTTGCGTATGAATAAAGTCTCCGAATTTTTTCGGATCCTTGACGAAGAATACGGGCGTATTGTTACCCACCAAATCCCAGTTGCCATCCTCCGTGTAGAATTTCATAGCAAAGCCACGGGGATCTCGTTCGGTGTCGGCGCTGCCTTTTTCGCCACCGACAGTTGAGAAGCGAAGAAGCATGCGGGTCTGCTTACCAATTTTACTGAAAATCTTAGCCTTCGTGTATTTGGTTATATCGTGCGTGACAGTAAATGATCCAAAAGCGCCACTTCCCTTGGCATGAACCACCCGTTCAGGAATACGTTCGCGGTTGAAATGCGCCATTTTCTCATGCAAAATATAATCCTGTAGGAGAAGGGGGCCGCGCGGGCCAACACTCTGGGTGTTCTCATTCTCTACAAACGGCCTTCCGGAGGCAGTCGTGAGCTTTGTTTTCTTGTCTTTGTCGTTACTCATATCGTTTTGGATTTGTAAATGGATTCCTAAGAACCAGTAAGGTGAATCCATTTGGCCAATAAATCAAACTGATATTATCTATCTTTGCATAGATTCTCTCTATAAGATGAACTTCCATCAACTTGATTACATTATTGCCGTCGATGCGCACCGCCACTTTGCAAAAGCCGCAGAAAAAACCTTCGTAACCCAGCCAACGCTCAGCATGATGGTTCAAAAACTGGAAGAGGAACTGGGTGTACGGATTTTCGATCGAAGCAAGCAGCCGGTCGTGCCCACACCTGAAGGGGAAGAGATTATTGCACGGGCCAAACAAATCATGGCGGATGTAAGTCGTATGCGGGAATTTGCCAAACGGCTGAAACATGAAATTTCGGGAGAGATGAAATTGGCTGTGATACCCACCCTGGCACCTTACTTACTTCCCTTGTTTCTAAAATCGTTTGCCGGGAAATACCCTTTGCTGAAAATCAGTATCCGGGAGTTGGTGACCGATGGAATCATCAACTCACTAAAAAACGGCGACATCGACATTGGTCTGTTGGCCACGCCGTTGAATGACCCAAGACTGGAAGAGCATCCTGTGTTTTACGAGGAGTTCTTTGCCTATGTGGCTGCCGGCGAAAAATTACCCAAAAAAAAATATCTATTACCAAAGGACATTGACCTCAGCAAACTCTGGCTGCTGGAAGAAGGGCATTGCTTGCGCAACCAGGTACTTGATCTATGTGAGCTAAAGAAGAAAGATTTTCAAAGCGACCGCCTTCACTATGAGTCTGGAAGTATTGAAACATTAAAAAATCTGGTGGACCATCATCAGGGGATCACCATTCTGCCCCATCTTGCCACCCTGGACCTTAACAAAAAACAAAAGGAAAAAATCAGGGAGTTCGCCCACCCTAAACCAGTCCGTGAGATAAGTCTGGTCATTAATAAGAACTTCCATCGCACAAGCTTACTGGAAGCCTTAAAATCGGAAATTGAAAAACAACTGCCCCCCACCATTGGTAAAGCACAGAAAAAAAGAGTGCTGGATATTTAATCAGTTGCCACGGGCTTAAGCCAGTGGCAATTTGGCACACATGAACTACTAAGAAGTTTGCAACAATCTGACATAAGCAATCGCAGGACGGGAGGCGTTTGTTTAAAAAAATCCCGTACGTTTGGACATAAAATCAAATATGCCGCTGACCCCTGAAGACCGCAACAGAATTTTCGAAACGTTGAAGGCAGCACTCGAAAAACACAATCCCCCAATGGCTGTCAGCCAGAACAAGGAAGGTATCGTGTATGAATTGATCGGAAATAAGCCCGTACCTTATGGAAGCAAGAAGAAGATTGTCCCCGGGATGTATTTTTCTTCCGTGGTGGCTCGTAAAGATATGGTGAGCTTTTATTTCTTTCCGATTTACTATCTCAAAAAGGATTATCAAGACATCATCCCCACCCTCATCAAGAGCCTAAAGGGCAAAACGTGCTTTAACTTTAAGAAGATGGAGCAGTTGAATGCAAAAGAACTCGACATAATGCTAAAGAAAGGTGTACAGGCCTGGAAGAAATCCGGCTATATGAAATGAGCTGACCAAAGCCCGAATCAGATTAAAAAAAGTGTCATGTCCCACTGGAAAATAAAACTATCGCTCTTCCTTAATTACTTCGTCTTTGCCATTTTACTCAATAGCGTTGGCACCGTGATCCTTCAGGTGCAGAGTAATTACGGCGTGTCCGAATCATCCGCCAGTGTGCTGGAGGCCTTTAAAGATCTGAGCATTGCCATTGTTTCATTCCTGGTGGCGTCGTACATCACACGCATTGGATACAAAAATGCCATGCTGCTTGCATTGGGGTTTATTGCGATGGTGTGTTTACTGATGCCTTCCCTTGGCAGTTTTGCCATGACTAAACTTTTGTTCGCCGCTACGGGTACTTGCTTTGCGTTGATCAAAGTGTCGGTGTACGCCACGATCGGGATCATAACGAAGAACAAGAAGGAGCACGCCAGCTTCATGAATTTCATTGAATCATTTTTCATGGTGGGCATTCTTACCGGCTATTTCATTTTCAGCGCCTTTGTGGATGATACGCAAGCACAATCTGCCGGTTGGCTGAATGTCTATTATGTATTGGCGGGAATCTCCCTGGTGGCATTCCTCCTGTTGTTGAGCACTTCCCTGGATGAATCGTCTGTAAGAACAAACGTCTCCAAATCCTTCCTCGAAGATTTTAAGGAGATGGTAAAACTTGCCCTTGCTCCACTCGTCCTTGTTTTCATTGTAAGTGCTTTTACCTATGTGTTGATTGAACAAAGCATTATGAGTTGGCTTCCAACTTTCAACAGCAAAGTGCTGAGTCTGCCAGCGACGTTAAGCATTCAAATGGCCAGCATCCTCGCTGCGTCTACGGCCATTGGAAGATTTGCAGCGGGGATTGTCTTGCGTAGAATACATTGGTTTTACGTGTTGATGATCTGTCTCTTCTCTGCGGGCATTCTTGTGCTCGTTGCTATCCCATTGGCACAACGTACTGCGGGTCATGCCGTGACCGGCTGGGCGGATGCTCCGTTGGGAGCATTTGTGTTTCCCTTGATCGGCCTATTCATTGCACCGATCTATCCGGCCATCAATTCAGTAATTTTGAGTACGCTGCCTCCACGGCAGCACGCTCCGATGTCTGGATTGATCGTAATCTTTTCTGCCCTGGGCGGAACGACAGGCTCCATCATTACCGGAAATATTTTCGAAGCTTATGGTGGCCAGACGGCTTTTTATTTTTCGTTAGTTCCCATCGGAATTTTATTGGTTTGCCTTTTCTTCTTCAACCGGATCCAAAAGAAATCGGAGAATATTGACCGCTAAAGCGCCAAGGATAACCAAAAAAATGATTTCACTAATTGGCAAATTAAATAACCTTAGCGTCTCCGCGACTCCGCGGTTAAAAAGCTACAACTTACGCGAATGAAAGAACCTCAAATCCACGAACTCGGTCTTTTATTTGAAGAAGTTCAACTTAAAAATGTTCTGGGCGATGGAAAAACATTTCCGGATTGTCTGCCGAAACGTCCGCTGAAGGAAATTAACAAGGACTATCTGAACCAAGGAAATTCATCCGGCTTCGACCTGAAAAAATTTGTTGCGTCGAATTTTTCCTTACCCACGGCATACTCATCTGCTTACAAAAGCGATGTAAGCAAATCGGCCATACAACATATTGAATCCTTGTGGGATGTACTCACCCGTCAACCGAACGACGAAGCAGGATCGCTCCTGTCTTTACCGCATCCTTACATCGTCCCAGGTGGGCGTTTTCGGGAGATTTATTATTGGGATAGCTATTTCACCATGTTAGGCCTTCAGATTTCAAGACGCACGGATCTCATCCAAAACATGATTGACAATTTCGCTTATCTCATCGTTAAGGTCGGCTACATTCCAAATGGCAACCGGACGTATTTTATCGGGCGTTCGCAACCTCCCTTCTTTTCATTGATGGTGAGGTTGCTGAGAGAAATCCATTCGGAGGCTGGGCACAAGGATGTTTTTATAAAATATTTACCATCACTCGAAACGGAATATCAGTTTTGGATGAAAGGAACCAATCTTCTTACTACAACATATACAGCGCACGATCGTGTGGTGTGTATGCAGGATGGTTCCGTACTCAATCGCTACTGGGACGAAAACAATACTCCGCGGCCGGAAGCTTTTAAAGAGGATAAGGAACTTTCCCATCAATCAAGCCAAAAACCAGCAGAACTTTTTCGTCATCTTCGGGCTGCTGCCGAATCAGGTTGGGACTTCAGCACCCGTTGGTTCAGGGACAGTAAAGATTTCGGTTCAATTCACACCACGGAGATTATTCCGGTCGACCTGAACTGTTTGCTTGTGCATCTTGAGCAAACATTGGCGGAAGCCTATCAACTATCCGGCAATCTCACGAAGTCATCCGATTATTTGTCGTTGTCGACGAAAAGAAAAGCCGCCATCACAAAATATTGCTGGAACGAGGAGCAAAAATTCTTTTTTGATTTTGACTTCGTTAAACAAAAACAAAAAGAGCAGTATACGCTGGCGGCGGCATTTCCGTTATTTTTTGAAATCGCCTCACCGGGTCAGGCCGGGGCCGTTGAGAGAATTTTCCGGGAAAAATTCCTGAAAGCCGGTGGACTCATCACGACACTTGAGTTCAGCGGCCAGCAGTGGGATGCTCCCAACGGCTGGGCGCCATTGCAGTGGATAGCCTACAGAGGTCTGCAGAAGTATGGATTGGTTGCCTTGACCAAACAACTAAAGTTCAACTGGACAAATGCTAATCTGAAAGTCTATCAAAAAACCGGTAAGATGACGGAGAAATATGATGTATGCAGCGATCGTGCAGAAGCCAGTGGTGGCGAATATCCCAACCAGGATGGATTTGGCTGGACCAATGGGGTGTTTTTAGCGATGTCTACATGATCAGCGAAAAAAGAAGGGGCCTAATTTTCATTCCAGCTTTGTTAGTGTACCAGCAATTTTTGCTGGAGCACCTTGAGAAGCTTGCCCCAGATATCCAGAAAATAAATATTTACTTTTATAAAGTCAATGCACGTTGATTGTTATTAAAGCGAATCCATTGGTTAGTCAAATGATCAAAAATCTTTCAGTCACATTAACAATTATTTCATTTCATTTTTTAGGCACGCATCAGGCCTATTCTCAACGAGCGTCTAACGGATTCTATATTGTTATTGAAACCAAAATAGGCTGCACCAACCTGGTGCCCGGATTAAGTAGAGCTACCACCTATTGTTTGCCGAAAGGACCTGTCATCACATCGGCAGAATTTGAAACTGTAAGCGACATAAAATTTGATGCAGCTAAACAATTGAAGTCCTTCAATTTAAAACTTTCTCCTGAAGGCTTTAAAATCCTTAAAATCCTGGCAGGAAGACTTCCTGATTCCAGGATGGCCTTGGTTATTGACAATACGGTGGCCGGAATTTTTGAAAGCAAGGGTATGATCGTAAACCAGACTGTGCCGATACGGGGTGCTATCGATTCACACGAAATAGACTGGATATACGATAAGATCAAAAAAACAAAACCTTAATTAACGTGTTCAGTTCATTCACCCACTTATTTGATATAAGGTCCCCAAAGTATTTCCTAGTTGAGAACAGTAATCTCGAGCTATTGATTGAAAATCAAAGTCATTACTTCTGATGAGGTACCGGAAAGAAGTCGTCTTTGATATTTATTTTATGGGACGTGTCTACTCACTTTCCATAAGTGGCCCCAACCCAGTCAAGTTAGCGCTAACACCCCCATGCGTCGGGATAAGACCTTCTCACGCAAGTACTCTTCAATTCAATTTTTCTTCTGTGGGATCTGAGGGATTCGAACCCTCGACCCCTACCCTGTCAAGGTAGTGCTCTAAACCAGCTGAGCTAAGACCCCAAATAAGGGGCGAAGATAGCAAAATCGGAGTGTGGTTGTAATGGGGTTTCTTCGAATGAGCATGTGTTAAAAATGCATGCTCGCAAAGGCCGTAAAATTAATTCGCAAAGGTCCGATAGCCATCGGGGCGCAAAGTTTTAGACCCCCACTTGGCAGACTTTGCATTTTCCTTTTCGCACGTTGCATGAAATGCATTCTCGGAATTTCAGAAAGTTGTATTCATCACAAACTCCTGCTGCACGTAGCGCTGGCGTGGTGCTACTTCACGTTGCTGGAGATTTTCCGACAGCGTCTCCGGATTGCCGTGATACCCGATGGCCATCATCACACCAAGTTCATAACCGTCGGGGACATTCAAATTGACAATCGCCTTTTGGTGATCGAAGCCTCCCATCTGGTGAATGTTTAACCCCAATTCGGTGGCTTGTAAGACGAGAAAAGCATTGGCCCCGCCTAAATCATACCTGGCAGAACTGTTTGGCTGTCCATTCACGGTAAAATGTGTTCGCACCATGCTCAACACTAATATCGGCGCATTTGTCGCCCACACTTTATTGCTTTCATTCAGGGAGTCAAAAAGTTTGCTCCACAATTCAGGCTGTTCCTTCGTGGCATAGATATAAGTCCACGGCTGATCGTTCATGCTGGAAGGAGCCCAGCGCGCTGCTTCGAAAAGTGATTTTATTTTCTCCGCCTCTATCGGCCTGGATGAATAAGCCCGCCTGCTCCTGCGGCACTTTATCACCTCCAACACGGGCGACTCAATATCAGAAGATGTTTTCATCGCATTTGTTCCCATTGTCAAGTTACCTTTTTTTACTTTTGATTAAATACCTTCATCCATCGGGTGCATTTCTAAGAGTCGCGTTGCTCTAAGTCCATGTGAATTGCCACCGGCCTAAGACTATGGCAAATTTTGAGATAAAGTTACAGGGCTTAGCCCAAATTGTTGAATGAACACAGTCATTGCTGTTCACACGAAACGATCAGGTTTGGTAATTACTCTTCTATCAGCACACCCATTTTCCCTTTTTGATAATCGCGCATCGCTTCCATGATTTGAGTCTGGGTGTTCATTACAAACGGACCATACGAAACAACCTCTTCATTAAGAGGCGCTCCGCTCAGAAGCAACACCCGTGTACTTTCCTGGGCCTCAACGGTGATGCCCTCGCCATCATTCTTAAAATGAATGATGTTCAATTGTTCTACCAGTCCAAATCCCTCAACGTTCAGTTTTCCGTCTAATAGATAAATTAATGTGTTGTGATGTGGAGGAAGGGGCACAGCGATTTTTCCGCCCTTTCTAAATTCCAAGGTGGCCGCATTCACCTCAGTATGAGAGGGAATAGGCCCGATGACGCCCAAGATATGCCCGGAAAAAACTTTCATTTCAACTTTCCCATCCTCGCTTGTAAACCTGGGAGATTCTTCAGCAGAAAGCGGAATATATTCCGGCTGATCCATTTTATGCTCGCCCGGTGTGTTTATCCATAACTGGATGATCTCCTGTCTTCCTCCAATCTCATGAATGTCATCCGGTGGGCGTTCACTATGGATGATGCCCATACCCGCATTCATCCACTGAGCGCCACCGGCATAGATAACACTATCATTCCCGCGACTGTCACGGTGATGAACGCCTCCTTTGAAAATGAAGGTTACCGGTGAAAAGCCGCGATGGGGATGCGGTCCTACGCCAGCATGATCTGGTTGAAGATCGGCAGGCACTTTGATATCGGCGTGATGTAGCAAAAGAAAGGGATCGATTTGCTCCATACGTTGCGTGGGCAACGGTTGCCGCACCGGCAGACCACCCATGTCAACCATGTGACCGTAGAGTAATGATGATATTGTTCTGTTTTTCATACCTCATCCCCCACCTACGCCAGGGCTTCGGCGGGCAGGCTGCCCCCTCTGCCTTGGAGAGTTGGGTACATTTAAGTTTTTAATTCATTGGTACTTCCAGCCTCACCCCTAGCCCCTCTCCCAAAAGGAGAGGGGAAAAAGGAGAGGGGAATAGAGTACATTTTTAAGTTTTTAATTCATTGGTACTTCCATTAACAATACTTCGGCGTCGGCGTCGGCAGAGATTGAGATTTTATCAGTTTCCCAGACGCCGAGGCCATCGCGTTTATTCAATTTTTGGTCATTGATCGTTACATCGCCTTCAATGATAAATGCATAGACACCGTTGCCCTTTTTCTTTAGTGCGTACCCGGTTGCGAAACCCTTCTTCAAATTGCCAAGGTGGAACCATGCATCCTGGTTGATCCACAGCGCCGGACTGTTTTCTTTCTCAGGTGACACCACCGTTTGGAATTTATTAATACGCTCCGTTGCCTTAAACTCTTTTTGATCATAGCGCGGCTGAATGTTTCGCTCCTTGGGAAACACCCAGATCTGCAAAAAGTTAACAGCTTCGGTTTTCGACGCGTTCTTCTCGCTGTGGGCAATACCAGAGCCCGCACTCATGATCTGGACTTCTCCGGATTTAATAACGCCATGCCCACCCGTGTTGTCACCATGTTCCAGCGAGCCCTTCAGTGGAATAGAAATAATTTCCATGTTGTCATGCGGATGTTGGCCGAAGCCCATGCCCCCTTTGACGATATCGTCATTTAACACACGCAGGACCCCGAAGTTAACACGCGAGGGATCGTGATAGCCGGCAAAACTGAAGGTATGATGTGAATCAAGCCATCCGTGGTTAGCATTGCCCCGGCTAGCCGCTTGGTGAATAATCGTTTTCATAAAATAGGTTTAGTGCTAACGTAAACGGTTATGATTAGACAAAATTACATACAATTATTGTATTAACAATTATTGTATAGGAATATTGTATTGGGTACTTAAAAAATGGGAAAACCCACGCAAGAGAGAAAGCAGCGTCACACAGTTCCTGGTCAGCAAAAAAGCAAAGAAGAAATCCCAGTGATTTTCTCCTTTGCTTTTCACAACCGGTTATCTTACTTGCCAGACCTTACCGTTTCCATTCGACACGCAGGCATACTGCTCTGGTACGAACTTCACCGTCTTAATAATTCTAGCAGCAACTTTGCAGGGATCAGAATTTATAAATTGCCGCCATGCCCAGGGTTGACTGTGTATTCAACGTGAAACCTCCATTCGCATCCATGAACTGCTGGGGCATTTTCTCACCCAAAGGCCCCTCCTTCTTTTGGAAGTTGTCAAAACGAAATTCAGGTTTTAGTAACAGTTTGCCGTCGGCCAGGGAGAAGTTCCCCGTAAGGGTGTAGGTCTGCACGTCTGTGCCCTCCCCATTGGTAAGCAAAGCCCTTACGCCTTGCTTGTTGTCGAAATATTCCAACCGGGTACCCAGTGAGAAGATATCGGAGAACTTATAAGTCACATAAAGGTTGGCGCCACTCCAGTGTTTTGCTTCCGCGAAAAAGGGTCCTCCCTGAAATTCTCCTTTTAGCGTTCCTTGCATGAGCCAGGTTCCGATCATTAATCGCTCACTCAATTGATACGTTGCAACCAGATCCAGCACGCCAAAGTGAGAAGTCGTGTCTTTACCGTTTGCTCTTGCATTGGCTTCATTGCCTTGTATTGTGTTAAAGTAAATGTTGAATCCTTTGGCCGGCGAAACAAACAATTGTCCGATAAAGCTTTTCCCCCGGTTGTTGTCATTGAAGCCATCGGTGCCGTTTACGACACCAGCCATTAATGACACTTTATCACTAAATGCATACGTGGCCTTTAAGCCTAGATGATAGAAGGGGATTCCAGCATTGAAGGTGTTATTTATTGAGTAATGAAAATTGAGTGGCGCATCGATATATTCATAACCAATGTGTGTACCAAACTGACCAGCGGTGAAGGTAAGTTTATCGGTTGCTTTAACGTTGATGTAGGCTTGTTTGATCATGATCGCAGAATAGGTAGTATTGGATAGCACCGTCCCCCACCTATACCGGAAATCATTGCCATAACTTCCATACTCTACATTGGGACCAAAGCCAATTTCTCCCACCACCTCGGTGTTCTTGCAGGCATAGCTCATCCGGTTTAGAAACATGCCCAGCTGAAACTGACCCACATACCGGTCGAACCCACGACCGATCCCCGACGCGCCCAGATTATTCCGGGAAGCGGGTTTGTTGAGGTTGGCAAAGTAGTAGGTATCAAAATAACCTGAGTACGTGAACGTCCCCTTATCCTCCTTTACCCCTTCCTCTGTTGATTTCGCTTTTTCTCCGGCCGTAATGATCGGCTCCTCTTTAATTATCACTGGTTTTTTGTCATTCGATGCCACCAGGGTTTCCTGGTCTTGGCCAAAGGAATCTATATTGAACGCGCTGAAAACCACAATAATGATAGGTTTTGAAAGTTGCAGTCTTAAATTTTTCATAATTTTGAATGTGTTTTAATTAACAATAAGCTAGAGTGGTCCCGGTCAGGGTATCTCACACCCTCCGGGACGCTTTAGTGACTTCTCATCAAACGGCTTCCTTCATTACCGATAGGTTCATGGAAGAAACATTTTCGCCGTGCTGACTGTAGTCCGATCCGACTTTCTTCTCTTCGGTGCTGATGGTCATCGGCGAAAGCAGATCGGTTATTTTCAGGATGATGAACGAGCCAACGAAGATGAAGACAATGGCGATGGCCAGGGCGATCAGGTGCACTTTGAAAAGAGTAAATTCCCCAAACAAAAGTCCATTGCCCGTAGTGTTGGCCGCGTTGACGGCTGTGTTGGCAAGAAAGCCAGTCATTAGCATACCGACAGCGCCACCCACTCCATGACAGGGGAACACATCCAGTGTATCTTCTAAAGAAGTCTTCGATTTCCAACTGACAACCACATTGCTGATCAGGGCAGCAACGGTACCGATGAAAAGACTCGAGGGTATGGTAACAAAACCTGCAGCAGGCGTGATGGCCACGAGCCCCACCACAGCGCCGATGCAAAAACCAAGCGCTGACGGTTTCTTTCCACGCACAACATCGAACAGCACCCAGCAAAGTCCTGCAGCGGCAGAGGCCGTGTTCGTGGTGGCAAACGCAGAAGCAGCAAGAGGTCCGGCACCCAACGCACTTCCTGCATTGAATCCAAACCAGCCGAACCATAATAAGCCTGTGCCGAGCAATACGAACGGAATATTGGCAGGCGCTATCGCAACTTTCACTTCGGACTTATTCCGCAGATACATGGAGGCGGCAAGGGCAGCAAAGCCTGCCGACATGTGTACAACCGTACCACCGGCAAAATCAAGGACACCTAATTTGAAAAGGAATCCGTCCGGGTGCCAGGTCATATGTGCCAGTGGGGCATAGATTAGTAAAGAGAAAAGTATCAGGAATATCATGTACGACTTGAATCGAACACGTTCAGCGAACGTTCCCGTGATCAAGGCAGGAGTGATGATGGCAAATTTCAGTTGGAACAAAGCAAACAATACCAAGGGTATCGTAGGTGCCAGGGACCACGGTTTACCATCCAGTACATGACTGAACATGAAGAACGTAGCGGGGTTTCCGATAATACCTCCGATCGAGTCTCCAAAGGCAAGACTAAAGCCTACGACGATCCACAAAACACTTATTACTCCCATGGCAATAAAACTTTGCAGCATGGTGGAGATAATGTTCTTGGTGTCGATCATTCCACCATAGAAGTACGCCAGTCCTGGCGTCATCAGCAAAACGAGGGCGGTCGCCGCTAACATCCAGGCCACATCGCCTGAATTGATGCCTTCCGTGACGATGGTGGTGGGCACTGCCGGCATGAACAGCGCCAGTACGCTAATAGCGATGAGTAAAATGAGATAGATCAGTGGTTTTTTCATAACTCTTTGGGGGTTTGGTTTTTGGTCAATTCGTTATCGGTTATTTATAAAGGTTTAAAATGTATGTCACAAAATGACCCTATTGTTAAAAAATATTACCGAATTCGATTTAGATAGGGTAAAATCAAAGGCTATATTTTCAAAAACATATAAAATTTAAGATTTATAGATTCATTTTTGAACCTAAATTTTAATAACTGCTACTTTTCAAGAGAATCATCAGACATGTTTGAACCACTCACCTAAAGTGGCCCTTCAAGCTGAAATGAGAAACACGCTGAAATCAGTCATTCATCAGTTTCTCATCTTCAACTAAACAGAATTTTCAGTTTCTTGCGTAGATGTTCGTGCGCATGTCTTTTTGCTTCCTCTTCGTGAGCTTTCTACTCCCTCTTGAAGCCGCATCACAAGAGTTCGCGAAGTTTGATTTGTTTCAACGGGAGGGTGATGAATTATACTGGCGAAACACGTACGAATATTCCATGGCCGCTGATGACCTGCGTCCCCGGGTTGTTCAAATGCTGAAGTCTAAGTTTTTTACCTTTAATGTGATCCGCAATGCAACCGGCTACAACGGGGAAATCCGGCACTATACGGTTGACTGTAAACGGTATGACAGAACGTATCTTACTACTTCCCGGATGTATTGGGATGGTGAGTGGACAGGAAAGTTTACAGTGGAAGTACTTCCGAACCAGTATCGGGTAACTGTGTATGCTTTATATTTTGAGAAAATGGAACAGTCTGTTGGATATTATCGCAACGAAAAACCTGTCAAGGGTCGTTATATTGACGCCGTTACCAGGAAAAATAAGAGGGGCTTCCGAAAAAATGAGTTCTCCAACCTGGCGTTGATGAGTTTGAGCCTGAAAGATAATTTCGATATAAAAAATACGCAGACAGTGCCAGATGAACACTGACTATCCACGTAGCTTATCCAAAATCCGGTTTAGTTCCAGAGCTTCCGATTTTGAAATATTCTTCAACGTTGCCACCCACGATTCTGATTCCTTGTCTATCCGGGATAAAACATCGTGACCTTTTGCGGTGATGCTAATGTCCACTTGCCTGCGGTTGTTGACGCACGTTTCACGCTTCACCAATCCTTTTTGTCTCAACTTTTCTACCAACCGGGTGGCATTACTGCTTTTATCAATCATGCGACACGTAACTTCTGCGAGCATGATCAATTTCGGATGACTACCCCGGAGAATTCGTAAAACATTATATTGCTCGGGCGTGATGCCGTGAGGTTTGAGCCGGACTGCGTTGGTATTAGATAACCAGCTGCTGGTGAAGAGCACGTTCACAGCAACTTTATGAAACTCGCTTTCAAATTTTTCCTGCTTGATATCTTGTTCCAGGGACATAGTGCCGTAAAAGTAACAACAATTATTGTATATACAATTTTTACCCTTCTTTTGGTTTTTTGAAATGCACCAAAAAATAGTGTGATCAAGTTTACAACAGCCATACTGCGATTTGATAAGAAAGGCGAAAAGACCGGGTGGTCTTACATTGAAATCACTGCTACACAAGCCAGGAAATTGAAGCCAGGCAGCAAAGTTTCATTTCGCGTGAAAGGACATTTGGACCAGTACAGTTTTGAGAAACTCGCGTTGCTGCCAATGGGGGAAGGAAATTTCATATTACCCATGAATGGTTCTATCAGGAAAGCCCTTGGCAAAAAGCACGGCGATAAAGTAACGGTCTCCATGGAGGCGGATAAACGAAAACTGACTCTTTCGAATGATTTAATGACATGCCTGGCGGAAGATCCTCAAGCCTTATCATTTTTTAAAACGTTACCAAGGTCCCACCAGCTTTACTTTAGCAAGTGGATTGAGAGCGCTAAAACTTCTCATACTAAAACAAAGCGCATTGTAATGGCTGTCGTCGGCCTCAGCAAGAAGCAAGGATACCCTGAAATGATGCGGGCAAATAAAGGGCAATGAGCTAATTGCCATTGTCTTAAGGCCGTGGCAATTCGGACTTCGAAAAAAAATTTACCCATCTTTATGTACAGATCAAAATGAAAAACAAACTCCGCAGCCAGGGATGGTTTGGCAGAACCGGCAAAGATGGATTCATCTACCGTGCCTGGATGAAAAACCAGGGATTCCCTGATCATGAGTTCAGAGGGAAGCCGGTCATTGGAATTTGCAACACCTGGTCGGAACTTACTCCCTGCAATGCACACTTTCGCGAACTCGCTGAATCCGTCAAGCGGGGAATTTCGGAAGCGGGTGGATTTCCAGTTGAGTTTCCCGTCATGTCGTTGGGTGAAACGTTAATCAAGCCAACGGCCATGCTGTACAGAAATCTGGCGAGCATGGATGTGGAAGAATCCATCCGCGCAAATCCTATCGACGGCGTCGTCTTGCTTTGCGGATGTGATAAAACGACACCTTCGCTTGTGATGGGTGCGTGCAGCGTTGATATTCCTACGTTGGTTGTTTCTGGCGGACCGATGCTCACGGGCAACTACAAAGGCCACGACATTAGCACAAGCGATGTTTGGCGATTTAATGACGCTGTTCGCGCAGGCGAAATGACACAGGATGAACTCACCGTGGCCGAAGCTTGCATGTGTCGCAGTCGGGGGCATTGCGCTGTCATGGGAACTGCTTCAACCATGGCATGCATGGTAGAGTCACTGGGTATATCCCTTCCGGAGAATGCGGCCATCCCCGCGGCAGATTCAAGAAGGAAAGTATTGGCGCAAATGTCCGGTCAACGGATTGTCGAGATGGTGAACGAGGATGTGCGTTTATCAGCTATCCTGACGCGGGAAGCTTTTGAAAATGCAATCATCGTGAATGCCGCGATCGGAGGGTCTACCAATTTTATCATTCATCTGTTGGCGATTGCCGGAAGGATTGGCGTGCCCCTCTCCTTACAGGATTTTGATACATTTTCGGCAAAAATTCCATTGATCGCGAATCTCCAACCTTCCGGAAAGTATTTCATGGAAGATCTCTATTACGCCGGGGGGTTGCCTGCCGTCATGAAAGCGTTGGATCATTCACTGCATGGAAACCGTCCAACGGTCAATGGTAAAACGCTAAAAGAAAATTATCAATCGGCCGAATGTTACAACCGTCAGGTTATTGCAACAATGGATCAACCCTTCAGTCCATTCTCAGGTGTCGCCATAGTGAAAGGAAATCTTTGCGAAAATGGCGCCGTGATTAAACCCTCCGCTGCCAGTCCACACCTGATGAAGCACACGGGCAAGGCTGTGGTGTTTGAAAATATTGAAGAGTACAAAAACAGAATTGACAGTCCCGATCTTGAAATAGATGAGACGAGCGTTTTGGTGTTAAAGAATGTCGGCCCGATCGGTTATCCCGGAATGCCTGAAGTTGGCAACATGGCGATTCCCAAAAAATTATTAGCTAAAGGAATTCACGATATGGTGAGAATATCGGATGGACGAATGAGTGGTACAGGTTTTGGAACCGTACTGGTCCATGCCTCTCCAGAAGCCGCCACGGGTGGAAATTTTGCGGTCGTGAAAACCGGTGATGTGATTCGTTTGGATGTTGCCAGCCGGTCGTTAATACTGGAAGTATCGGACGAAGACCTTCAGCAACGGAAAAAAAACTGGAAACCTCTTCATAAGAAATATGACCGCGGCTACGTAAGCTTGTATCAGCAACATGTAGAACAGGCGCACGTTGGGGCGGATATGGATTACTTAAGAGGGGGATCGGGGAGTGAGGTGACGAGGGATTCGCATTGAAAGGTAATCGGTAAGTGGTAATCAGTGTAATCGGTTGCCCAAAATATTCAACAGCTATTTCTGAATCAGATGCAAAAAACTTTCCAAAACAAGGTTGCCATTGTAACCGGCGCGGGGCAGGGAATTGGACGGGAGATCTGCCGGCAATTGACGAGGCAGGGGGCCAGCGTGGTGCTCAATGACATCGAAGAGACATTAGCAGAAGCATCGGCTGATTCCATCCGCGGTGAAAAAGGAAATTGCATTTCCTTTGCGGGAGATGCTTCGGATGTCCATTTCATTCAACGAATGGTAGATGAGACTGTTCAGCACTATGGCAAGCTCGATATAATTGTTGCCAATGCAGGCATTACACTTTTTGGTGATTTCCTCGATTACAAACCAGAAGATTTCTACACTGTAATGAAGGTGAATCTCGGCGGCAGTTTTTTTCTTGCCCAGGCTGCAGCGAATCAAATGAAAAACCAGGGAACGGGTGGAAGCATGCTCTTCATGTCATCGGTTACCGGCCATCAGGCGCATAAAAATCTTTCAGCGTATGGCATGAGTAAGGCTGCGCTGGAAATGCTGGCAAAAACGCTGGTGATTGAACTCTCTCCGTATAAAATTACCGTGAATGCGATCGCCCCCGGTGCAACCCTCACCGAGCGAACAGGCAATGATCCAGCCTATGAGAAGACCTGGTCCGCTATAACGCCTATCGGCAAACCCGCCAGTACCGAAGACATTGCAAACGCTGCCTTATTTTTGGTTTCGCCCCAGGCGGGCCACATTACCGGACAAACCCTGGTAATCGATGGGGGCTGGACAAGTGTAAGCCCATCCCCGTATTGATCAAAATTGACCAGGATTGACCAGGATTGACCAGGATTTAAGGATTAAGGGATTCTTGCATTCAAAAAAATAGGAGCGGTTCGCCACTGTAATCCTGAAAATCCTCGAATCCTTAAATCCTGATCCTGTTAGTTTTTTAGATACTGATCGGTATCTTTGAGTTGTGAGACAACCAGAAATCACAAAAGCAGCGATTTTGAAACAATCGGGTAGCTTGTTTAACACACAGGGCTACAAGGCTACCTCCATCAGCGACATTACGACCGCAACGGGATTGACCAAAGGGGCCATCTACCGGCACTTCAAGAACAAGAATCAATTGGAGAAAGAGGCCCTGCTTCATCTTTCTCAAATAATGTTTGACAAGATCCGGGAACGTATCAAGGCGCAAACCACCGCATCAGGAAAATTGAAAGCACTTTTCAGTTTTTTCGAAACGTACATCAGCAATCCACCGGTAAAAGGTGGATGCCCCTTGTTGAATGCATCCACCGAAGCGGACGATTCCCATCCGGTACTGCGCAAGCAAGCGGTAGTGATCCTTGATATGCTCCGCGATGCTATCGTAAGACTTCTGGACAATGGGATCAAGTACGGTCAGTTGAAACCGAACATTCAGAAAGAATATTATGCCTCCGTCATCATCGCCATGCTGGAGGGCGCCATCATGATGAGCAAATTGCGAGGCAATAACGCAGACATCAAGATGACGATCCAACATTTGGAAACGATCATGGAAGAACTGGAAGTCTAAATTTTTTTATCCACCAAGATACCGATTGGTATCTATAAACCGAGTTGTATGAAAAGAATTGTCGTCAAACTAATTGGACTGTGGCTGAACATCCTGGCGCTCGCTTCGCCAAGTTCAGCGGGTCGAAAGGGTTTTTATCTCTTCTGCACCCCCCGGCGCGTTTCGTTGAAAGACCATCAGCGAAATTTTTTGGATTCTGCCGAGAAGTCCAGCTTTGAATGCGAGGGCACGACCATCCAGGTCTATCGATGGGGATCGGGGGAAAAGAAAATTCTTTTTCTACACGGATGGCAAAGTCACAGCGTCCGCTGGAAAAATTATATTGAATCCTTTTCGAAACAAGAATTCACCATGTATGCGCTGGATGCACCTGGTCATGGTCTCTCCGGTGGTACGTATTTGCATCTTCCCATCTACAGCAACGTCATTGAGTCTTTCCTCTATAGTATTGAGCCTGTCAATACCATCGTCAGTCATTCGCTTGGGAGTTTTGCGATACTTTATACTCTCTTCCGTGTTCCGTCATTAAGCGTTCAGCAACTTGTTATTACCGGAACACCGGGCGAAGTCAAGGATTTTACGAAACTCTATCAGCAAATGCTCGGACTGTCAACGAGGACGATGCGGGCCATTTATCAATCTTTTCAGAAAATTATCCATCACCTCCCGGAATACTATTCTGCGACAAGGTTTGCCAAAGCAATACAAATACCCACGCTTATCATTCACGATGAACACGATAAAGAAACACCGCATCATCAGGCACTGGAAATTCATGCTGTCGTGCAGAACTCACGAATGATCACTACCTCGGGGCTGGGTCATAATTTGCGATCCGCAGATGTAGTAAAGCACGTTGTTGACTTTGTGAATAAATCAACCTTGGATCAAAAAATGGTTGAAAACGTTACGACTGTCACGGGTTAACTAATCAGAGTATTGGGCTGCTGCATACTCGCTGGCTTTTCGGGCAACTGCTTTAAATACTTTTTCTGCCTCCTGGTATTTCTTGGATTCATAAAAGGCTTTGCCTCTATCAATGGATGATTGACCAAACAAACAGATGCAAGAAAGAATAAGGAATTTTACGGTAAGCAGACCTTTCGTTAGTAGTTGCATGTTGTTTTGATTTTCAATTTATTGGTTATAGACGCACGAGTCTTGTGCATCTGACCTTCACCAATCCTGTAATCTTCAAATCCTATTCCCAGGCAGCATTTTATTATTCTGATCAATCCTCCAATCCTAAAAATCCTGATCCTAGTCCACTTTCAGCCCATTCACTGGATTGGTATTTACTACCTTCCTGATTTGGGTAGAGACGGTGGCCAATAAAATGAATACCAGTATTCCTACACCAATGGAAACGCTCCAAAATGTGACCGGCATGTGGTACTTATAAGCAAAATCGATAAGGAGCTTTATTAATATGTAACTGACTGGAGCGCCAATGGTCAGGGCCACCGCAAACAGAATTAGATATTGATTGATGATGTTTGCGGCAATATTTTTAACTCCGGCTCCCAGTACTTTCCGAATGCTAAATTCTTTTAGCCTTCCGGATACGTTCAGGGTTACCAGGCCATATAGACCCAGACTTGCCAGTGCCACGGCAACGGAAGCGAACACACGCCAGACGTGGCCATGAATTTCTATTTCCTGATAATAAAAACCCCACACGTCCTCTTGAAAGCCGGCATTGAAAGGAGTTTCCGGAAAAAGCGCTGCCCATCCCGCCTGCAGCGTCTTGTAGGTTTCGACTTCAGAACCACTTCTCACTTTCATGGACAAAAACCGGTAATCTTCCTTTGCAGCTACCCTGAAAATGGTAGGTCGAACCGGCTTGGAAAAGCTGTAGCTGTGAAATTCTTTTAACACACCGATCACTTCATACTGGATACTGTCGATACGGAAAAGTTTACCGATGGCGTTTTCCCAAGCCATATTTTTGACAAGAAGATCATTCACCACCACGGCCTGCTTGTCGCTGCCATCATAGTCATTGAAACCTCGTCCCGCTTCCAGCTGTAACCCCATCGTTTCGAAATAATTCGCGTCCACGGATAATTGATCGGCTTCATACTCACGGTCGGGGAAATGTAAAACGGTGGTCGCCTGGCTTTTGCCCAGGTGGTGGGCAGATCCTGAAATGGCTAAGACATTGGGATTGCGTGTCATCAAGGCACTCAATTTTTCATATGCCTGCTGATCTGGAACCACCGCATAAAGAGCTTCATCCTGGTTGTACCCCCAGCCTCTATGGGCCAGGTAATTCGTGTTTTGTGTGAACGCGACGGCCATGGTTATAAAAATGCACGCCAACACCAATTGTACTCCCAAAAATATTTTAGTCAGCGGGTTTTTATTCCCAAACCTGACCGATCCCTTCAGGATTCCTACTACCTCGAATCGTGAAATATAAAAAGCAGGATAGATGCCGGAGGCGACCCCGGTGATGAGCAGCAGGGTGGGGAGGTAGATCCAAAGGTTGAAATCGTTTAACCTGAACCCCATATTGAAATGCCATAAGTTCTCAAACCAGGGAATAACCACGGTCCATCCCAAAAGGAGACCCAGTATCAACGCAAAGCAGGTGATCACCACGTTTTCAATTAGAAACTGAAGGATCACAACGCTACGCGTGGCTCCTATTGATTTTCTTACGCCGATCTCCTTTAATCTTTTTGCCGCGGAGACGATAGCGATGTTGATATAATTGAAACAAGCCAGGGCCAGCAGGAATACGCCGATGATGGATAAGAAAAGGACGGAGGTATAGTTGCTATCGGAACTCCTGGAAATGTCATCGGCTATGTTTTCGGATCTTTTATGGAGCGTTGCCAATGGTTCGAAAGCGAAAGAAGAAATGGCCCGGTCTTCTTTTACCGCCTCGTTTTGCAGTTTTCTATACTTATCCATTCCTCGCTCGATGGACTTCAGATCATCCGGATGGCCAACTTGTATCAGTGTAGCATTTACCAATCGGCTCCAGTCATGGAAATTATAGCCTGGATCAGAGGTGCGGAAGTTTTCAAAGTTGATCAGGAAGGCAAAGTCAATCGTTCGCGAGGTGGGGAAGTCTTCAGCAACACCGGTGATCTTAAATGCCTTGCTGCGATCTTTATCAAATCGTATCAGGATACTTTGACCGATAGGATTTTCTTCTCCAAAATACTTGATGGACATTTTTTCACTAAGGATAATGCTGTTCACGTCTGCCAATGAACTGGAAACTCCCCACTTCAATGGAAAGGTGAACATCTCCAGAAATTCGGGATCGGTGTACCGTATACGTTCGTTAAAGACATGATCATCGTACTTGACCACCACACTCCTGTCTTCGACCCGGCAGACTTTTTTAATTTGGGCAAAATCGTGTCTGAGCAGTTCACCCAACGGCCTGGGGGTTATTCCGTATTGCTGGAGGGACCCATCCCGGTCGGCAAAAAAAGTGGTCAGGAATACCTCGTTCTTGTTTTTATGAAATTGATCTGTGCTGAATGTCCACTGGGCAAATGCATAAAGAAAGACGCAAATGCCTATCGCTGCCGCCAAACCAAATATGTTGATGAATGAGTTCAATGGATTTTTCATCAAACCCCTGAGAGAAACCTTGAAGTAGTTTTTGAACATGCCGTACTGATTTAGTTTTTCAATCCCTTCCATATTCTTCAATAAGATCGGCCTGAGCAGCTTGAGCATTTCCCAGGTATAAATTCGCTTGGCCCTTTTGAGAGATACCCGCTCGACATTGTCGCGGAAGATTTCCTCCATATCGCCCTCGATCTCTTCCAGATATTCTTTTTTCACAAAGAGCCTTAGGAATCTGAGCGGCCATCCGGGCGGCTTGCCCAGGTAGTTATCGGGATCGGTAGGTCGGATCATATCGCTTTCAGTTCATGGGCAAGCCTGGCCCCAATAACTGCAGGGATAGCATTCCATAAGCTGGCTCTTATCTCTTTCATGTCTGCCAGTATCCTGTGGGCGTAGGGAGTAGCGGTATATATACGCTTACGTTTACCTCCTCTTTTCTGAGTAGCCTCTCCAAAGGCAGAAGTCAAGAACCCTTTTTGCTCCATGCGTTTAAGCGCAGATTGTATGGACCCTACGCTTAATTTCTCTTTTAGTCGCTCTTCCAGCTCCCGTTTGATTTCCACGCCATAGGCTTCCTCTTGCAGGCAGGCCACCGTAAGCAGAACCAGCTCTTCAAACTCGCCGAGTTTTGTTTTCTTCATAATCTATATTATTCGCAATTGCAGTTAATATACGTAAGGCGGTCTGGAAGGTTGTCAGGCGGAAAAACCGCATCATCACGCATTGGAGATTCAATGCTGTCGTGCAGAACTCGCGATTGATCACTACCTAGGGGCTGGGTCATAATTTGCGATCCGCAAACGTAGTGAAGCATGTTGTTGACTTTGCGAATCAATCAATTCCGGATCATAAAATGGCTGAATCCACTTCGGAACTGCGGCACAGATTGTTTACACATTAGGTTTACAATTCTCCCAATACTCTTTCGGTGTCACAATTCTTACCTGCTTTTTTCTGGAGGAAAGGGGCAGTTAGGCCATTAGGCAAAGGAATAAATCTGGTAAGTTTTCAAAAATGTTCAAATAATATTTTCCCTTCAAGTACACAACTCTGGCCAAAAATATTTTACTCTTCGTAAAATTTTATATTTTTATCCTTCAAAAACTTCTTAATAACATCAACGTGAATACATTGTCCTAAATGGATAAACGAGTAATCGTTAACCTTTTTTATTTTTCCATTTATCATAACTTCAGTATCCTCCAAGTCAAATCCCAAGTGCAAATGTTTTGTAGAAAACTGCATGCCATATACAATTCCATTTTCATCAAATAATGGCCCCCCACTTTGCCCCCGTAGTCCAGGTGTACTGAGTTCGATGCCAAAAATATTTTCTTCGTCAGCCAAATGTCTTGTAATCATACCCTCTAAAGGAAATCTTGGAGAATTAATAACGCCCTCATTCAACCATTCTATGTCATCGGATTGTTCATTGTATTTAAAATTTGTGAATTCCGGAAAGGGGAAACCCAGTCTACACAATAATTTACCTTGCTGAATTTTGCCGTTGTCCTTTGCAAAAATGGAATGTTCAGAATAGGCTATTGTTTTGAAATCGTTAAATTTCAGTATGGCTAAGTCATGCTTCGGATGAGTGTGCCATGTAAATCCGGACGATGAATCAACGCAATTCATGAAAGTATTTTTTATCTGAATTGTTGTGTCGTCCTTGTATTCATATTTTATTTCAAGACCCTTCAATTTACTTTTAAACTTTCCGTCTCTTGGTAGTAGATCC
>JANXYC010000070.1 GCA_025350305.1 Cyclobacteriaceae bacterium | reverse complement strand
TGTGATTTCAGGTGAGGCTACAAACGCATGTGTATTTGGATTGCCGTCATTCCGCTTGGCAAAATTTCTGTTGAAGGATGTGATGATTGAATTTTTTCGGTTAGGATCATTGGTATGACGCGCCCACTGGCCGATGCAGGGTCCGCAGGCGTTGGCCAGAACAACTCCGCCCATTTTGCCAAAGATTGCGAGGTAGCCATCGCGGTCTACGGTATATCGCACTTTCTCTGAACCCGGAGTAATGGTGAACTCAGCTTTTGCTTTTAACTTTTTATCAATCGCTTGTTGTGCAAGGGAAGCAGCGCGGGAAATGTCTTCATACGAAGAGTTGGTACATGATCCGATCAAGCCAACTTCTAATTTTTGCGGCCAGTTGTTCGCCCTCACCTCATCTGCGAATTTTGAAATTGGTATGGCGCGGTCAGGTGTAAAAGGTCCGTTTACATGCGGCTCCAGTGTTGAGAGATCGATTTCAATCACCTGGTCAAAATATTTCTCAGGATTGGTGTACACTTCCGGGTCACCGGTAAGATGTTCTTTAATTTTATCAGCAAGCCTGGCGACTTCTGCACGATCCGTGCCCCGAAGGTACTCAGCCATTTTTTGATCATAGCCAAAGGTAGAAGTAGTAGCGCCAATCTCTGCGCCCATGTTGCAGATCGTGCCCTTGCCTGTGCACGAAAGTGAGAGCGCGCCTGGTCCGAAGTACTCTACAATTGCACCCGTGCCGCCTTTCACGGTAAGGATACCCGCCACCTTGAGGATTACATCCTTGGAAGAAGTCCAGCCACTGAGTTTTCCAGTAAGTTTTACGCCGATGAGTTTTGGCCACTTTAATTCCCACGCCATTCCTGACATAACATCAACGGCATCAGCACCTCCTACACCGATCGCTACCATACCCAATCCACCTGCGTTCACGGTATGAGAATCGGTACCGATCATCATTGCCCCGGGGAAGGCGTAGTTTTCAAGCACAACTTGATGGATAATTCCGGCGCCTGGTTTCCAGAATCCAATACCGTACTTATTTGAGACCGACTCAAGAAAATTAAAAACTTCACCGCTCGCCGTGATGGATTCTGCAAGATCCTGCTTGGCGCCATTCTTGGCCAGGATCAGGTGATCACAATGCACGGTAGAGGGCACCAATACTTTGGGTATTCCACCTGACATAAACTGTAGAAGCGCCATTTGTGCGGTGGCATCCTGCATGGCCACGCGGTCAGGAGCGAAGTCCACATACGACTTTCCTCGTCCAAATGCCTGGAACGGTTGGTCAGCATGCAAATGAGCGTAGAGGATTTTTTCGGATAGCGTCAAGGGTTTTCCGACGGCCTTTCTTGCTTTCGCTATACGCCCCGGCATCGCTGCATAGAAGGCCTTGATCATGTCTAAGTCAAATATCATAAAAATGAGTTTTCAAAGTGGAAGTGCTAAGCTACAACAGGTTTGGCAATGATTCAAAATGAACAAAGCCCTTAAATGGGCCTTGACTTAACGAAACGCTATGGATGGGTCGTCCTATGGAATCAAGAGTGTCGTGTTAACGATAAAAAGGAGTGCAGAAAGTTAATAATTGACGAGGGGTCAATTGACAAAGCCCGTATCCTTTGTCAATTGTGTTCTTGTCAACCGTCAATTGTTGAAGGCATAGCATACCTGGTGAAATCAACATCATAGCAGGGCTTGTCTGCTATTAATGAAATTAAGGAATTCACGTTTAATATTTTCGTCTTTAAACTTGCCTGAAAAATAGGCCGTACCTGTTTTGCTATTTGTGTCACCCACGCCGCGCATAGCCACGCACAGATGATTGGCATCCAGCACGACGCCTACACTTTCAGTCTGAAGAATTCGTTCAAGTTCCTTTCCAATTTGAACGGTCAATCGTTCCTGAACCTGGGGTCGCCTTGCAAAGTATTGCACAATGCGATTGATTTTTGAAAGTCCGATCACCTTTCCGGAAGAAAAATACGCGACATGGGCCCTTCCGTAAATCGGTACCAGGTGATGCTCGCAATGAGAATAGAATGTAATTTCTTTCTCCACCAGCATTTGGTCGTAATTGTATTTATTTTCAAAGAGCTTAGTCTGAGGGCGGTTTTTTGGGTTGAGTCCACTGAAGACTTCCTTCACATACATCTTTGCTACCCGCTTAGGTGTGCCGCTGAGACTATCATCGGTGAGATCGAGGCCGAGTGTCTGCATAATTTCATGAATATGAATTTCAATTTTTTCAATCTTCTGTTCGTCTGTCAATGCGAATGCATCCTCACGCAAGGGGGTGTTCCATGACGTGGCGATGTGATCGTCATCAAGTTCTTCTTTATACGGCCGGATATTCAACGAAATTTCTTTCGGTCTCATAGAGTTTTATTTTCAGTTCAAATTTTAGATCAATCTGCTGCCGCAAGATTCTCCAGATCACCACGGCGATATTTTCCGCTGTCGGGTTCAGGGTCTTGAAGTAGGGAGTGTCTAAATTAAGGTTTTTATGATCAAAATGTTCAAGAATATTTACTTTAATTAAATCACTAAGCTCCTTCAAATCATATACATATCCAGTCATTAGATCAGGTTCGCCGGTGAGGGTTACAATAAATTCGTAATTGTGACCATGAAAATTGGGATTATTACACTTTCCAAATACAACATCATTACGCTCTTCTGTCCAGGCCGGGTTGTGAAGCCTGTGGGCAGCATTGAAATGTTCTATCCGGGAGACGGCTATTCTCATTACAGAATTTAAACAGGCAGGATATTAAAAGGTTCAGGGTTCAAATAAAAAGAGCCATCCAATGGAACGGCTCTTTGATGTTATCAAATGTACGTATTAGCAAAACTCATCAAAAACTTCTACCAGGTGTTCGCCGATCATTTGCGCATTTCTGCCTTCAATGTGATGACGTTCAACGAAGTGAATTAATTCACCATCCTTGAAAAGTGCAATGGACGGCGATGACGGTGGATAGGGTAAGGTAAGCTGTCTTGCTTTGGAAACGGCTTCCGTATCAACACCTGCAAATACTGTGGCAAGGTGGTTCGGTTTTTTTGAACTGTTTTGAAGCGCCCATTTCACACCCGGTCGTGCTGCTCCTGCTGCACAACCACATACAGAGTTAATTACCAGAAGGGTCGTACCCTTTTCATTCATTATTTGATTTTCCACTTCCGCTGGTGTCTTCAATTCTTTAAATCCAGCCGTGGTGAGGTCCGTTCTCATCGGAGCCACCAATTGTTCAGGATACATGCCCATAGTTGTATTTTTATTTCTGTTGATTAAACAAAGTTAAAGAAATCCTAGTTCCAATTTTGCCGCTTCACTCATCATGTCCTGTGAGTAGGGTGGGTCCCACGTGATCTCCACCTTCACATCATTCACACCTTCGATGGACTTTATTTTTTGTTCCACTTCCGTAGGAATGGCTTCAGCCGAAGGGCAGGAGGGCGAGGTGAGTGTCATCAGAACGTGTACATTATTAATGGGGTAGATGCTGATTTCATAAATCAATCCCAATTCATAAACATCTACTGGAATTTCCGGATCGTACACTGTTTTCAGCGCATTCATAATCTTCCCGCGAAGATCGGGTACATCCAGGGATACCGGTTTCGTCTCAATATTTTGCAGCTCCTCGCTCATGCCTGAATTTTAGATTTCGTCTTAAATGCCAGTGCGTATATTTTCATTTGCTTAATCATGGCAGCAAATCCATTCGATCGTTGTGTGCCAATAAACCGGTCCATTCCTATCTTTTGCATGAAGTAAAGTTCACTTGTGAGGATTTCCTCCGGCAAATGTCCATTAAATACACGAATCAGCAAACTAACCAATCCTTTCGTGATGGCCGTGTTGCTGTCGGCTGTAAAAAATAAACGTTCATGCTTCAATTCTGCTGTGAGCCAGACTTTTGATTGACAACCTTTCACACTATTTGCCTCCACTTTATCTTCCTCTGGCATGGGTGGCAGCTTCTGGCCAAGTTCCATCAAATACAATACTGACATCTCCAGGTCGCCTTCCAGCAGCGAGAACTCGCTAGCAATCTCACTTTGTCTTTTGTCGGTGGTCATTTCAGAAACTTAATGATCCGGTCAACTCCTTCTGTCAATTTATCTATTTCTTCCTTCGTATTATAAACTGCAAAAGAGGCCCTGACAGTTCCTTCAAGGCCGAAGCTTTCCATTAGGGGCTGCGTGCAGTGATGTCCTGTGCGGACCGCAACGCCCCTGGTATCCAGCATTTGTCCAACATCGAATGGATGAATTCCGTCAATGATAAATGATTGTACGCTTACTTTTTCGGAGGCCGTGCCGATCAGTCGTACGCATTTCAACGCTTTCAACTCTTTTGCGGCGTACTGTAGCAGCGTGTGTTCGTGGGCCGCTATTTTTGCTTTGCCTAATTCATTGATAAATGCAAATGCTTCCCTGAAAGCAACAACATCTGCGATGTTAGGAGTACCGGCTTCAAACTTGTACGGCAATTCGTTATAGGTTGTCCGCTCAAACGTGACGTTCTTGATCATTTCACCCCCTCCCATGTAGGGTGGCATCTTCTCCAGTAATTCTTTTTTACCGTAAAGAACTCCAACACCCGTAGGTCCGTACATTTTGTGTCCGGAGATGCAATAAAAATCACAATCAAGTTGCTGAACGTCAATTTCAATATGGGCGGCTGCCTGCGCTCCATCAATCAAAACAATCGCGCCGACATCATGTGCTTTTTGAATAACTTCTTTTATAGGGTTAATAGAACCAAGACTGTTCGAAGCGTGATTTACTGCGACGATCTTTGTTTTGGGCGAAACCAGTTTTTCAAAGGCCACCATATCAAATTCACCCGAAGGAGTAATGGGAATAACCTGAAGACGACAGCCTTTTTCCTCACACACCATCTGCCATGGCACAATATTGGAATGATGTTCCAGGCCGGAGATGATAATTTCGTCACCTTGTTTGAGAAATGTTCTTCCGTAAGATGATGCAACCAGATTGATTCCTTCTGTGACGCCCCGAACGAAAATGATTTCTTCTGTATGCTGGGCATTCAAGAAATGTTGAGCAGTCTTTCTGGTATCTTCAAATGCTTTTGTTGCCTTTTCAGCCAGCGTATGAATGCCCCGGTGGATGTTGGCATTAAAGCCGGAATAGTAATCCACCAACGCATGAATAACAACCTGTGGTTTCTGCGTAGTGGCAGCATTATCGAAATAGACCAGATCGTGTCCATTCACTTTTTGGTGAAGAATGGGAAATTGTTTCCGTACCGATTCTACGTCAAATTTAAGTGAGGTGGAGGTGGCCACTTCCATGGCTAGAAATTTTTGTGAAGTTTTTCAGAAATGAGACCGTCCAGAAAGCTTTTGATCGTTTCATTTTTCATGGACGCAATCGTTTCGCTGGCAAATGCATACAGCATCATACCCTTGGCCATCTCTTTTGAAATACCACGGGATCGTAAGTAGAATAGCGCTTCCTCATCCAACTGACCTGTCGTGCAGCCATGCGAACACTTTACATCGTCCGCCCAGATTTCAAGCTGAGGTTTCGTATTGATGGTAGCCATATCTCCAAGCAGAATGTTCCTGTTGGACTGAAAGGCATTGGTTTTCTGTGCTTGGGGCCGAACGTAGATTTTGCCGTTAAAGACTCCTTTTGAGTTCCCATCCATCACACCCTTGTAAAGCTCATTGCTGAAGGAATTGGGATTCCGGTGATCAACTACGGTATGATTATCGGCAAATGTATTTTTTGTAAGTAAATAAAGTCCGTAGAGATGTGCGTCGACTCCTTGTCCGTCTATAGTCACGTTTAGATTATTGCGGATCAATTGCCCATCGAATGTGAATGTAAAACAGGAAGCCTGCGCTGAGGCTGAAAGATGTACAACGGTATTGTTCACTTCAATGCCCGTCGCAGGCCCATTTTGAATAGTGATGTATTCAATCTGTGAATTTTCTCCTACCTCGATCGTAGATTGTTTGTTGTTGAAATAAAGAGATGAGTCGGGGCTGTGAACGTGTTCAAGTAGTGTTATGCTGCTTTGTGATCCTACGATGCAACGCCAGCGGGGATTGGCAAAAACAAATTTTGAGGAATCAAAATAATAGATAATTGCCAGAGGATGCTGAACGGACTTTCTTGAACCTATAGAGATTTCAATAACTTTATTGGCAAATGCCTGATTCAATAAATTGAAAGGATCGCTTTCGATTTTTGCATCATCCGCTGCTTCGGATTGAATTCGTATTTCTTCATCGATCAATACGGAATGCTCTTTTGAAAATTGACCATTGACGAATACCACCATGTTACATTTCAACTCATTCACGATTGAAAGCGAAACAGGGGCAACAATATTTTTTGTCGTTCTGATATTATTTAGGTCAAGGGCTTTTTCAAGAAGGCGCGTAATGGGTGTGAATTTGTATTCTTCACTTTTCGGGCCAGGGAAACCTTTTTCGAGAAGTAAATCCAATGCTTTCTTGCGGCTGGAATCATCCCCAAGACCGCGCTCGATGAATGCGGCTTGAATCTCCTCTGTTAGATTTCTTTTTTCGGCGAGCGTGCTCATATCGTCAGGCCAGCACTAGTTCATTCTTGATCCAATCGTATCCTTTTGCCTCCAGTTCAAGGGCCAGTTCCTTGGTCCCTGACTTTACGATTTTTCCTTTGTAAAGCACATGAACAAAGTCAGGGACAATATGCTCCAGCAACCGCTGATAATGTGTGACAAGGACAATAGCGTTATTTTTTGAGCGTAACTTATTTACGCCGTTGGCAACGATTCGGAGAGCGTCAATGTCAAGGCCGGAATCGGTTTCGTCAAGGATGGCAAGCCGCGGTTCCAGCATGGCCATTTGAAAAATTTCGTTGCGTTTTTTTTCTCCTCCTGAAAA
>JANXYC010000283.1 GCA_025350305.1 Cyclobacteriaceae bacterium | reverse complement strand
GACCACGGAACGATATACACACGTTACCAAAAGAGGCTTTGAAAAACTAATAAGCCCTTTGGACTATATGGAAAAAAGCCTAAATTTAAGCAACCAATAAAGATATATAGGAGACTCTGTCTCCGATATACAAATGTTGGCAGCAAGCCATGACAAAATTTTGAGTACTGAATAGAGAGAAAACATTTTTAAAACTATCTTGACAAAAAATTAATAACCAAAACCCAATACAATTATGAAAACGTTTACTAAAATTCTATCAATGCTGACTCTATTGTCTTTTATTTTAAGCAGTTGCGGAGTTATGTTTGGCGGCAGCAAATTCAGCGGATCAATTATTGCCAAGGATCATCCTAACGCTAAAATTTCTGTTAATGGGAATAATATTGGACAGGGAACAGCTATCGGACTTTTTCCACGGAATAGACCTCTGTCTGTTGAATTAAAACAAGATGGCTGTGAAACTAAAACCACAACATTTGACAATACATTTAGGACAGGGAACTTTATTTTAAGTGTCTTGTCGTGGGGACTAATTGGAATTGCGGTGGACTTAGGGACAGGAGCAGCCTACAAGCCTGACCATAAGAGTAATCCGGCAATCCAACAAATGAGTACCAAGAATTTTACATTTACGGTTGACTATTCTGGTTGCGTTAACAAATAGTAAAACTAACGGACGACAAGCACGAAAGAGAAATGTACGCAGAGAGTTCTGCGTACATACTTGGACTGTTTTGGGTAATTGAAAAAGATTCGTGTACGTGGAGAAAAAAAGAATTTTAAAGACACGGACTCGTGGAGAGTTTTGACCAAGTGATAAAGGTTTCAGTCCGTGGAGAATTTACGGATGACAAATACAAAGAGAAGTGTACGCGGACAGTTTTGTGTACATCAGCATAGATTTTTGTACGCGGAGAATTTAAAAAAAATAAAATAAGGCCTGACCATTACGTCACGGTGGACGCAATGGCCAGCTGCCAACAACGTGTTTATGCCAGCTTGGGGTTTTGTGTACATTGTAGTTTAGTTTTCTTAATTTTGTTCAGCAACGTGGGACAGAAACGCGCTTCGAAAACCCAAGCCGTCATAAACACAAACGTTAGTGCCAATGCCATCCGACTAACCCGACAGATTCTCAATGACGAAAAAAAATAAAAGGACGACAACAACTTATTAAGTTTCTCCACGTGGACACATTTCATTTTTTATTGAATAACTTAGGACTGAAAAGAGTAGAAAAACTTAAAAAGAAACGGGACATGATTGAAAATTCTAAATCCCACCGCACTGCAACCAGGATGTAGAAATACATTTGTGATTAAACAGGAAGAGCCGTATGAAGGGAGACTTTCACGTACGGTTCTGTGAGAACCTAAGGGTGAAACTCCCTTGGGTGACTCGACTGGTGGCAATGTGGCCGGACAAAACAGTGAATCAAAAAAACGGCTGACAATTTTCTGGCAAAGACTTTTCGCGTGGACAAAGGAGACTCCTAAGAGGGTTGACAAACGACCGACAAAAAACTTGGCCTTATTGAAAATTAATACAGCCGATCCTTCGCATTTTTAAGGAGATTGTGCTCCGAACTGCCCCGCGCATTTTGGCACATGCCATAGCCGTGCAAACCAACCGCGACACCAAAGCTATGGCAAGAGCTAAAATCCACCCGCATTAGAATACTTGACGTTTAATTTGTAATTTTTGAACATGTCAACATTAGTTCCCGGCTTTGAATACGACATCTTTATCTCCTACCGCCACAACGACAACCTCGATGGGTGGGTAACAGACTTCGTTCAGAATCTGGATAAGGAACTTCGCAGTACGCTAAAAAACTCACTCACCATCTATTTTGATAAGAACCTACACGATGGGTTGCTTGAAACACATAACGTAGACAAGAGCCTCGAAGGCAAGTTAAAGTGTCTCATCTTTTTACCTGTCATTTCGCAAACCTATTGCGATCAAAATTCATTTGCCTGGAAGCACGAATTCTGCGCATTTAACAAATTGGCGAAAGATGATCAGTTCGGAAGAGATATAAAACTGAATAATGGAAATGTTGCAAGCCGGATTCTTCCCGTAAAAATTCACGATCTGGATGCTGAAGACAGGGCAATGCTGGAAAATGAGTTGGGCGGAGTGATGAGGGCTGTTGAGTTTATTTATAAAGAACCTGGTGTTAACCGACCTCTCGAAACTCAGGATGAAAGAAACATCAACAGCAACAAAATTGACTATCGAAATCAGATCAACAAAACCGCCAATGCTATTAAGGAACTTATTCTTGGACTGAAAAACTTTGGAATGCCGATCTCAACTCCTATAAACTATGTATTCAAAGAGACGAAATCTCCAGAGTCCAGGTCGACCACTGTGATTTCTAAAACCAAATATGCAAAGAGCGGTGACATTAACATTGCTTATCAGACGCTCGGAAAAGGAGAATTAGATTTGATTTGTGTAATAGGGTGGGTTTCCAACGTAGAGTATATATGGGAAGAACCAACCATCAGCAGTTTTCTGAACAGACTTGCAACTTTCTCACGGCTAATCATTTTCGATAAACGAGGAACTGGACTTTCTGACCGTGTATCACAAATGCCTACACTCGAACAACGAATGGATGATGTGCGAGCAGTTATGGATGCAGCGGATTCTCCAAACGCAGCCTTGCTTGGAATATCAGAAGGTGGTTCGATGTGTGCCCTCTTTGCTGCAACTTATCCTGAAAGGACTTCCGGACTTATTCTTTGCGGTTCTTTCGCTAAAAGAATCTGGGATGCCGAATATCCATGGGCGCCCACTCTGCAAGAACGGGAAAAATTTTTCGATGCTATCAGCGAAGGTTGGGGTGGTGTTGTTGATATTGACACTATTGCTCCAAGCATGAGTAACGATGAACGATTCAAAACATGGTGGGCAACCTATCTTCGTAGAAGTGCGAGCCCCGGTGATGCATTGGCGCTTGCGAAAATGAATACAGAAATAGATATCAGAAATATTCTTTCTTCTATTCACATTCCTGCATTAGTGCTTCACCGGAAAGGTGACATGGACTCGAACATCGAGGAAGCTCGCTACATGGCACGAAAAATACCCGGAGCAAAACTGGTTGAGTTCGAAGGCAATGACCATTTACCTTGGGTGGGTGAAAGCTATTTAATTCTTGATGAGATTGAAATGTTTCTATCAGGTGTTTTAAAAGAAACTGAAACCGAGCGAATATTGACAACTATTTTATTCACTGATGTAGTAGGCTCAACTCAAAAGGCCCTTGAACTTGGCGATGCACGCTGGCATCAATTGCTCGAAAGTTATAATGCACTTGTGAGAAAAGAACTTATCCGTTTCAGGGGTAGGGAAATAAAAACAGCTGGTGACGGATTCTTTGCAACATTTGATGGACCTGCAAGAGCTATCAAATGTGCACGTACCATTTCTGACGGTGTTCGTCAATTAGGAATTGAAATTAGGGCTGGTTTGCATACGGGTGAGTGTGAAATATTTGGAGAGGATTTAAGGGGTATCACAGTTCATACCGGAGCACGCGTGATGTCTCAAGCGGGTGCCAGTGAGGTTTTGGTTTCATCCACTGTGAAAAATTTGGTTGCGGGTTCAGGAATTCAGTTTCAGAGCAAAGGTAAATACAAGCTCACAGGTGTTCAGGGTGAATGGGAACTCTATACAGCGGTTCCCGCCAGTGGGCGGGCAAGTTATTAAATTGTGCCTGCGCACCGGAGTGCTTCGGCACACAGGTGTGGAGATACTTTTTCGTAATAACACAGCATTGACTCATAACCTCTCCTGACTAATCTTTCCAATGGGATCGTTGTGCCTAAAATAGGACTTTGGGCAACCCCCCATCCACCCATTCTTGTCCTGCTCCACGCATAGGCCTGACCGCTGCGAATTCCCGGACGTATCAGATTCTTTCTTCTACGATCGGGTTTTTTCCAGTCTTCCCAAATGCAAGACCTCAATCGGTTACGCGCCCAGCCATCGATTTCTTTGAGTTTGGTTTGCATACGTCCAACGGACTAAATAAAGTCTGACCAATTAAGCCGGAGATTTAAGAAATATTTTTTAATGCATTCGTTGACATTGTTTGTTGTTTGTACTCTGTAGGTGAACAACCAAACAATTCCTGGAAAGATGAACTGAAATATGTTTGACTATTAAATCCTACCTGATAGGCTATTTCGGTAATGTTGCCCGCATCTTGCTTTAGCAAATCGGCAGCGCGGTGAAGCCTGTAATTACGGATGAAAGTGGTGGCCGGTAAATTGACCAGTGCTTTTAATTTTCGATGAACTTGTGAACGGCTCATGGCCAACGCCTCGCCCAGTACTTCAACGCCAAAGGATTCGTTGCCCATATTTTTCTCCACGATCTTTTTCAATTCTTCAATAAATTTTTCCTGAACCGATTTGACCTTTACTTCTTTGGGTTTCTGCCAGGATGTTCCCTGATATTTTTTCTGCAACTTTTCCCGTATCGTGATCAGGTTTTTTATCCTGATCTGTAATTCCTCTTCATCAAAGGGTTTTACCAGATAATCATCAGCGCCAGTTTCCAGTCCCTCCAGCTTATTCTCCCGCGCTGCCTTGGCGGTTAATAAAATTACAGGGATATGATTTGTTTTTTCATTCGTCTTAAGATTTCGGCACAAATCAAATCCATCCATGCGGGGCATCATAACATCACTGACTATCAAATCCGGAATTGCGGATTCTGCTTTTTCCAGCCCGTCAACACCATCCACTGCTTCAATCACTTTGTAATCGTGTTGAAGAATGTTTCTAATAAAGGAACGCAAGTCGTGATTATCTTCTACAATCAATATCTCCAATGGATTGTCTGCTTCCTGAATATCAACATTGCGATCGGTCAATAAGGAAGCTTTGTTATTTTCGCTTACCAATAACTCCATCTTTTCCCTTGTATCAGAATCATTTAAGCCGGAATCAATTTTCTCATCCTCTTTCAGATAATCATCATTTAATGGCAACCGGATGGTGAACGAGGTTACGCCCAGGTTGCTTTCTGCCGAAACACTTCCATGATGCAGTTGCACCAGTTCCTTTACCAGCGCCAGCCCGATTCCGGTTCCTTCATATTGCCGGTTGCTCGCGCTGTCCACCTGAAAAAACCTATCGAACACAAAAGGTAACTTATCTTCCGGAATACCCTCACCGGTATTGCTTACTTTGATGCTTACCATACCTAAAACACTAACAACATTCTTTTCCTCTCTTACCTCCACCGCAATCTTTCCATTTTGAGGAGTGAACTTTACTGCGTTCGATAATAAGTTGGTCAATATCTTTTGAAGTTTTTCCCTGTCGAAATAAAGTTCAATTGGCCGATGCGATTGCTGACCGCTTAAATCATGGCCATTAAAAGCGATTGGAATATTTTTTCCATAGGCTAATGACTCAAATTGCGAAGTCAGGTTTTTGGCAAACTTCGTTATATCATTTTTGGATGCCTCCAGTTTCAATCCACCCGATTCAATCCTGGAGAGATCAAGCAACTGGTTGATCAATTGCAGCAACCGCTGACTGTTCCGCTTAATGGTATCGCTATCGTTGGGATCGGGCGGATTGTCCGGTGCGGCAATTTGCTTATTGACAAGGCCGAGGATCAATGTAAGCGGTGTTCTGAATTCATGGGAGATATTGGCAAAGAATCGCGATTTGATTTTATCCATCTCCTTCAGCTTCTCCGATTGTGTTTCCAATTCATTTTTCTTTTGCTCGATGTCTGTATTGAGTTCCGTTATTTTTCCCACGAAATAAAACAGGATGGCAAAGACAATGCTTGACACACCTATGATGTTCATTAAAAAAAGTGCATTGATAAAGCCTTCCGATAAATTCCAATTAGGGTAATCGGGCAAATGGTCATTAATAACATAAGCAACACAAACCAATAGAATGTAGGTGCTAAACCAATAAACCGATCTCTTCACGCTATCAAAAAA
>JANXYC010000277.1 GCA_025350305.1 Cyclobacteriaceae bacterium | reverse complement strand
ATGAGATTTCGGCAGGAGGTAATGAATCAAACATGAACATCTTCGCAGCAATATCTGTTTTCATCCTCCTGCTTGCTTCCGTGAATTTTATTAACCTGACTACCGCCAGAGCCTCGCGAAGAGCAAAAGAGGTTGGTATTCGCAAAGCCGTTGGTTCGTCACGCGGTAAGCTTATAATCCAGTTTACACTGGAATCTGTGCTGGTGAGCATGGCTTCCATGGCCCTTTCGCTGGCCCTGGCGGAACTATTTTTGAAAGCCTTTGAGGTTATCACTGGCGATCAACTTCTTAATACTCTATGGAACAATGGGTGGAGCATTTTGATCCTCATTGCTTTTGCTATAATCGTGGGCCTGCTTTCAGGTATTTATCCTGCCTTGTATCTTACTTCATTCAAGCCGGTGAACGTGTTGAAAGGTAATCTGTCAACAGCGGGTGGAGGAGGATTCAGAAATTTATTGGTGGTGTTTCAGTTCTCCATTTCGATCTGCCTGATGCTTTGCTCAGCCATAATTGTGCGCCAGATGAATTTTATGCAAATGAAGGATCTTGGCTTCAACCAGGAAAATGTAGTGACCATTGATAATATTTCACAACTTGGCACGGGCGTTGGGGCTTTCAGGAATGAGTTGACACAACAGGCGGGTGTTTCGAAGGTCAGCTTGCATACGGGGGAACCAGGTAGTAAAGCGATCATGTCATTTAATACCTACAAGACCCCGAAGATGCAAGACGCCATTACAGTCAATACCTATTTTGGCGATCATGAATTTATTAGCTTAATGGGTTTTCATATTTTGAAGGGGAGGGGGTTTAATAAGAATCTCGCTTCGGACTCATCCTCCGTTATATTGAATGAGTCGGCTGTAAAGGCATTAGGAATTGAAGATCCTATAGGAGCAGAAGTGAACAAAGGACAGCTTGTAATTGGGGTGGTCAGTGATTTCCATTGGGAGTCATTGCGGAACACGATTGCTCCTGTCGCGATCATGCTGACGAAGGAGTATTATCAGATGGGATTCCGTCTCAACGGTAACAACACCAATGAATTTATTCAAGTGGCAGAAGCCGAATGGAAGAAATTTGCTCCGGATGAACCGATGAAGTATCATTTTCTGGATGATAATTTTGGTGAATTATTAAAAAAGGAAAAAATGTTTGGGAAGGCGATCGGTTTTTTTACTGCATTGGCAATCTTTATCTCGTGTCTTGGCCTGTACGGCCTGTCGGCCTACACCGCTGAGCAACGAACAAAAGAAATTGGTATTCGCAAGGTACTAGGCGCCAGCGCATCCAATATTCTGGGTATGTTGAATAGAAAGTTTGCCATGCTGGTGTTCATGTCTATTTTCATAGCAACACCAGTCTCCTGGTATGTGATGACAAAATGGATCGAAAATTATGCCTACCGTGCAGAATTACAACTCTGGGTGTTTCTCAGTTTGATTGCCCTGGCATTTGTGATTGCCTTGTTGACCGTGAGCTACCACTCGCTAAAGGCTGCTCTGATTAATCCGGCGGAGACTTTGAAGTATGAATAACACGCTGTAGAAATGTTGTTCGAATAGTTGGGCTAAAGCCCAGTTTCATTTATCAATCTTGCCTCCAGATAAATCTGGAGACAATTCAAATCTGGAGGCTATTTAAATCTGCAGGCAATTGGAAAGTTGGTATTTAAGTACCTTAGCTTGGCTCTGGGATTCTAATATCTCTTTGCGGCCCCCACTTACCTGTCTTCTGATGTAATCTCTTCGACATACTCAATGGCATATTTACCTGGCTGGATTGGTTTTCGAATGGCTTTCGCATATTCATATGTAAAGGCGGCGCCCAGGTACAGTATGAATGAGCAATAGAAAATGAACAATAAAATCAGCGCCATGGAGCTTGAAACACCGAAGATCGCGACCAGCTTCCAATGAATAAGAATTTTTCCCAGTAACAGTTCACCGCCTTTGAATAGAACACCTGTAAAGAGACCTCCAGTCAAACCTACCTTCCATGACATGCGCGCTTCCGGCAGCAGTTTCAAAACCAGCGTGAACCAGATAACGGCAATCAGGAAAGAAAACCCGCTGTCAATACTGCGCGTAAGCACCGAGCCATCCTCCAGCCCGGCAAGGAGTCGTCGATCAATAAAATAGGAGTGGACCACCAAAACGGCCACCACAAATAACAAACCCACACCGATCATTCTTTCCCTCACGTTGTACATGATATTTTTTTCAGCCTTCTTCCTGATTTTCCAAAGACGGTGAATGGATTGCTTAATCACACTCAGTAAGGTAGTAGCGATGAAGTAAAAAAACAGTGTCGTGGCGATCGTGACCCAGGCACTCGTTTGTTGCTCTTTGAAACCATGAACGATGGTATGAATATCCTTGGCGGTCCCTTCACCCAGGGTGATGGACATCGTGTCGAATATTTCTTTGTGAATATCCTCCGGGTCGAAAAAAAAACCTAAAAAATCGAGCAGAATAATAAGAATTGGTGAAATCGAAAAAGTAGTAAAGAAGGCCGTGGAAGCTGAAAGTATCAAGGGGTCATTCTGTTTGAGCAAATCAAAAGCCTTTTTCAGCGTTGTTAAGATATTGAGAGGACTGTTCGGCATGTCTGGTACTTTATTCAATTCACACAGGATCCATTCAATCAAACTTCACTATAAGAATAATTTCAAAGGGAAATTAGGTAAAAAATCATACCATGAAACGAGGTTTGATCAAATTTGTTGGTTAACCGCATCGAAAAGCAAAGGATGTCTTTGTTGGATTCAGTTTTAACGAAAAAATAACGGTCGTGAACATAAAACAAATGCTGACTACAACTATTTAACAGTTCATTACATCTACCAATCAAGTAACGGTCCGACCCTTTTATTCCGACCGCGGTTGTCTTACTTTCGATTATCAAATCCCAGC
>JANXYC010000241.1 GCA_025350305.1 Cyclobacteriaceae bacterium | reverse complement strand
AATTAAACCACCACCTTCTAAGAAGGTGGATTTACACCCAAGACCCAAAGGGTCTTTTTCACACATGCCAGCCCTCACCTAACACACATAAAATACAAATTGTGGAGGCAAAGCATCAAAACATTACCACCTTCAAAGAAGGTGGGTTTTTAAGTTAAACTAAATTTTTACAGGTATGAAAACAATCATGGTTTGTCAAAAAGTAATGCGAATATTGATACTTACATTACTGTTTTTAAATTTCGCCCCCTGTTTCGGGCAAGACAAGATGGAGTTGGTCAATAATTTCATGGAATCAATGCTAAAAAGTAATTATTCTGATACAGAAATAATTCACAGATTTATTAAGACTGATACTACATCAACTAAAAGTGCTGAATTTGCTAAGTCTCTAATTCAATATCTGAGAACCGATTTCACTCAAAAATCTATTAAAGCGAATGAATTGAGCTATATACGTTACAGGGAGGCCCCTGAAAGCACTCAAGATATGATTATCTCGGGAACGCAAAATGTCTGATGTTTATTTTGTAATTCACAAGGGGAAAAGACTGATTCCGGTTCTTATTGAAGGCAATAAGATAGCTGCTATTTCAACGATGAATAAGGGAGGAAAGAGGGTATTTATTATTTTTTAGAAAAAAGTAGTTGAGGACAAAGGATAGATGCGATAACTATCGGGCAAATAGGCAAAGACTTTAACGAAAACCCAAAAACACAAAATGGAACGAGTGCTGGCTGCTAAGGTTGGATGAGATGGTTTTGGTGTTATTCGGTGCTTCCTGCACTAACAAAGGAATATTGAACAAAATGTTCATCGGTGGTACTTCTACTTTAGAAAAACATAAGGGCATCTCTAATAACTCGTTTTTAAAATAACTTTTATTTACTTGAGTCAGTTTTTAATAAAAACTCTCTTTTATTGAATTCTACATCACCTCTTGCCAGAGGTTTTTGCCTTTGCGAAGGCATCTTTAGCTCCGATTGGAGCCACTATGCCCTCGACAAACATATCTTGAGTTGCGTTAGGCGGAATAAATTATAGGTGATGTTCATCAGCCCTATAGCAGCCTTGGCTCGTACAAGGCTTCGGCAATAGAGATATACACCCTGCATACTGTTTTCCATAAAGGCGAAGATATGCTCAACCCGCGCCCGTACTTTTGATTTTTTCTTGTTGCGTTGCTGTTGCCTCTTGGCTAAATGGATGTTCCACGATAACCTTTTTCATGGATTTGTGATTCAATGTTTTTCTTGCTCAACATTTGTTCTATTTCCTCACTACGGTAGGCACTGTCTGCATAAAACGGCTGGCCTTGATCTTCCTTTTTATCCACTAAGTTCTCCAATGCCTCACTATCATGCACACTGGCAGGGGTTACTTCATAATCGGTAATAAGTTTTGTCTTTATATCGGCTTTGATGTGATCTTTATATCCATAAAATGTCTCCCCGTTTTTCTTAAGCCAAGCCGCATCAACGTCTTTCTGACGTAGTTTGTTGGGGTTTTCTTTCCATTCCTTTGGAACTTCACCTGTTTTGATCTGCTCATTCTCTTCCCGGCTGTTACGCTGACGCGGTGTTTCCACAATGGTTGCATCCGCCATCTTGCCCTTATGCATGATCACCCCTTCTTTGTCTAATCTGTTATCCAGCTTTTTAAACAACTTGTTCACCATGTCCCCTTTGGTCAACTCGTTCTTAAAATTCCAGATAGTCTTGGCATCGGGCACCGTATCGGAAATAGTCAGCCCCAAAAACCACATGAACGACAGACGGTCCAATATCGCATACTCCGTAGTGTCATCGCTTAGGTTATAATACCGTTGCAGGATTACGATTTTAAACATCATTACATAATCATAAGCTGGGCGTCCGCCTTTATTGTCCTCCTTATTCTTTATCCTTTATAAAATACTCTTCCAATGGCTTACGGAAAAATTCAAAATCAATGTGTGCCTTTAATTTTTCCAATGGATCATTTTGCTTACTGATTTTTTCCAGCCGAAACTGTTCGTCAAATAATCCCCGGGTGCTCTTGCTCATCTGTTTTTTCTTTTTTCAAAGATACGCTGTGATATGTATTCTACGTAATTTAGGCAGGGTTTTTAGAGGTGCCCATAAGTTAAAAAACGGGAATACTGTCTTTGCCGGTGAGTTTTTTTCGCTTGAATCGAAACTAATGCGAATCCGAGCCTTTATGAATATAAATGGTGTTATCCACTTCACTGATTAGGGTAAGGTTAGTTTTAATGTTTTACCCGGCACTTACAAAACTGAAGAGGGCTTTGTTAGCAAAAAATGGGTCGTAGTCAAAAATATACAAGTAGACCGGGGTGATTCAATTTTCCTAAAGCTTTATTTGGCTGATGACGACAGGCCTTTGTACGAGCAACATTCCAAAAAGTAATGGCATAAGGCCACGTGGGTTCCGTTTGCAAATCTTATCAAAACACTAATTTTTTGCCTCTGACCTGTTGAAAGCAAATTTGAAATGAAATGGGTATTAATAATTTTACCGCTGACGGCTTTGGGCCAAGCCCTACTTCCCGGTTTTCCAACGGAGAACCCAAGAAAGGATATTGAGCTTACATTGAGAATCCCAAAAGCATCAAGCGTCTTACTGGTGCCATTTCAATTTAAAAAATGACGTGTTCGTACCTGACGAATACCGATTACCTAAGGAGTATATATTTTCCAATGGGGGTGGCATCAAAGAAATCCACTGCCTTGATTTAAATACAAACAATAAAACACTATCCTACTTCTTTGATGAGCATGACAGAATCATAGGCCAAAAAGAACATGATGATTTTATCACCTACTCATACAACGATCAGGATAAAAAAAGTGTTGAGAATTGGTATTCATATGATTCTGCGCTGATTGAAAAAACAATTGCAATATATGATGCCCAAAATAAAGTAATAAGAAAAGAGGCTTATAAGTAAAGATTTAAGTTAACGCGAAAGAGAAGGGTTTCGATAATTCGCCGTTCCAGGTCATTTCAAATTATTTTAATTTTCAAATTTTTCAAATCAGATAATTAATTCACTTAACCTTAAACTCCACTCCCATCCGCGCCTGTACACCCTGATAGTTTTTGAGTTTGTCCCATTGCTGATACCACGGATAATATTCACCCAATTCCGTTTGCAGGGCCTTTGCCTTCGTGTTATCCTCCCAATCACCCATCAGTCTTTCCAGGAATGGACGTGGGCGTGGGTAATAACGAAGTTTGTAATCTCCACTGACACCTGCTTTTTGTGCCGCTATTCTAATAGCATCATCCAGTCCGCCCAGCACATCGGCCAGTCCGTTGTCTTTCGCTTGAAGGCCGGTCCATACACGACCGGAGGCAATTTTCTTTAGATCAGCCTGACTCATGGACCGGCCTTCTGCCGCTTTGCTCGTAAATGTTTCATAGACCGCGTCTGTCTGTTTCTGCCAAATATCTTTTTCAACTTCTGTCAGAGGCCGCGTTACCGTCACCAACTCACCTATTTCGCCAGTCTTCACTTCTTCGGAAGTAATTCCAATTTTGTTGTTCAAAAATTGGCTCAGGTCGAAGAGCACACTGAATACCCCGATCGAACCCGTAATGGTGGTTGGCCTTGCTACGATCGTGTCGCAACCCATCGCCAGATAGTAGCCACCGGAGGCAGCGTAGTCTGCCATTGAAGCAATAACCGGCTTTTGTTTTGTCGCCAATCTGATCTCACGCCACATCATGTCCCCAGCCTGAAAGACACCGCCCGGAGAATTGATCCTAAGCACGATGGCCTTTACTTTATCGTTATTACGCGCTTTCCTGAACTCCTCGACAATCGTCCTGGCTCCTACCACACCTTGCTGCGCTTTGCCTGGTAAAATGTCTCCATCCGCTACAATCACTGCAATTTCATTTTTTGATGACCCCGGAATGGAGAATGACTTTTTATACTTCTTGTAGGACACCAGTGGCACGGCCTTCTTTTTCTCTAACCCTAATTTGGACCGAAGCAAATCCTGTACCTGATCGTCATAATACAAGGAATCCACGAGTCCATTGGAAACCGCCAACGCTGCACTCCTCACCAACATTTTATCGGAAATTTCTTTCAGCTTCTCATACGGGATTTTGCGGCTGTCGGAAATGTTGTGAAGCATCTCACCATAGATGGAACCCAGTATCGAATTTAATTGCAGCTTGTTTTCTTCGCTCAGGTCTTCACGCATAAAAGGCTCTACCGCGCTTTTGAAGTCGCCGACGCGAAATATCTGGGGCTTGATCTCGAGTTTGTCAAACAGTTTTTTGAAGAATGATACCTCCGTTGCAAGACCATTGAATTCCACTTCTCCTTCGTTATACAAATACACTTTATCCGCAGCAGAGGCTAGATAATAGGCTCCTTCTGAGTAGAAGTCAGCATAGGAAATCACCCATTTGCCAGACTCCTTGAAGTCGAGAATAGCCTCCCGCAGCTCTTGCAGGCTGGCGACGCCCGTCTGGAGAAAGCTGGTATTTAGATAAATGCCCTTGATTTTTGGGTCTGTCTTCGCATAATGAATCGCCTCTTTAAGCTGAATGATGCCATGACTCTGTTGACCGGCCCCCGGGAAAATTTCGGCGAAAGGATCTTCCACTTCCAATTCGCTGATGGGTGCCTCCAGCTTGAGGTGAAGAACGGAGTCATCTGCAATAGGAACAGTTCCCTCGTTCGACAGGACGGCAACCAGGACAAACCCGACCGCTACTAGGGACGCCAGGGCCACGATCGTCCCAAGGCAGGATGCAAAAAACGACTTTAAGAAACTCATAATGATGCTTTAGACGGCAAAAATATCAATTTTACAATTAGAAAAATTAAATCATTACAAGCATGGTACGGTCATTTCTGCTTTTGGGTTCAAACAAAGATAAACGTGACAGGTATATTGAAAACGCGCGCTTTCGTATCTCACTATTGGCTGGAAAACTGTTTACCGCCTCGTCTATTTATGAAACAGCAGCATGGGGGAAGGAAGATCAGGCCCCGTTTCTAAATCAGGTGGTAGGCATCGAAACATCGTTAGCGCCCAGGCTATTCCTGGAAACACTTCTTGCAATTGAGACTTCACTCGGACGGACACGCGCGGAAAAATGGGCCACCCGGACGATTGACCTCGATATACTTTTTTATGCCGATCAAATAGTTAAAGAACCAGGCCTCGTGATACCCCATCCAGCCATTGCGCAAAGGAGGTTTACACTCGTTCCCCTGGCAGCGATCGCTCCTTCCCTTATTCACCCGGTTTTGAAAAAAAGTATGGAGGAACTTTTGGTAGAATGTAATGATCCACTTGAAGTGGTGGAGTGGAACAAAGAAGTTAAGAAGTGAGAAGTTGAAGAGGGCAATAATGAATGTTGAATAATGAACTATGAAGTTGCACTTCACGATTCAAAATTTGTCATTCATCATTCAAAATTGAATTAAAGATCTGGATCAGAAGGACAGGATATTACTTTTTGTGTTACGCACCCGTTCCCAAACTCCCCGCCTCCACCGCCGGAGCAATCTTCTTCACCAGCCCCTGCAGCACCTTACCGGGACCGCACTCTATGAAGTGCGTTGCTCCATCTTTCACCATGTTCTGCACGGATTGGGTCCACCGCACTGGTGAGGTAAGCTGGGCGATGAGGTTCTTTTTGATCACCATCACATCGGTTGATGGAAGAGCATTTACATTTTGATAGACAGCACACACCGGGGTGTTGAAGTGAGTTGAATCGATTGCTTTGGCTAGCTCTTCGCGGGCAGGCTCCATCAACGGAGAATGAAAAGCTCCCCCCACTTGTAAAGGCAAGGCGCGCTTGGCTCCCGCCGCTTTCATCTTTTCAATGGCAATCTCGATGCCTTTCATCGAACCCGATATAACCAGTTGACCGGGACAGTTGTAGTTCGCCGCCACCACGATCTCACTTGTGATGGAAGCACAGATCTCTTCCACTTTAGTGTCGTCCAAACCAAGAATGGCGGCCATGGTGGATGGGTTTATTTCACAGGCGCGCTGCATGGCCCGTGCGCGTTTGGCTACAAGTCTGAGCGCATCTTCAAATGATAATGTATTGTTGGCTACAAGGGAAGAAAACTCTCCCAGCGAGTGCCCCGCCACCATATCAGGTTTGAAAGAACTGCTTGCCATCACCGCAGCTACTGAGTGAATAAAAATTGCAGGCTGGGTGACGTTGGTTTGTTTCAGTTCGTCTGCTGTGCCTCCAAACATGGCGTCGGTGATGCGAAAACCGAGGATGCCGTTGGCCTGTTCGAACAAGGCTTTGGCACTCGCACTGGATTCATAAATGTCCTTGCCCATGCCGGTGAATTGGGCGCCTTGTCCGGGGAAGATGTAGGCAATCATGAATTAATATGTTTTGGAGCGAAGGTAAAAAAGTTCGGTAGATTCCAAATGAGGATTGAGAAGTTGGGAATGAAGTTCGGCAAATCAATGTTCTCATTTATGCTCCGGCATTGATTTCGATCACATTAGGGAGAATGTTTGATGTAGGGAGTTTGCATCATTCGCTAATCGTCATTCGCCATTCATCTAACGATCTGCACCCATCCCCGGATATCGTGGGTCTTCTTGGATGGGTCTACCACTGTAAACGTAACCCGCGCATTGTAGTAATATACGCCCGCTGACAATTCTTTGCCGTGGTTATCAAGCCCGTCCCAATCAATATAAATACTTCGCTCGCCACCGGATTCATAATTATATACTTCCTTTCCCCAGCGATTGTGCACTGTAAAAATTACATTTTCAACAAATCGGGCACACCGCATTCTGTTTTTGATTTGATCCACCGGGCCGCAAGGTCCATTACCAGCTTCGTCAACTGGCTGACGGTCGCTGTAGGCACTGAATAGCTCATTGCAGTTATCACCATTCGGTGTAAAGACATTTGGCAACTCGTAATGAGGACAGTTATCAAAACAGTATGAGTCACTGAGTTTGCTTTCGATACCGGCACGATTCATAGCCGAGATTTTGTAACAACGGGCAAACGAAGGAAGGTTCGAATCAATGTAGAATGTATCACGCACGTTTTGAGCATACAAGATAAATTCATCGTCCAATTTTGACGCCACATAAATGTTATAGCTCCGGATGTCTGGCCGACAAGCAAGGTCTGCAGGGCGAACCCAGGTGAGCACATTGTTGAACACTTTTGGATCGCACGGCTGAGAGGCTGTGTATTGATCACATTGTTTAGCAACAACTGCCAGCACAGGTTTACAGGGTGGAACTGTATCACTGGGTTGCGCACAATTTATTTGTGAGAAATTCAAAAGTGGCTCCTTGATCTTGGGATTCCCATACGTACCCCTGGTCTGTACCCGGTAACAATAGATTTGTGACTCACTCAACGGAACACGGTTGTATTGACCTGAATCTACGTAAACAAATCTGCCTGCCGTAACATTTATGCTGTCAATAAGCGTCATGTTGCTTTCCGTAGCTCCTTCCGGCCCTCGGTAAATTAAATGCCTGGGATATTTCTGACTTTGATTCGTCCACGGCACATTGGCCGCCCAGTTGAGTTCAATGCGCTTGAACTGTGGCTTGGCATCCAGCCGTACTGTAGACGCAACGGCAGAGGTATCGAGCGGCTGACTGCTGGTGTTGTCATACAAAACAACCCTGTAATTATACACGAGTTCTTCCGTGTTAATGTCCGAATCCGTGAACGTATTAATATTATCTAAAAAACCTGTATGAGGGCTCACGATCTTATTCTTTCCCGTAAAACCTTCCGCCCGGAATAATTTATAACGATAGGGAGGTGAAACGTCATAGGGCGCTGCCCACTTCACCGTGATGTTTCCTGCTTTCGTGTTGGTCTTGTCTACAGTGACATTTGTAATAATTGGAGCCGTGGCCGGGATCGGCGCCAAACACGTGTCGCGCGAGACATAACTTTCTCCTCCTCCCGGTAAGGGAAACGCAGCTACCAACCTGTAGCAATATTGTGCACCTGCCACCAGACCAATTCCTCCATTTGTATCGGTGTACTTCGTCTGCGAAATCGGAACTTCCGCAATTTTAGTATATCCAAGAAATCCCGGCATACCGGTAAC
>JANXYC010000214.1 GCA_025350305.1 Cyclobacteriaceae bacterium | reverse complement strand
GGGGTCGAGTTTCTTCAGTTGTCAAAGATCGTTTGTTGAAAGCAAATCACAACCTTGATCAACTTAGTGTTAGGGTCGATCACGTTGTCAAAGATCGTTTGTTGAAAGCAAATCACAACAGACGTTCATGATCTCCGCGGTCTTGTCCAGTTGTCAAAGATCGTTTGTTGAAAGCAAATCACAACTGTGTAGAGAGCCTACGCATCGGCTCTACACCGTTGTGATTTGGCATTTGAGAGAAAAGGAATTTCACTTCTAATCTATCAAAGATAAAAGTGACTAACGTTACCTCAAAATTTCTACGGCCATTCAAGTCCACCTTACATGGACTTTAGTCTAACGCGGACACTTTGAAATGCCCCAATCAATCACGCCTCACAACCGTAGCGCTGGCCTGGGCTGTTGGAAATACCACGAGATCCGCCACCACCACATGGGCAGGCCGGGTCAACGCAAATAAAATCAGGTCGGCAATATCCTCACCCCGCAGCGGCTCCAATCCTTTATAGGCGTTCGCGGCACGCTCCACATCTCCTTTAAATCGCACCATTGAAAACTCCGTCTCCACCAGGCCCGGTTGGATGGCCGTAACTTTTATGCCGGCTGCGTTGAGATCAATGCGCATGCCGCGGGTCAGCGCTTCCACAGCAAATTTGCTGGCACAGTAAACATTTCCGTTGGCATACACTTCACGACCTGCGATCGAGCCAAGGTTTACCACATGCCCGGATTTACGTTCCACCATTCCAGGCAAAATTTCGCGTGAAACATACAGCAGTCCTTTTACATTGATGTCGATCATAGCGTCCCAGTCATCTACATCGCCGGATTGTATCGGATCGAACCCGTGAGCGTTTCCAGCATTATTAATCAGCACATCAATATTTTTCCAGGCAGTAGGTAACGACTGAATTGCGCTCACAACTTCTGCACGATTGCGTATCTCAAAAAGTAGGGTGGTAACATCGGTCAGCACAGACAATTCCTTCTGTAATTTTTCCAACCGGTCCTTTCTTCTCCCGCAAAGAATAAGTTTGAAATTATTTTTTGCCAGTATTCCGGCCGTCGCCTCTCCAATGCCTGAAGTTGCACCCGTGATAAAAACTATTCGTTTCGAATTCATTGCTTGCTTGATAGTGGTACGGAAATGGAATCCGGCATCATTGAAAAATAAAATATACTGAAATGGTATTAGTGTTTAAATGCTTCAAGGGCGCGGCGTAAATACTGGGATCCGGACCCAGCATGTTTTGAATGCCTTTTGAAAACCGGATCTCTTGTGAGAATTTGAAAAGGGGAAAATAAAAGTCAAAGCCAAAACCTGCATCCAGGCTGAGGTTGGTGGCGCGGATACTCAGGTTGGCCGTGGTGGATTGTACATCATTCTTGCCGGACGCTTCGATGGCAGGCGTAAACCCTCCAATCATATACATTCGTACGTTGCCACGGCGCTGGGACTTATACTTCAACAGGATCGGAAATTCCACCATGGTGGTTTCCACCAATTGTTGACGGGTCGTATTGTTCGTGTAGAAATACGTCAGCTTGTGGTTATAAAACCCGGCTTTGGGCATTACCCGGAGGTCGAGCACATCATTGAACCGGAAATTTACTAAAAAACCCAGCGAAAACCCCGCAGAGAACTGCGGCTGAACGGAATGTACGGTGTCAAATGCCTGCGTGACAAACTGGTCTGAATATTTTAACTGATAGGCCGAGGTGTGAAGACCGATCACAAATCCATAGGAAATTTTCCGCGTATCGAATGCCGGATTATTTCGCCTGGCCCATTTAAAGTGCTGTCCATACGAAAGTACCGATACGAATATCAGCAGTACCGTTATTTGGTACCCCAGTAGAGAGAACTTATTCCGAATGTGAGTGGATTGCATTGCGGATTTTTATATCCTATATCCGATAGAATTTTAACAAAATCTTTCCCATCCGGAAAAGCCTGAACGGACTCGGGAAGGTAGCGGTATGCAGCCTGATCACGCGAAATCCAACGGCCAATCAATGGCAAGATGGTCGTAAAATAAACGTTGTACAACTGCTTCATCGGGAATTTTGACGGCCGGGAGAATTCCAGCACGATTACCTTGCCACCGGGTTTCACTACGCGAAGCATTTCTGTAAGGCCGGCTTTCATATCCTCAAAGTTCCTCACCCCAAAGGCAACGATCACCGCATCGAAAAAATTATCCGCAAAGGGAAGATTTTCTGAGTCACCCAACTGGAGCTCAATGATTGGGTCAATTTTTTTTTTGCGAAGCTTTTGTCTGCCTACTTCCAGCATCCCCTCCGAGATGTCAATACCAATAATTTTTTCAGGTTTCAAACTTAGGGCTTCGATTGAAAAATCGCCGGTTCCGGTGGCTACATCAAGAATGATTTTTGGCTGAAGGTCGCGTAGCAAGGCAATTGCTTTCTTCCGCCATAGAATATCAATACCCAGGCTTAAAAAATGATTAAGAAAATCATAGCGCCTGCTGATACTGTCAAACATCCGGGCCACCTGCTGTTTCTTGGCCGACGAATCTTCTTTATAGGGAACTACCACGGGTGAATGACGAATTTAGAATGACGAGTAATATGGGAGGCGATTTACGACTTTAATTTTGAATAACATGTATCTCCGTCCTTCTGTTCAGCGCCCGGCCATCTTTTTGATGGACCTCTGAAAACAGTGGTCTGTTGGAACCCCAGCCTTTGACCTTGATGCGTTCTGGGTTTATTCCCTTTGCTTCAAAATAAGACTTAACGGCTTGCGCCCGAGACAAGGATAATGCCTGATTAAATTCCTCAACGCCGATGTCGTCTGTGTGTCCTTCGATCTGAATAATGGAATTTGGTGTCTTTCCAATTTCTGTGAGCAAGCTATCCAATCGCGGTCTGTCAGCAGGGAGCCATTGGGCCGATCCGAAAGGAAAATGAATTACAAGTGCTTGATTAGGGAATGATTTTGAAAAATTACTTTTTTCTCCTTCTCTTACGAGCTCGGCAGGTAGCGTAATCAAATAAATATCCTCTTCACCAAAGCCTTCCTCACGAACAGAAGAATAGTAGGCCCTTTTACCATCTTTTGTACTGACAAAATAACTGTCGGGACCCGGAGTGTTAATGGGGAAACCAAGGTTCTCTGCTTTGGACCAGTTTCCCGCTTTCTGAAGAGACCTGAAAATATCATACCCTCCCATGCTGGTATGCCCGGTAGAACTGAAGTAAAGTATGTTGCCATCATAATCAATGAAGGGACTATCTTCATCCCATGCGCTATTGACAGATGGTCCCAGGTTCGTTGCAAATCCCCATTGGCCAAATTTATTCTTCTCCGTGACGTAAATATCAGAGCCACCCAAGCCTCCGGGCCGTTCACTGGCCACAAACATTTTTTTTCCATCGGACGAAACCGAGACCGACGATTCATGATACGGTGTATTAATCGGCGCCGGTAATAACCGCGGCTGACTCCATTTTCCATTTATAAAGTCGGATACTAAAATGTCGCCGTCATTTTCATCGGTGTAAAGAAAAAGCTGTTTTCCATCAGCCGACAGCGCGAGGTTGGAATCATGAAACGGAGTGTTGACAGGGCGATCCATGTTTTTGGCGGCGGACCAATGTGCACCCTGTCGATTAGAGAAAAATACGTCTTCAAAATATTTTCCATCCGCTGATATCTGATCACTTAAATTTCCGATGGGCCTGCGTGACGTAAAGACCATCAGCTTCTCATCTCCTGTCAGGACTGGTGCATAATCTTCAAATGGAGAATTTATCACCGCTCCAAGATTGGTCACTGTGAATTTTCTGGGTTCGCTCATTAATTTTTTACCTGACTCACACTCCATAAGTCTTTTCTCCACTTCTCCCGATCTGATGCTTGAAGGTTGATTGGATAGACCCTCGCGGAATCGTTGATAAAAAATGATGGCCGAATCAAACTTTGCCCGGCGATGAAGAGCCTGGCCTTTTGCATAATCCTCCTCCGTTTTATGAGTCGTCGACTGAAGTTGATTTTGCGCCAGGCACACTGTCAATTGCAACGCTGCCATAAGAACTGGCAATATGGAGAATGACCTACAATACATCGCCTTTCTGTCAGTCTTCATCCCGCTAATTTCCAAAAATTAAAATTCTCCCTTTTCTACTGAGTACTACGTGGCTTGCGAGACACTGTGGTGATATAAATAACTGATTCATAAGATATTATAACAGTATTTATGTTGCCTATGCCACAAGCGAAGTAGTATTGGTATTTTTGCCGAAATCGATATGATTATTCATTCTGCAGAATTTATTGTCAGCAATACCGACCCTTCACGATGCCCGGAGCCCGTCAAGCGCGAGTTTGCCTTTATTGGACGCTCCAATGTCGGAAAATCTTCGTTGATCAATCTGTTAGTCAACCGGAAAAGCCTGGCGAAAACGTCCTCAACACCTGGGAAGACCCGGACCATCAATCATTTTCTCATCAACGAAGATTGGTACCTGGTCGACCTGCCTGGCTATGGCTATGCGAGCATAACACGCAGCAAACACCGGTCGTGGGGATCCATGATCGAAACCTATCTAAAGAAACGTACGAACCTTCAGACCACATTTGTTTTGCTGGACCCACGACTTGAACCGCAAAAAATTGACCTCGAATTCATTCAATGGATGGGTGACCAAAGCCTTTCATTCTCATTGGTCTTCACCAAGGCAGACAAACTTTCAAAAAATCAGTTGATGGCTTCCAAAGCCAAATGGGAAAAGACGTTGGAAGCGACCTGGTCGGAACTACCGCATATCTTTTTAACCTCCGCCGAAGAGCATAAAGGCAAGGAAGAGTTGCTGACATACATTAAATCCATTTTGACATCTGATTAAATTCTTATTTTTGCCACGATAGCTATCGGGGCAAGCCTGCCGTCGCTGAGACAGCTTTGGGAGACAAGGCCTGCTGAGGAAAAAAATAAATAGTCACAAAAATAAATCCATTTTATGGAATTGAAAGATTTGGCGAGTGTGTCTGGAAAAGGTGGCTTGTATAAAATTGTGAAGCCCGGAAAATCAACGATGCTTTTGGAATCAATTGAGGATCCAAAGTTAAAAGTAGTGGCAAGCGCCAACAACCGGTTGTCATTGTTGGAAGAAATTTCGATTTATACCCGCACAAAAGAAGGTACCACACCGCTGGGTGATGTCTTGAAAAAAATTAAAAAGGACTTTGACACCGACCTGGGCGTTGATGCAACATCTGACCCGGTGGAATTAAAAGCCTTCATGAAATCCGTTTTACCGGAGTATGATGAAGACCGCGTGTATATATCGGATATCAAGAAATTGGTAAAATGGTACAGCCTCATTTTGAAGTACGCACCGGAGATCCTGACGATTGAAAGTAAATCGGAGGAGAAGGAACCCGGCTAGTGTAGTGACAGATTAATTATGCAACACTATTAGAAAACAGGGTATTGGTTATAGTTTAGAAAATAGGCAGTAGGCAAGGAGCAGTAAGCCTTTGGTCAAAACCAGGCCATCGTTTCCTGGTTAACATAAGGGCGTCTCTAAAAACTCCTTGTACCCTTCTCTTCCGGAGAAGGGTGACGGGTTGAGGCCATAAAAAGGCATGTTTTTAGAGATGCCCATAACACTCGTCAACTCAATCAAAACTTTTCGCCTTCTCCACCATTTTCTTTGAGCCGACATAAAACGATGTGCGCTGGTGAAGGGTTTTCGGTTGAATATCCAGAATCCTGTTCTTTCCGTCAGAGGCAAGGCCGCCTGCTTGTTCAGCAATAAAGGCCAAGGCATTGCACTCGTACATTAGGCGGAGTTTTCCTTGTGGGTTTTTGGCCGTGACCGGATAAATGTAAATTCCTCCCTTCAGCATATTGCGATGAAAGTCAGCCACTAAGGAACCAATGTAGCGGGCAGTATAACTGCCATCCTTCTTACAATACTGCAAATACTTTTCTACGGACGCCGGAAAAGAGGCGGAGGGCCCTTCATTGACAGAAAAGATTTTACCGTCCTCCGGCATTTTCTGGTCGGGGTGCGATAAAAAATACTCGCCCAGGGTTGGCTCATAGGTAAATCCGTTCACACCATGACCGGTCGTGTACACCAACATCGTGGAAGAACCATACAGAATATATCCAGCGGCTACTTGTTCACTGCCCTTTTGCAAAATATCTTCATCGCGTATGGGAGTGCCTTCCGGGCTTTTCCTTCTGTATATTGAAAATATGGTGCCGATTGAAACATTCACGTCGATATTCGAAGAACCATCCAATGGATCAATGGCAATTACATACTTGCCTTTATTATTCAAATCGACATACGATTCGGTTTCCTCCGAGATCAGAGCACATACTTCACCCCCTTTTGTCAGGGCCCGCGTGAAGCGAATGTTGGCGAGAACATCCAGCTTTTGCTGATCCTCACCGGCGGAATTTTGCGACCCCAACGCGCCCATAATGTCAATAAGGCCTGCTTTATTCACCTCCCGGTTTACCACCTTTGACGCCAGGGCGATGTCACGAAGTAATTGCGACAATTCTCCGCTGGCATATTGAAATTGCCCCTGGTTATTCTTAATAAAGCGATCAAGGGCGATGCCAATGGAGTGGGCTATTCGGGACTGTTCCATAAAATGATTAATTCGCAGGTAAATTCAGGCTTAAAGTTAAGGCGCAAACGAACCAGTACTGCAACAAGCTGGAAATATAGATCACGAAATGCAAAATATCGAATCATGAAAGTATTCAAGTTTGGGGGAGCTTCCGTACGCCATGCTGCTGCCATCCGCAAGGTTGCGAGTATTATCAAACTTTATCAGGGAGAAAAGATTCTGATAGTTGTTTCCGCTATGGGTAAAACCACCAACGCCCTTGAACGCGTCGTGGCATGCATTCAATCGGGTGAAGATTTTCGGGAGGAGCTTCTGCTGATTCGCTCCTGCCATGAAGATGTTATGCGGGAACTCTTCCAGCAGGACCATCGGGTTTGGCAACTCGTTAATCGGGAATTTGAATCCCTCGTTTCAAGATTGAAACCGGAAATGGCTCCTGACCAACTGTATGATCAGGTTGTATCTACTGGAGAAATGTTATCCTCCCACATCGTTACAGACCTGTTGCTGGCAGAAGGTTTTCCGGTTGAATGGATAGATGCGCGAAAATATATCACAACCGATAACACCTATCGCGAGGGAAAGGTGGATTGGAATGCAACTGAAAAAAATATCCGGCCGCTGAAATCCACGCTGGATGAAAAAATAATTCTCACGCAGGGATTCATAGGTAGAAATCCGGATGGATTTACCACCACACTTGGTCGTGAAGGATCGGACTACAGCGCTGCCATCTTTGCTGCGTGTCTGGGGGCTGAGTCTGTAACCATTTGGAAAGATGTGCCCGGTGTTATGAACGCAGACCCAAAGCGACTGCCCGATGCCGTGGTGTTTGACGAGTTACCATTCCGTGAGGCCGCCGAAATGACCTATTATGGCGCATCGATCATTCATCCTAAAACCATCAAGCCGCTTGCCAATAATAACATTCCGCTTTTTGTAAAAAATTTCGACGACCCTTCCCTTCCGGGGACAATTATCCACGAAACCAACGTCGATCACATTGCACCGCTCATTGTTTTCAAAGACAACCAGTGCCTCGTATCGTGCCGCGTCACTGATTATACGTTTATCAATGAGGAGCAGCTTAGTTTTATTTTTCAGGCGGTTTCTGAATTGGATATTAGAATCAATGTAATGCAGAACTCAGCCATTTCGTTTTCGTTCTGCATCGATTTCAGGGAAGACAAGATACTGAAGCTGGTCGACCGGTTGGCAAAACAATTTGAGGTGTATTACAATACCGGGCTTATGTTGATCACGATAAAAAATTATGACTCAAAACTGTTTGAACAGTATCGGAAAATGCCGGGCATTATTTTAGAGCAATCCTCGCGAAGTACGTTGCAGGTGTTGGTCAAGAGTTGAATCATGAATTCTGAATATCGATTCCGATGACTATCAGATGATTTTGAAGATACCGAAGCTCACTTCTAAAATCAGTATTCGACATTCTGAATTCATGATTCATTTATTTCTCTTCTGTTTACACGTCATCAACAAATGTTGTTCATTACCGGCTATGTGTAGTTATTATTTAAGCTCCGCCACGAGAACCTGAAGAAGGCCTTTGACCGATCGATCCAGTATTTCAAACACCTCCTGAAAGTCTTTCTCACTTTTGATAATTGAAAATGGCCTCCGCAAGCGGCGACCGGCAGATGTTACCCAGGCAAACGAAAAGGACCGATACCATTGTTGACAAAACTTTTTGGTAAAAAACATACCCACAAAGAGCGCGTCCAGACTACTTCGCTTGTTACTTAGCCAACATAACTCCAGATCGTATACCGTATGAATCAACTACTTACACCACATATTGTCGCGCAAACTACGTAGTACTCAGTATAACCCTTTGCGGTCTTAGCGTCCTTAATTTTGCGGCCTTTGCGTGACATGCACATAAAAATAGTTTAAGTTTATATGCCAAAATAAAAGAATCATGGAATTCATTAAAGTAAATGATCAGGTCGCACCGTTTATTGCACTGATCGAACTATACCGTCCGAAAGAACTGAATGCACTCAATCCGCAGCTCATGCAGGAGGTACGTGATTCGCTGCAACGACTGGATAAAGATGACAATGTTCGGGTCATCATCATCACGGGCAACGAACAAGCTTTCGCTGCGGGAGCAGACATCAAACAAATGGCTGACAAAGGAGCTGTTGATATGCTACTGCTGGACCAGTTCAGCACCTGGGACCAAATCCGTAAAACAAAAAAGCCGATCATCGCGGCTGTTTCGGGATTTGCGCTGGGCGGTGGCTGTGAATTTGCTATGACGTGTGACATGATCATTGCCTCGGAGACTGCCAAATTCGGACAACCGGAAATAAAACTAGGAACGATTCCCGGCGCAGGCGGTACGCAACGCCTGACCAAAGCGCTGGGTAAGTCTAAAGCCATGGAATTGATCCTCACCGGCAGGTTCTTGTCGGCAGAGGAGGCTTACTTTTACGGTCTGGTGATTAAAGTGGTGCCAGTGGAATTTTATTTGCAGGAGGCCATTACCCTGGCAAAAGAAATAGCACACATGTCACCGGTGGCCGTGCAACTGGCGAAGGAGGCGGTTAACCGTTCGTTTGAAACGCTACTGGACGAAGGGCTGATGTTCGAACGCAAAAATTTCTATTTAACCTTTGCGTCCGAAGATCAGAAAGAAGGAATGAAAGCATTTATCGAAAAACGC
>JANXYC010000189.1 GCA_025350305.1 Cyclobacteriaceae bacterium | reverse complement strand
TCTAAAAACTCCATGTATCCTTCTCTTCCGGAGAAGGGTGACGGGTTGAGGCCATAAAAGGCAGGGTTTTTAGAGATGCTCATAATATTTCTAATCTGGCAATCTACCGCAGTTGACAGGAAATCGGTAGTTTTACTTCGTATTACTCATAAAGCGTGAAATTTTTTCGTTTTCAGTTCAGGTCTATCGGATTCCTGTCATTCCTGCTGTGGGGCTGCTCCTCGTATAAGCAGAATATCTTACTGCGTACCCCCGAGGACTTCAAGTCTGCTACTATTTCAAAAGAGATTCTGCAAGCTGAGCGGAATTATGTGATTCAAAAAAATGATTTCCTTAAGCTCGAAGTGTACACGAATAAAGGGGAACGCATCATTGATCCTAATCCCGAATTGTCACATCCGACTTCCAGCACGGTAAGTCAAACCCGGCCGCAGGTCAATTACCTGGTGGACCTCAATGGCATTGTGAAGTATCCCGTGGCGGGCGAAATGAAAATGGAAGGACTGACGTTGCGCCAGGCAGAGGCGATCTTGCAGGTGGAGTATGAAAAGTATTTTAAGGAATCATTCATCGTTCTTACATTTCAAAATAAACGCGTCATCATTTTAGGAGCATTAGGAGGCCAGGTAATTCCGCTGACGAATCATAACGTAACATTGGCCGAGATCCTGGCAATGGCGAAAGGTCTTCCAAATGACTCCAAGGCGAGAAACATCCGGATCGTGCGGAGCGATAAGGTTTTTCAGGTAGATTTAAGTACGATAGCAGGATTTCAGTCAGGCAACATGATTATTGAGCCCGGTGACATTATCTATGTAGAGCCCATACGCAGGCCTTTTGCGGAGGGCTTGCGCGACTATGGCAGCCTGTTAAGTCTATTCATAAGTACGCTTTCGCTCATTCTTGTTATCAGAAGTCTTAAATAAAACGTGAGCACCCGCCCTCCATACCTAGGTAATGATTCCGCCGAGGGGCTTGACATCGACAAGCTCAAAGTGCTGGTACGCAAAAACCTTTGGGTAATCATTATTATCTTTTTGGCGACCAACCTGGCCGCCTACCTTATCATCCGGTGGACGAAAGACGTCTATGAATCGAGTTCAGAACTGCGACTTGAGATAAAGCAAGACGCCACCGCGCTCGGTATCAAGCAATTTGTAGAGGATCAAAACCGAAACATCATCGCTGGAGAAATTGAGCAGATGAAGTCCAAACTTTTTTTCAGTGGTGTACTGGATTCGCTGGACTTATGGGTGAGTTACTACAGCATTGGTACCGTACTTGAATTTGAGATGTATCGTGGGTCTCCATTCAGGATTGAATATTTTTTCGGTGACCAACAGCATTTAGATCAACCCATTTTCTTTGATTTTGTTGAGGGCAATCGCTATCAGATCCGAATCAGTGAAGAGGGCGAAAAAAAAGAGGCCCTCCTGGGAGAAACCATCACCGTTCCAGGTGGTAGAATCACGGCACACCTGGCGTCCGAGGCACAACCCGATTTTAAGAATCACTTTTTCTTTGTGATTAACAGCAGAGGGAAACTTTTGGATTTTCTCGCCCAAAATCTGAAAGTAGAGCCCATTAATTTTGACGCCAACACGATCCGTGTTTCGTTGCGTGACTATAATCCACTCAAGGTTTACACGATTGTCAATAAAATTGATTCCGTTTACCTCCAGTATAGCAACGGACAAAAAAACATGGCCAATAAGCAAAAGATCGAATGGCTCAACAAGGAACTTGGGCAGGTGGAGATGAAGATGGAGAATTTTGAGGATTATTTTGAGGATTTTACACTAAAAAACAAAAGCAGCAACCTGGATTCCGATCTTCGAAAAACGATTTTCATCATTAACCAGTTGGATTCACAACGATTTGAACTGAATAAAAGAATCAATGAGATCAACATCCTCATGGAAGATCTGTCGACGGGGCGGTTAGCTAATTCGATGATGCCAAAAGCATACCTGCCTGCTTTCGTTAATTCCAGGATTGAAGAATTCCAGAAAATAATACAGGATCAGAACAGACTAACCTTATCCTACAAAGACAACACGTATGCGTATCAGCAGAAAGAACAAGAAGTCAACATGATCAAGACGGCTCTTTTCAGCCAATTGACGGAGCTCAAAAAAAACTGGTTGAGTTCGATGATAGAATTAAACCAAAAAAAGGAGATGCTGGAAAAGAAGTTTGCAACGATGCCGGATAAGAGCACTCAGTATTCTAAAAACCAACGCTTCTATAAATTGTATGAAGAGTTTTATCTCAGCATGATGCAAGCGAAGGCCGAGTTTGAGATTGCGCAGGCCGGAAGCACACCAGACTTCAAAATTCTTTCCTCTGCTATCCTGCCGAACACACCCGTAGCGCCCAATCGGTATATGATTTTGGGGATCGGGTTTGTCGCCGGGGTGGTGCTCAATTTCTTTTTTGTTGGTTTGATTTATCTCGTCAATAATAAAATTACGGGACTCCAGGAGATCGAACGCTCCACCCGTGTGCCCGTCCTGGGCGTCATTCCTCAAATGAGGAATAAATCCGCCAGTCCTTTCTATATCATTGACAATCCAAGATCCATCGTAAGCGAAGCCATACGAACGCTTCGCACAAACCTGGATTTCTTTACATCCGCCGATGCCAAGAAGGTCATTGTTATTTCTTCCACCGTTTCTGGAGAAGGGAAATCTTTTTTGGCAACGAACCTGGGCGGGATCCTGGCGATGTCCAAGAAACGAGTGATCCTGTTGGACCTTGATATGCGCAAAGCCAAGGAAAACAGCCACACGCAGATCAGTGACCCTTCGAAAGGCATTAGTACGATCTTAATCCATCGAAGCACACTACAAGAAAGTATTACCAAAACTTCACTGGATGGATTCGACTTTATCCCTTCCGGTCCACATCCGCCCAACCCGTCTGAATTATTACTCAACGGAGAATTTGAAGGTTTGCTTAATCAACTGCGGGGACTATATGACTACATCGTGATCGATACACCGCCTGTTGGACTTGTCACAGATGGCATCATGGCGATGAAACGAGCCGACTTGTCCATTTATGTTGTACGGGCCAATTATTCAAAAAAGGATTTTCTAAAGAACCTGGATCGAATTGTGGCGATCAACAAACTTTCCAACGTGGCCGTGGTGCTTAATGCGCTACCCAGCACCGGAAAAACATACGGTTATGGTTACTATCAGGAAGACAAGAATAAAAAGAATTGGGTAAAACAAATTTTCCAATCATAGCGTGTTCACTTTTCTCTTCCGCAATAGCAATCAACCACTCAAACCCCTGTTGACCGATATGCACTCGCACTTGATCCCGGGTGTCGATGATGGTGTGAAGACAAACGAGGAATCATTCGCAATCATTGACCAGCTGCTCGAATTGGGATATCAAAAAATAATTACGACACCGCATATCATGTCAGATTATTACGGAAATACCGCGGAGTCATTATCGATTGCTTATGAGCAATTTCTCCCCGTTTTGAGAGCCAGGGGCTATACCCTTCCTTTCCAGTGTGCTGCCGAATACTACCTGGATGAAAAAATTTATGAAGCGGTAATGGCAAAGGAAAAGTTATTAACCTTTGGCGACCGCCATTTTCTTTTTGAAACAAACGCCGTGAGCGAGCCATTGCAATTAAAAGAGTTTATCTTTTCGCTGACATCACAAGGATTCAGACCGATCCTGGCACACCCTGAACGTTATCAATATATGACCCTGGAGAAGGCAGAAGATCTCCGTCACCGCGGTGTATTACTTCAGGTTAATTTACTATCCTTACTGGGATACTATGGCCCACCGATGCAAAAATTAGCCGAAAAATTAATCGAACGGGGTTGGGTTGACTTGCTGGGGAGCGATTGCCATAACATGGACCATATTTTGTTATTGAAAAAAGTACAACGTTCAAAATTTTATCGGAAGGCCCTTGACTTGCCTTTATTGAATTACTCATTATAAGTATGGTAGTAATCACGGGCGCAACGGGTTTGCTGGGTGGCCATATTATTGATCGGCTGCTGGCAGAAGGTGTGCGTCCGATCGCACTTCACCGTGCAGGTCATGACCGTTCACTCCAACCCGGCGTCTCAAAAAAGCAGGCCGATATCCTCGATCAAATTTCATTAAGAGAAGCCTTTGAAGGTGCGACAACCGTAATCCATTCAGCCGCCTTTGTTTCATTTAATCCGCGAAGGAGAAAAAAAATATTTGAAGTGAATGTAGCCGGTACCCGCAACGTGATCGACACGTGTCTTCAGCTTGGGATCAAAAACTTTATCCACATCAGTTCGGTGGCCGCCCTGGGCCGCACGACCGGCGAGGAGATAACCGAAGAAAGCAAATTGACTGACACGCGCTCCACCGATTATGCGGAGTCCAAATATCTCGCTGAGCTGGAAGTTTTCCGTGGTGCCGAAGAAGGGCTCACCGTAAGTATCGTTAACCCTTCGGTCATCCTGTCGGCATCGCAACCCAACCGAAGTAGTGCGACGCTTTTTAAGTATGTATGGAATGAAAGGCCGTATTATACGGAAGGAAGTCTTAACTATGTAGACGCACGCGATGTGGCGGATGCTGTATATCAACTCTACCAAAAACCGCAGGCAGGCGAAAAATTCATTCTCTCCGCTGGCAATCTGCCCTACCGTGAGTTCTTTGCGCTCGTCGCAAAACGATTTAATAAGAGCGCCCCCTCCATCAAAATAGGACCAACCCTTTTGTATTGGGCAGGGTTAGCCGAAGAAGTGCGGGGACTACTTTCTAACAGCGAGCCGCTCGTGACACGACAATCAGCCGGGATGGCCATCCACTCCTTTCATTATAGCAACAAAAAAGCACAACAGATCGGAATTCAATTTCGACCGCTGGAAGAGACCATTAACTGGTGTTGTGAAGACTTTTTGGGAAATGTTAAGACTAACAAATAAAATATACAAGTTGTAGTTGGTCGATTAATAGCACACTTTTGAAGCAGAATAGGCTCTAAAACTTATTTGGAGCTCATTTTTCAATATTCGTGACCAGTTTCGTATTTTGGTCAAACCCTTTAAGAATGGCGCAAGAATTCAGAAAACGGGAAGAAGAGGAGGAGTTGATCAGAAGTTTTGAAGATATTATCAAGAGAAAATCAAACGGGTTTTTTGATCTTGAGGCTTACGAAACCATCATTTACTATTACCTCGACCGCGGAAAACATAAAAAAGCCCTCGTTGCCGTAACCATGGCAATGGAGCAGTATCGTTATTCTACCGAACTCATCTCTGTCAAGGCGCAAATACTCTCCAACCTCCAGCAGTACGATGCAGCGCTTGAACTTCTGGAGCAAGCCCTTACCCTCCATCCAACAGACCTGGATATACTTCTTTCGATGGGCTCTATTTTTTCCTTACAGGGAAATCACGAAAAAGCCATCGAATTATATGAGCAGGCTCTGACCATGACGGAAGAAGAAAAGGATGAAATTTATTACAGTCTTGGGCTCGCTTATCAGAGCAAAGAGGATTTTGATCAGGCAATTGAATGTTACAAGAAATCCGTAGAAGAGAATCTCAACCATGAGGGATCACTATACGAACTGGCCTATTGCCTCGATATTGTCGGTCAACTTGAAAACAGCCTTTCGTATTATAAAAAATTTATTGACGAAGATCCTTTCTCAGCACCCGCATGGTATAATCTGGGTATTGTATGTAACAAACTCGAGCGTTATGATGAAGCCATTGAGGCCTATGAATATGCAATAGCGCTGGACGACAATTTTGCCTCTGCATGGTTTAACATGGGCAACTCGTTCATGAACCTGCTGGAGTTTTCCAAAGCTCTGGACGGCTTTCGTAAAACTATTGACATTGAAGGGCCAAGCCCGGAAGTCTATTGCTGCATGGGAGCCGCGTATGAGGGGCTTGAGCAATACGACCAGGGTCTTAAATATTTTCAGAAATCCACCAAACTCGACTCCATGTATGACGAGGCGTGGTTTGGTGCGGGTAGTTGCCTTGAAAAACAGGAGAAGTGGTATCAGGCGCTTCACTTTTTTAATAAGGCCGTTAAACTCAATGCGCAAAATGCCGACTATTGGAAAGCGGCTGCTCATGCTGAGTTTAAAATTGGTAACACCATTTCAAGCATTAGCGCCTATGAAGAAGCCAGTCACCTCGGACCAGAGGACAAAGAGATTTGGTTGAACTGGTCATTTATTTATTACGACCGTGGTGAATATGAGAAGGCAGTAGAGGTGATGGTGCAGGGCATGTCAGAGATTCCCGATGAACCCGAATTTTTTTACCGCATAGCCGTTTATCTTATAGAAGCAGGCAAATTTAAAGAGGCCTTCAACTATTTGGAAAATGGTTTAATTTTGAATTTTGAAGGACACACCGTCCTCTTTGATTTTTTTCAAAAGCCTGAAACCCAAAAGGCGTTGTACAAGATCATCGACCAATTTAGAAAAGACAACCCCTCATGAATTACACGTTGAAGAACCTTCCTGAGCGCACCGTCAAGCCCAGGCAAATAGGGTATACTATGGCCATGGACAAAGGCTTGGGCATTCGCCAGACGGAGGACTTTGTGGCGACCTGTGCTGATCATGTTGATATCGTTAAACTCGGATGGGCTACTTCGTTTGTGACCCCAAATCTCAAAGAGAAACTGGATGTCTATAAAGATGCGGGAATCCCTGTTTACTTTGGAGGAACGTTGTTTGAAGCATTCATCATTCGTGACCAATTTGATGACTATCGCAAGCTGTTGGATAAGTATGATATCAAATTTGCGGAAGTATCGGATGGATCCATTGACCTGGATCACGACAAAAAATGCGATTACATAAAGAAGCTGAAGGACCAGGTTACGGTATTGTCCGAAGTTGGGTCTAAGGATGCAGATAAGATTATCCCGCCTTACAAGTGGATTGAATTGATGCAACGGGAATTGGAAGCGGGTGCATGGAAAGTAATTGGTGAAGCACGCGAAGGTGGAAACGTAGGGCTTTTCCGTTCTAGTGGTGAAGTGCGTTCAGGTCTGGTACAGGAGATTTTGACAAAAATTCCTTTCGAAAAAATTATCTGGGAAGCCCCACAGAAAGCGCAGCAAGTCTGGTTTATTAAACTGCTGGGTGCCAACGTGAACCTGGGCAACATCGCACCGGAAGAGATAATACCCTTAGAGACCATCCGCCTTGGACTACGCGGTGATACCTTCCTGCATTTTCTCGGACTTGAACGAAAGCGCGATAACGGCGCTCCGCCATTTCAAAATGATTAGGGACCGTTCTCTGAAACGAAGGCCCCAGTAACGAGTATCACAGGTTTTAAAAAAGAAATAACTTGAGAAGACCGAAAGATTATCTGCTGTTGTATTTGAAAGGTGTGAGCATGGGTGCTGCGGACGTAATACCAGGGGTCTCCGGTGGAACAGTCGCCTTCATTACAGGAATATACGAGGAACTCATTAACTCTATCAAAGCGATCGATCTCGATGCGTTCCGCCTCCTGTTTTCATTTAAACTTCCTACGTTTTGGAAAAAGATTAATGGAAATTTTCTGATTTGTGTATTGGCAGGCATCGTTACGAGTCTTCTATCCCTTTCTAAACTCATGACCTACCTGCTGGAACATCATCCCATTTCCATTTGGTCATTCTTTTTCGGTCTCATCCTCGTGTCGTCACCCCTCATCCTGCGCGATATAAAAACCTGGAATTTTCTGACGGCGATATCGTTCCTTGTCGGCATCGTGTTAGCCTACCTCATTACGGTCATGTCCCCGACCGAAACTCCCACCAATCTTTTCTTTATCTTTTTTTGCGGAGCACTTGCAATATGTGCCATGATCTTACCGGGGATTTCAGGCGCCTTTATTCTTTTGCTGATCGGCAAATACGAATACATGATCACGGCACTCATCAATTTTGATCTTCCGGTTATCTTTATTTTTGTCCTCGGCTGTTTTTTGGGTTTGGTGGGCTTCTCTCACGTCCTGAGCTGGATCCTGACACATTACCGGTTCCCAACGCTGGCCTTACTGGCTGGCTTTATGATTGGTTCCCTGAACAAAGTTTGGCCCTGGAAAAAAGTAATTGCCTTTCGACTCGACCATGAAGGAATGCAAGTACCCTCTTTTGATGAAAGCGTATGGCCCGGACGATACTTCGAGTATAGTGGTAAGGACCCGCAATTATTTTATGCTATTCTGTTTGCAGCTGTTGGAATTTTCCTGGTGGTGGCGATTGAGAAAACAGCTTCATACCTAAAATCAAAAAACTAACTACATGGAAAAAAAATTTGGCTTAATCGGATCTACTGTAAGTCACTCCTTTTCAAAAGCCTATTTTGATGAGAAATTCTTCAACGAAGGTTTGCGTGACTATCATTACGACCTTTACCCACTTAAGAATGTAGACGAGCTGAAAACGTTGCTGAAAGAAAATCCGGATCTGTACGGTTTGAACGTAACCATTCCTTACAAAGAGCAAGTATTAAAATTCCTGAACGACATTGATCCGTTTGCAAAAACCATCGGTGCAGTTAATGTAATTAAGATCAAGAACGGAAAATTAAAGGGATTCAATACGGACAGTGATGCATTTCTGGAATCAGTAGACAAATGGTTTCCAAACACAGAAGGTTCCAAGGCGCTTATTCTTGGCACAGGAGGATCATCTAAAGCCGTGCAATTCGCACTCAAAAAATTGAACATCGCCTTCAAACTGGTCTCACGTGAGAAAACGCTCGGCGATTATACCTACGAGGACCTTGAAAAAAACCCAACAATTATTTCTACGTCCAATCTCATCATCAACACTACTCCGCTCGGGATGACACCGGACATGAATGCGATGCCGCCCATCGATTACGAATTGCTGGGACCCACTCATTTTGTGTATGATTTAATTTACAATCCGGCCCGTACAAAATTTTTACAGAAAGCAGAGATGCGGGGAACGACCATCAAAAATGGTTTGGAAATGCTACACATTCAGGCTGAAAAGGCGTGGGTTATTTGGAATAACTAATCCAACTTTGTCAAGTTAGGCAATCTATTGAATAGCATAAGGTTGCAGCCCGAAGAGCGAATCAGAAGTATGGTCACGAAGAACACAACGAACTACTACGAGCACTACGAAATCGGGTCCAACGGATCATTGGCTCTGTTTCGTTGTGCTCGTTGTGTCATCTTCGTGCTCGTTGTGACCCAAAAAATCTAAATATGACAAAGTAGGACTAATTACAGATTACAAATTCTCAGCCCCTCTTAGTTCCGCTTTGAAATCTGTAATTTGGAACGCGTAATCTGTAATCTTTCTATGGATTTTCAAATAATCAGCGACTACGAGCCCACCGGCGACCAACCTGAAGCAATCAGGAAATTAGTAAATGGACTTGAGGAAGGTGATGTACACCAGACACTCCTGGGTGTGACGGGGTCAGGAAAAACTTTTACCATCGCCAATGTGATCGCCCAGGTCAACCGACCTACCCTGGTATTGAGCCATAACAAGACCCTTGCCGCCCAGTTATACGGCGAGTTCAAACAATTTTTTCCTCAGAACGCTGTTGAATTTTTTATCTCGTATTACGATTACTACCAGCCCGAGGCTTACATCCCTTCTTCCAATCTGTACATAGAAAAAGACTTGTCCATCAACGAAGAAATTGAAAAGCTGCGTCTAAGTGCCACTTCTTCGTTGCTAACAGGCCGCAGGGACGTCATCGTTGTAGCATCGGTGTCCTGCATTTATGGTATCGGAAATCCCGATGAGTTTGGCAAGAATCGGATTCAATTGAAGGTGGGTGAGGTGATCCCGCGAAACCGTCTCTTGTTTTCGCTTGTTGACATTTTGTATAGCAGGACCGACGTGGATTTTAGAAGAAGTACATTCCGGGTCAAGGGTGATACCGTCGATGTTTTTTTGGCGTATGCCGATTACGCGGTCCGGATTTATTTTTTTGGGGATGAGATTGAATCGCTACAGCGGATCGACCCGGCTTCCGGCAAAAAAATATCCGACGAAAAAATGGTAACCATCTTCCCGGCCAATCTTTTTGTGACTGGAAAAGAATCGCTCAATCTTGCGATCCGTGAAATCCAGGATGATATGATGCTGCAGGTGCAGATGTTTGAAATGGAAAAACGCCATCTTGAAGCCAAGCGCCTCAAAGAACGCACCGAATTCGACCTCGAGATGATGCGTGAGTTAGGATATTGCAGTGGCATCGAGAACTATTCAAGATATTTTGACCGTAGAAAGGCCGGGGATCGTCCCTTCTGCCTCATCGATTATTTTCCGGATGATTTCCTGATGATCATTGATGAAAGTCACGTGAGTGTTCCGCAAGTGCGCGCAATGTGGGGAGGCGATCGTTCCAGAAAAGCAAACCTGGTCGATTATGGTTTTAGACTCCCTTCCGCGCTGGACAACCGTCCGTTAACATTTAACGAGTTTGAAACCATGGTAACCCAGGTGATCTATGTGAGCGCCACTCCAAGCGAATACGAATTACGAAAGTCTGAAGGAGTGGTGGTCGAGCAAATCATTCGCCCCACGGGTTTGCTGGATCCAGTCATTGACGTACGGCCCAGCAAAAATCAGATCGACGATTTGTTGGAAGAAATTGACGAGCGCGTGAAGAAGAAGGAACGCGTTCTCGTAACAACGCTCACCAAGCGGATGGCGGAAGAGTTGACGAAATTTTTGGAACGCGCCGCTGTGAAGTGTCGGTACATTCATTCAGAGGTTGCTACCCTGGACCGGGTTGAGATACTTCGCGAACTGCGCCTTGGCGTTTTTGATGTACTGGTAGGCGTTAACTTGCTACGCGAAGGTTTGGACTTGCCGGAAGTTTCACTCGTAACCATTCTTGACGCTGACAAAGAAGGATTCCTTCGCAACCAACGATCCTTGGTGCAAACCATCGGACGCGCAGCCCGCAATGTGAACGGCCGCGTGATCATGTATGCCGACAGGATTACGGAGTCCATGAAGCAGGCCATCGATGAGACAGATCGCCGAAGAAAAATTCAGCTGGATTATAATATCGCCAACGGCATCACACCCCAAACAATTTTGCGCTCTAAGGATTCGATCCTCGGGCAAACAAAGGTGGCCGACTCGAAAAAGTCCGGAAAGAAGTATTACGTGGAAGACGAAGAAAAATCACTGGCTGCAGACCCTGTAGTGGCCTATCTCAGCAAGGAAGAATTGGTGAAGATAGCAGATCAAACCCGCCGGGCGATGGAAAAAGCCGCCAAGGAACTGGAGTTTATGGAGGCAGCAAGATTGCGGGATGAATATCTGGCGTTGCAAAAGATGATTGCAGAAAAAAATAAATAGTGATGGTATATAAAATAAGAATGCCGCTTCAAATATGGGCGGCATTCAGTTTTTTCAACATCAATCATGCAAACCGCTTCGCCACTTCATTCCAATTTACTACGTTCCACCACGCAGCGCAGTAATCCGGCCGGCGGTTTTGATAATTCAAGTAGTAGGCATGTTCCCACACATCCAATCCAAGAATAGGCGTTCCTTTTACCTCGGCAACATCCATCAGCGGATTGTCCTGGTTGGGTGTCGATGTAATCGCCAACTTACCGGAAGCATCTTTGATAAGCCAGGCCCACCCAGAGCCGAAACGCCCGGTAGCCGCTGTATTGAATTTCGTTTTGAATTCATCAAAATTCCCAAACGCAGAATTGATCGCATCGGCAAGAGCGCCTTTGGGAGGTCCACCTGCATTGGGACCCATAATCGTCCAGAACAGACTATGATTATAATGACCACCGCCATTGTTACGTACCGGCATCGGATATTTTGAAATATTCTTGCAAATTTCTTCGATACTGAGGCTTTCTTCAGGTTTACCGGCTAAAGCGTTGTTGAGATTAGTGATGTAGGCATTGTGATGTTTACCGTGATGGATTTCCATCGTGCGGGCGTCAATATGCGGTTCGAGCGCATTGGCCGCGTACGGAAGTGCGGGAAGTGTAAAGGCCATAAGAATTTTTTTAGTTTAGTATTTCAAATATAAGAAGCTCCTTTGCGGTCAGAAAGGTTTTCAGAGGAAATGATTCTGGGTTCTGGCGGTTCCGTGTTAATGAGTAGACTGTGCCAGCCTGGATTACCAGCACCGAGTACCCGGTACAAGGCTAGTATTTCCTTACCAACTCTCCCAGTGTCCTGATTCCCTGCTCGATGCGGTCCGACCAGGGTTGGCCAAAGCTCATTCGGAAACAGTTTTCAAACCTTCCCTGCGAGGAGAAAATCTGTCCTGGAGCGATTCCAATTCCATGCTTCAGAGCGCGCTTATGAAGTTTGTAGGTATCAACTTTCTTATCCAGTTCCAGCCAAAGTGCAAATCCTCCTTCCGGTCGTGTGACGCGCGTACCTTCTGGAAAATATGTTGACACGGCCTGAATGTAGCGCAAACATTGTGTGTGCAAGGCTTTGCGCAAATGGCGTAGGTGCAATTCGTAACGGCCATTGGCAAGAAAATTAGCGATGGCTGCCTGTGCCAATGTGTTGGTTGACACATTATTCATACGCTTCAACCGAATAACATTCTCCTTAAACTTTCCAGGAACAGCCCAGCCAATCCGGTAGCCCGGCGCCAATGACTTTGAAAACGAACCGCACTGAATAACCATTCCCTTCTTGTCAAATGACTTACACGTACGTGGACGGGTTTTTCCAAAAAACAATTCACCGTAAATATCATCCTCAATGAGTGGAACGTTATGCCTGGTCAGCAATTCAACCAATTTCCTTTTCTTTTCGTCCGGCAGGCAACTCCCCATCGGGTTATTAAAGTTGCAGACGAACAAACATGTCTTGATATTAAATTTTCGTATGGACGTTTCCAGGTAATCCAGGTCAATACCCGTCGCAGGGTCCGTTGGAATTTCGACTACTTTTAAGCCCAGGCTTTCCATCACCTGAAATATTCCGAAGTAGGTCGGGCTTTCAATCGCTACGGCATCACCGGGTTTCGTAATAGCTTTCAAACTCAGCGACAGCGCTTCCATGCAGCCAGCGGTCACTACAATATCCTCTTCGCTCAGCGTACCGCCCCAATTGAAAGACTGTCGTGCGATCTGCTTACGCAACTCCACATTTCCCTGTATGTGCTCATAATTCAGACAACTGTCAGACGAGCTGCGAAGGGCCTGCACGACCGATTTATTCAGCTTTGCTGCGGGAAGCAATTCGGGCGCCGGTGCACCCAATGAAAAATTTATCAGTTTGTTCGAACGCAAGTCATTGTACACACTGCTGATCATCTCATCAAGTGTAACGGGCACAGCCTCTTCTGAAGGCCTGCAACAAAGCGGCACCTCGAGTGTGTGCTTGGGAGAAAATTTTACGTAATACCCCGACTGTGGCCTGGCCTCCACAAGGCCCTTGCCTTCCAAATGATAATAAGCCTGAAAAGCCGTGCTCAGGCTGATGCCTTGCTCTTTACTAAGGGATCGCACCGACAATAGCTTATCGCCTACTTTCAGTGCTTTCTTTTCTATCAGAAGTTCGATGCGCTCGGCTACCTCCTGGTACAAATGATCTTGGGTCAAAGTTTCTTGTTTCATGGCTCGTGCTATAGATCACATATTTTATATATTCCAGATTCACCATAAGGAAGCTAACAGCTAAAAGCTAAAAGCTAAAAGCCTTTCCAACTGATCTGGTCAAAATTAGTAAAACTGAAACTGTTTTCTTACCGTTTTAATAGAAAATATTGTATAAAAATATTGTAATTGAAAACATCACAAGAAGCGGGTTGAGTCAACAGCCGGATTGGTAAAGCTTTGTGTCATTCAAACAACTGGAGCACAAAAAAAATGAAAACGCTGATTATTTCTATTCAATTGATGGTTTTATTGAGTGTGTTCTGTACTGCGGCCCAACTTGATTCAGTTGATTCAGCAAAAAAAACAATCATGGAGCCCCGATCGCATTGGAGGCTGACAGCGCGTCTCCACAACCAGGGCATCTTCAATTTCGGTGGACGCGTAGGGAGTAATAACCCCACCGGTGATGTCAACTTCACCTATGACCGAAAGAAATGGGGCTTTCTCTTTTTCAAAGGTCATGACTTCTACGATCACAACACCTTTTATAATTTCGCGTTACTGACGGTGTACAAAAATTTCAAACTCTCGGAAAAGGTTACCATAACCCCTTCCATCGGATCGTTTTTGGAACAAGCGAATAGTATTGCCGACCGTGGTTCAGACATTGTTTCAATTTTGACGACAACTGTCCGGCTTAATCAAAACTTTTCTGTGGAGTACATGAGCTTATTTGGAAATCTGGTCATTGAGCCAGCGGAGCGAGATTGGGTTAACCGGGTTCGATTATTATATTTTGGCAAACACCTGGATGTTATCACTTCCTTTTGGCACAACAATAGCGTTTTTGATCACTCCTCATATTGGTCCACAGGGTTGAATGTCGCCTACAGTCGGATCAAAGTTGCCGATCATTTTTATTTAAGCACGGGTGTTACTAGCCTCGTAATGTTGCAAACAAGCGACGAAACAGCCAACCCGAAAAAAAACGTATTGATGCTTACGGTCGGAATGCAGTGGGCGCGCTGATTCGTGATTATCGGTTCAAGGTCAAAATTCAAGGTTCAAGGTTCAAGGTTCCGGATTCTGCCATCCCCAAACTGATCTGGTTAAAATACACAAAACTGAAACTGTTTTTTGTCCGTATTTAAGAGAAAATTTGAGCTATTATTCAGCGCAATGAAAACAAGAAGAAAATGGATTATTTTAATCGGAATTATAATCGGTATCGTCGCGTTTGCGTTGCAATACTCGGTTTTATAAGCTGCGTGCTCACACCGGAAGAGCCCTGTGAGGCAATACGAAACCGTCGGAAAATGAATTACAACAATCTTTGGAAATTTTAGTGTTTCATGAACAATCAAAAAAATCTTCTCGCCTACTTCGCTTTAGGCGCAGTGTGCGTCATTTGGGGCACTACCTATCTCGCCTTGCGGATTGGCGTAACCCAATTCCCGCCTTTTCTTTTTTCGATGATTCGATTTCTCATCGCCGGACCGATCCTCGTCGTATTTATGCTTACAGTGGGAAAGGCATCCTGGCCAGACAGAAAAACCGTTGTCAACCAGGCTATTTGCGGGTTTCTCATGATCACACTGGGCATCAGTGTTGTGGGCTGGTCGGAAATGTATATCTCAAGCAGCGTGGCGGCCGTCATCTGCTCCGTCATGCCTATCTGGACAATTCTAATAAACCTGGTGGTAAGCAAAGACGAACGGCCCAATTGGCTGATTGTGTTTGGGGCGGTGACCGGGCTAAGTGGCATCGTCATGATTTTTGGTGAACACCTCGCGGAATTCTCTGATTCCAATTACCGAACGGGCATTGTCCTGATCTTCATGGCCAACCTCAGTTGGGCGATTGGAAGCATCTGGATAAAGAAGAAAAACCATAACTCCAATCCTTTTCTCAACGCAGGCCTTCAGATGCTCTTTGGTGGCTTGCTATTAATCCCCTTCAGCATTGTGCTGGATGACTACAGTTCCATCCACTGGTCAGGGGAAGTTATTTATTCGCTGATCTATATGATTTTGGTCGGGTCCGTCGCAGCGTATGCCTGCTATTCGTATGCCATCAAAAAATTACCAATGACCATTGTTTCACTCTATGCCTATATCAACCCCATCGTTGCCGTAATCTTAGGCTGGCTGATCCTGGATGAAAAATTAAATACCCTCATCGGAATCGCGATCCTTGTTACCATTGCCGGAATTTATTTTGTGAACCGGGGGTATCAATTAAAGACCATACCCTTACGTCCGCTTGCTGGTATAAAGTCACTCATCAAGAATCTGAAAACCATTTCGCTCTTTTAAGAAAGTTATGACCATCAACATTTATCAAGCAGATGCCTTTACAGATAAAGTTTTCGCAGGAAATCCGGCTGCCGTTTGCCCTTTGGATGCCTGGCTTCCGGACGATGTTCTGCAAAATATCGCTTTGGAAAACAACCTGGCGGAATCGGCAAGATTTTTATAAATCGACATGGAAAAGAAGCATCATTATAAAGCAACCGTAACGTGGACTGGAAATCGGGGCACCGGCACTTCGGAGTATACGGCATACGACCGCAAGCATACTATTTCAATTCCAGGCAAACCGGACATACTGGGGTCCTCTGATCCATCCTTTAGGGGGGATCGGGATCGATACAGCCCCGAAGACAGTTTTGTTGCAGCCTGTTCTGCTTGTCACATGCTGTGGTACCTGCATCTATGTTCAGTAAATAATGTGATTGTAGAAAAGTACGTTGACAATGCTTCTGCCACGATGATTGAAAATGTAGACGGGAGCGGTCAGTTTGAGGAAATCACGTTGGCACCCATCGTAACTGTAAGATCCGCTGAAATGATTGAAAAGGCCCGAGCCTTTCATCATGACGCCAATAAGATGTGTTTTCCCGCCCGTTCTGTTAATTTTCCTGTCCATCACGCACCGCAAATAATTTTGCAATAATATGAAACCACTGCCCTGGTTTGAACGCAACCTGAAATTTGGTCTTCCTGCCGTGATGCTTCCTTATTATTTGGAACGACTGGGTGGCACCTTTGTCCGGATGGAAGCGAAGACGAAAGGTGTTTCCGAAGAGATTCTTGCTACACGGCTTGACAATAAATGGTCTGTGAAGCAAAACATCGGGCACGTGGCAGAGGTCGATAGAATTGCCAACAAGCGATTGGATGAAATGATATCGGGTGCCGCTGTTCTGTCACCTGCAGTTTTTGAGCCGCAGGACTACAATTCCTGGCCGATAGAAAAAGTTTTGAATTTTTTTTACATAACACGAGTAGAAAACATAAAAAAATATAATTCACTTTCAGAAGCAGATTTGAAAAAGTCATCCCTTCACCCACGCTTAAAAATGCAAATGACACCCGTTGATCTGGCATGGTTCGATGCCGAGCATGATGATCACCACCTCGTAAGAATGACTGAAATACTCAGGACCCTTTCAAAATAGCCGACATGTACACACCAAAATCCTTTCGCAACGACAACCCTGAGGAGCTTAGGAATTTCATCCGTGAAAATGGTTTTGGAATACTGGTCAGTCATGTGGACGGTAAATTATGGGGCACGCATATTCCCATGATTCTTAACGAAGATGGAAATACACTGACGGGTCATGTAGCCCGCGGAAATATCCAATGGAAATACGTTGAATCCGCCCCTGATGTCTTAGTCATATTTACCGGTCCTCATGCATACGTTTCTTCCAGCTGGTACGATCAAGAAAATGTACCCACCTGGAATTACATCGCCGTCCATGTATCCGGAAAAATCAAAATCATAGAAGGTGATGCGTTGCTGGAATCGTTGAAAAAATTAGTTCATACGTACGAAAAAGACTCCTCCCACCCGGTTTCAGTTGAAACAATGTCTCCTGAGTTTTTAGATACTGAGATTCGGGGCATCGTGGGTTTTGAGATAGCAATCACCAAAATAGAAGCATCGTATAAACTTTCTCAAAACAGGGACGATGAAAATCATGAGCGGATTGTGAAAGCACTCGAAGAGCGAAAAGAGGACGGATCGTCAAAAATTGCGGCATCAATGCGAAAAATCAGATCACCGAAATAAAAGGCGCTTACCGTATTTTCCAAAACCATTACCTAAAACACCCCGACTTTTAAATACCTTTACAACACACGAACACTAACGTTATGACACTTACTGATTCTATCTCCGTACAAAAAACCAATCAGTCGCGCATATCCGAAACCGACTTCAACAACCTTGAGTTTGGGAAATACATATCCGACCACATGCTTCTTTCCGATTGGATCGGAGGGAAATGGAGCGAGCCCGTCATTGTACCATTTGGTGAATTGAAAATGACACCGGCAATTCTTGCCTTGCATTATGGACAGTCCATTTTTGAAGGCATGAAAGCATTCAAAATGAGTGACGGCAGTATCAATATTTTCCGGCCCCACAAGCACCATGATCGCATGACCAAATCGCTTGATCGCATGTGTATGCCTGCCATCTCCTTTGAAATGTTCATTCAGTCCCTGCATACGCTAATCGAAGTTGATAAAAACTGGGTGCCGACTTCTGATGGATCCTCTCTTTATATTCGTCCGTTAGTGTTTGCCTCGGAATCCCGGTTGGGGGTAAAAGTAGCAGACCAATACAAGTTTGTGGTTTTGACAAGCCCGGTCGGACCGTACTACAACAAACCATTCCGCCTTAAAGTAGAAGATCATTATACGCGCACGGCAGAGGGCGGTACCGGCTTCGCAAAGTGTGCCGGAAACTATGGCGGTGCGTTCTATCCCACGCAAGTGGCCCGGAAGGAAGGCTTCGACCAGGTACTGTGGACTGACTACAAAGAACATAAATACATCGACGAAGTAGGCATGATGAATGTAATGTTTGTTCTCCATGGAAAACTCATTACACCAAAACTAAGCACGGCCATCCTGGACGGCATCACGCGTGACTCCATCCTAACGCTGGCTCGTGAAGCAGGAATTCCGGTGGAAGAGAGAAGGATCAGCATCGATGAACTGGAAGACGGTTTCAAGAATAAGACTCTGACGGAAGCGTTTGGTGCCGGGACAGCCGCTGTCGTAGCCCCGATTGCTGTCATCAACATACACGGGATCGACTACCAATTACCGAAAGTCGAGCCCAACAGCATTCAACAGAAAATGAAAAAGAAACTGCTGGATATCCGGACAGGCCAGGAGCCCGACACGCATGGATGGAATTATATCGTCAAATTATAGCGATCTGCTCTCCTAAAACCCTTGGTATGAAGGCTGCTCTCTTCAAAGAGAAAAACTCACCGCTGCGTGTTGAGGAGGTTGCTAAACCCATTCCTGTAAAAGGGCAGGTGCTTGTTAAACTCCATGCGGCGGCACTCAATCACCGCGATCTCTGGATTCAGAATGAACAAGCCATTCCCTCCGCTTCCGGAATCATTCTGGGCTCAGACGGCAGCGGCATCATCGATAGCGTGGGCGAGGCGGTTGATGAAATCAAATATTTCCCCTTGCTCAGATCAATGATGCCTTTGCCCGAATGGAAGCAGGCAGCCAGTTTGGGAAGATCATTCTGAAAATATCGTAACACAATAATGTATGAATAGAATTGTTTACCGAAATGATTTGAAGATTTCCGTAAAAGAATTCATCGACCTATTAACACGCTCGACACTCGATACTCGCAGACCTGTCAAAGAACCCGATCGGATTGAGAAAATGTTAGAGCATGGCAATATTCTAATCACGGCCTGGTCTGGGAAGCTGCTCGTGGGTGTTTCCCGTGCCTTGAGCGACTTTTCTTTTTGCTGTTATCTCTCTGACCTCGCAGTTGATGAGGCCTTTCAACGGCAAGGAATCGGAAAAAAACTCATCGAAGAAACGCATAAAGTGTCAGGAGAAAATACGTCTTTGATATTATTGGCGGCTCCGGCGGCAGCGGAGTATTATCCCAAAATTGGCATGGAGCGCTTTATGGATTGTTTTATGATTAGACGAAAATCAAAGTAAAATGGCAACCCAATTCCCAATCACCGACAAAACAGAAATAACACGTCTTCCCAAGCGGGGCGTGTATGAAAAAGATGTTATCTATTCGATCCTGGACGAAGTATTGTTTTGTACCCTCGCGTACTCAAGGGATGGGCAGCCGTTCCAAATCCCCACCGGCTTCTGCAGAATTGATGACGTGCTGTATGTTCATGGCAGTGTGGGGAGTTTTTACATGCGTGAACTGGCGTCCAAAAAACTTCCCGTCTGCATCAGCATCACGTCGATTGATGGCCTTGTGCTGGCACGTTCGGTCAACTACCGGTCGGTGGTGATTTTTGGTGAACCGGAAGTAGTTACAGACAAGGAAACATTGTACAGAGTGCTTGAAGTCTTCACAGAAAAAATGTGCCCCGGCCGATGGGCCGACGTGCGCAAGCCCAATGACGGTGAGTGGAAAGCGACCATGGTACTGGCTTTTAAAATAGATGAAGCGTCCGCAAAAGTTCGTACTGGTCCGCCCAAAGATGATGATGAAGACTACACACTCCTCTGCTGAGTATCAGTCAAGCAAAATTTAACAGTGGAAGCCCTAAAATCTCAACCCAATTATTGCCAATAAATGAAAAAGGGACCGAATTTCGGTCCCTTTATTTCTTGTACTTGATTACGTTTCCCGAAGGAAAGAGGCTTGATCAAGCATCACAATACAAAGATACGTAAAATCTCAATAAATTGTTCCAAAACACTAAAAATGAGGTTTGAGAAGGTCCGATTATACATTTCGACGCCTCGTATAGGAAGATATCTCCAGGCAACTGGAAATAGCAAGCCTAAGGCCATCAAATTGTACAAGGCAAATCTGAATGTTTCACAGGCATTTTTGCCAGTAATCGCAATTCTGGAAGTCAGCCTGCGGAATAGAATTAACACAATTCTAACGGGCCATTTCAGTGACCCGGATTGGATTATCAATCAAAAAAATGGATTCATGATAGATCCGTCATTGACCCATCATGATAAGAGAACTGGAAAAATGATCAAAAATAGATATTTGAAGGGGGAGGTCGAACGAGCGGAAAAAAGGATTGTGAAATCCGGAATTGCAGTTACAAGTGGGAAAATCATTTCAGAGCAAACTTTCGGATTCTGGACCGACTTGTACGAGGTTCATCATTACAAGATACTCTTGGGCAGACCAATTCAAATCTTTACAAATCTTCCAGCAGCTCATGGTAGGAAGGAAGTTAATGACGCCCTAAACAAGATCCGCATGTTCAGGAATCGGCTATACCATAATGAACCCATTTGCTTTAATGGAGCAAACAAAGACTTTCAGAATGCTGAGGACATCCATACGTTAGTGTTGAGCATTCTTTCGTGGGTCGATCTTGATCTAATTAAGTGGATTCGCGATATCGATGGTGTTCAAAAGCAAATCGATAAGGGAAAAAGAACATGATATCGACTTTGCCGGGAATTTTTAGACTTAATAATGCCAATTGATTCCAAGGAAATCGAACTTTTCAGGAGCCTCTTCCGTGGGCGTGACGGTGTATTTGCTGTCCGATGGGAGAAAGGAACAAAAGCGGCTACATGCCATCCTGTGAATTTGATAAGTACTCCTTGCAAAGGCACAAGATCGGCGGCGGTACATTTCAAAACTACGAACACAAGCGTTCAATTCCCCTCTTCACTTCCAGATATTACTAATTCAATCTGAATTTCTTTATTCGATCAAATAAACACGCATATCGATAAATCATCTCTTCATAAGAAAGGATAACAATATCGTTTTCATTTTCAAGGCGGCTAATACCAGAAATATTGTCCTCCTTTTCTTGGCTACTTCCGATTAACAGAGTATAGCGCATTTCTTGAATTTTGAGGGATGCCCTTCATTAAAAGCCCGAACAAAGCCGAATAAAAACGCTACCTTTGCGCCTTCAAAACCAAAAATTCTGCCAAAGACGATTAGGAGCGGAACTTTATGATAAAAAACCGGTTTTGAAGATATTGACCAGAAAGCAGAAATCACTAATCAATATAATTCATGGGCAGACCTCCCGTATTACCGAAAAAAAAGAAGGACGGATTCTACATTGAAATCCGCAACAAAGGCGCCAAATCCGGCACGATCATCATTCGCGACAGCGAACAGGCCATGATGCAGGCTGCCAAGCAGTACGAGACCACCAAAGACGTTACCATCCTCGGCAAGCACGAAAACGGCAAGCGGGTGGACGACGGCCGTAAAAAAGCAAAAGCTTAACACCCTTTATTCTAAAAAGGCAAGTCGTCGGTTGACGACGTACTTGCAGCAAATGGCTCATCCCCCATGGGATCAGAGGTAGGCGTACCGCTATTACCAGCACTACCTGTTTTTTCAATTTTCCAGGCCCGTGCCTCTGTATACCAGCGTCCGTTGTACTCCCGGCTTTCCAGGTCCACGGAAATATTGACGATATCGCCTTCCACAACCTTGAACTGGTCGATTTTATCGCCCCAGGTGGAGAGACAAACTTTCTTGGGATACTGCGATTGTGTTTCCACAATGAATTCCTGTTTTTTCCATTGGCCTTTTTTGCCCATACCGGTTTGCACCGGTAACAATTGGATAACTTTCCCTTTTAATTCCATGCTCATATTGCAATGTTACTATTTTTCCCTGATCCTTTTAAAAAAACGGTCTATCAACTCCTTACCCTCCTCGCCTTTAATACCTTTTACCACGTGCGTCTTTGGATGAAGCAAAGGTGCATTCACCAACGTATAGCCCCGTTGCAAATCGGAAGCTCCATAAACCAGTTTTTGCAATTGGACCCAATGAAGGGCTCCGGCACACATCACACATGGCTCCAGTGTGACATACAGGGTACACTCCGTCAGGTATTTGGAACCCAAATAATTTGCGGCCGCTGTAACAGCCAGCATCTCTGCATGGGCGGTAGCATCAGTAAGTTGTTCGGTTTGATTGTGTGCACGAGCGATGATTTTATTTTGACATGCCATCACCGCGCCGACCGGCACTTCGCCTGCTTCGAAAGCTTTGTACGCCTCTTTCATTGCTTCGCGCATAAAATAATCCTCCGTGTATAATTCCATTGAAGATTGAAAGATAAGGGGTGGTCAATAGAATTAAAAGTTCCGGGATGAATACTTTCCGGATGACAATTTCGTAAGGACAGCGTCCGGCATTTTCCATGTTTAACGTAAGTTTCCTATCAAGGGCTTATCTAAATGAATTCGTTAAACAAATACCCTCATCTGGGACAAGTCCAGTATATACTTTTCTGACATGCGCATAAGTTTGCTGAAATAGAACCACAAAACGAACAAACCGGATTACGGAAAACCTGATCATTTAAAATGGCTTGATGGAAATTGGTGTGTAGGACAGATTAAGATTTTGCCTTCAAGAACAAGTCGGCCAGCCCGCTCACCTCACCCTCACACTCTTCATCATCTCCCTCGCTGTCCTCTGCCATTCTTCTTTCAAATCCTTCGGGCAGGTAAAGGAAAAAACCAGCGTGCGGTTTGGTTCAACCAGGTATTGAATAAACGTGTATTTCAAAACCGGTTCCTGAAATCCCTGCTTTCTGCGATCACCACTGATTCGCGAATCAAATTCGAAAAAAATAAATTTTCTTTTGTAATTTATTTGAATACCCTCGTTTATCAAGTCTAGTTTATCGTACAGGTTATAGAGACCAGCCTTAAAAAATTTCTGCGCCATCTCCACATTTCCATCCGGCCAATTCGTCGCTGAAATATTTGCACTGAAATCCACGAGCCTGTCCTCATTTGTATAGGCTCCCAGGGGAGCCCGGACGGAAGGAAACCGCTGCGCCACATCCTCCGGTGTCATCGGGTACAATTCAATTGGCAGCGACGCTGTAATGCCGTCGGCTATCTTCGTCTTGACCAGCTTATGGGTCGTAAACGATGGCAGCAGCAAAAAGACAAAAAGGCTAAGGCATTTAATCATTCCCATGCGAATTTGTAACGATTAACAAGCAAGGTTTATTAACTTGCGCGCCCAAAATTACTCAAAATAAGATGCTTCGGACCCATACATGCGGCGAATTGCGTATCAACGACGTCAACAAGACCGTGACACTGACAGGCTGGGTGCAGCGCCTGCGCGACAAAGGAAGTTTGCTGTGGATTGACCTCCGCGACCGCTATGGCATCACCCAGTTGTTCCTGGAAGAAGGCAAATCAGACCAAAAACTTTTGGTGGCTGCACGCGAATTAGGCCGCGAGTTTGTAATCAAGGTGACTGGGACCGTGGCGGAACGCCATTCTAAGAATGATAAAATTCCAACAGGCGCCATAGAAATAAAAGTAGAATCGATTGAGGTGTTGAATCAATCTAAGGTCCCTCCTTTTACGATCGAAGACGCCACCGACGGAGGTGATGACCTGCGCATGAAATATCGCTACCTGGATTTGAGAAGAAATATTGTGCGCGAATGTTTACTGCTTCGCCACAAAATGGCACAACAAACACGCCTGTATCTTGATGGTCTGAATTTCATTGAAGTAGAAACGCCGGTGCTGATCAAATCAACGCCCGAAGGTGCGCGCGATTTTGTCGTGCCCTCCCGTATTCATCACGGTGAGTTTTATGCGTTGCCACAATCACCCCAGACTTTCAAGCAACTGCTGATGGTATCGGGATTTGACCGCTATTACCAGATTGTGAAATGCTTCCGCGATGAAGACCTGCGTGCCGACCGTCAGCCGGAGTTTACACAAATCGATTGCGAAATGGCCTTCATCACACAGGAAGATATTTTAAGCACCTTCGAAGGGTTGGTCCGTCATCTTTTTAAGAATGTAAAAGGAATTGACATGCCGTCCGTACCGCATATGACGTATGCCGATGCGATGAGATTTTACGGTTCCGACAAACCCGATACGCGCTTTGAAATGAGGTTTTCCGAGCTTACATCAGTGGCCAAGGGAAAAGGGTTTCAACTATTTGAACAATCTGAACTCATCGTGGCCATTTGTGCGAAAGGTTGTGCCGGATACACCCGCAAGCAATTGGATGAACTCACGGAGTTTGTGAAGCGACCGCAGATTGGCGCGAAAGGTTTGATATGGGTGCGTTATGAAGAAGCGGGCACGCTAAAATCATCGGTCGATAAATTTTATCCCGAAGAGGAATTAAAAAAATGGGCTGCCGCATGCAGCGCTCAACCCGGCGACTTAATGTTGGTGTTAGCCGGAGAATCTGAAAAAACCATGAAAGCCCTGGGCGAGTTGCGTTTACATGTGGCCGGCCAATTGGGGCTGCGCGACAAAAATAAGTTCGCCGCGCTCTGGGTCATCGACTTTCCCTTGTTTGAGTGGAGTGATGACACCAAGCGTTATCACGCGATGCACCACCCATTCACTTCACCCAAACGGGAAGATATTCCACTTCTTGACATCGATCCTGGAAAGGTCAGGGCCAATGCTTATGACCTGGTCATTAACGGTTCCGAGATGGGCGGCGGCTCCATTCGTATTCACGACCGGGCAACCCAGCAGTTGATGTTCAGCAAACTTGGCTTCACAGAAGAAGAAGCGAAGAAGCAGTTTGGTTTTTTGATGGAGGCTTTTGAATATGGTGCGCCGCCGCACGGAGGTATTGCATTCGGGTTTGACCGTCTTTGTTCTCTCTTTGGTGGCGCTGATTCCATACGTGATTTCATCGCATTCCCAAAAAATAATGCCGGGCGCGATACAATGATCGACACACCTTCCACCATCTCGGAGGAACAGCTTGATGAATTAGGTTTAACAATTAAGTCTGAGAATAGTAATCGGTAATCGGTGATCAGTAATCGGTTTTACTTTCGATGCGAGCTAATTACGACAGCACATTGGTTGGTCGCGGTAAGACGAATCTGTCCATTTGTGCGATTATAAGAATGCGCAATGTCACAACACTAGTCCAACAATAACCGGCTCGTTTCTTCTGCATCAATTTCTATGTCGTCTTCTCCGACCTGGTCAAACGGGTTTTCAAGATGATCCTGAATATTATCCAGACTGACGAGTATAAAGCTATATAACACCGGCATGACATACTCAAGGTTCGCAGAGAAATCATGGAAAGTGCTGGCAAAGTAGGGACCGTAAATGATGGGAAAAACATAAATGAACACTTTGCTGTAAGCCCGCAGCGTGATCGGTGTACGGTAGAGGAAGATGACTTTAAGATTGTCAAATGCAATCACCATTTTACTTACATATTGACTCACCCTTGAAATCTCACCGCTCTGTACCCCGTAGTTTCGAAGTTCCATGGTGATCCTCGAAAGTTTTGAAAAAAAATTATAAAATTGTTTTTCATTTTCGCTCCATTCTGAACGCTTGCCTCCCAAGATGACTTTCAGGAGATGCATCATTTCGGTTGTTAACTGGCGGGTGCGCTGCGGCAAGTCGTTATCCTTATTGATGGTCCAGTCGCGGGTTGCGTAGTAAATCGCAATTGCATGTCCCTTGAAGTCAGCCAACCGTTGCAGGGCAGTCTCCCTCCTGTTGTACGCTGATCCGATGGAAAACACGACCGGAAAAACAATCGCCACACCCACCAGCATATCCGGGAACTTGGCGGTCAGGTCGTTCGCATAGCATACATAGGTAGAAATAACCGACAAGGCGGTAATGATGAAGGTCTTGTAGTTGATGATCAGCGAGAAGCTGTGGAGGGTTCTTTTCATTTGCATTGGTTATCCAGACGTTTCAAAAGCTTGGTGGCCTTATCCTTCAGAAAGGGATCATTTTTTTCTGGCAGCTGCATTTTTCTTCTTCTGAGCTTCGGCGGCTTCTTTCATTCTGCGCATGGCCTCTTCACGACTCAAAGGCTTGGATTTTCTAAGCAACTCTTTCCAAACCTTGTCACCATCTGCGTTTTCAAACCGATTAGCAGGAAGGGGTTTCAACCAACTAATTGACGAACGGCAAAAATCAGAGAACTATTTAGCTTTGACACGTTGCCCTTTGTTTTCAGGTATTCGCTTAAGGAACTCTTTACGGGTCAGCGGTTTGCCGTTTTTGAGGCGCTCCTGTAGTTCCTTTTCGGTGAACTTTTTCGTATCGGAGGAAACCATAAGTTAAAGCAAAGTAAATTTAAAAATGATTTTGACAAAAATACAGTAAACAAAGGTAAGAAGGAAAGACCAGAATCAATGATTCTACCGTATGGATCCCCAAACGATTCTTCAAGCCATTACGTTGAGCGGATACTAACCAATTGTAATTCGCTCAGGGAGAGATAGGAGGTATGATCAAACTTAAAACTTTCCACAATTAGACTGTAAAGTACAGGATGCCGAAATTGAAAGCATGCAATTTCCTAAAAGGAATTCCTGACTCATTTTGAAATAAAAATGCCTCGCAAGGATTAGCTGATAAAACACAAATCTCATCAAAGCAATTTCAGCAAGCGTCTTCGTCCCAATCGCTGGTGACTATTTCCACTAAAAACTTGCCTCAACTCAGGAAAATTCAAGCGGGCATGTATCGCACATTCTGGATACATCATAGGAAGAATTTATCCAGATAATGGGTCAGGTAATGGGCGTTAAAATCCAGGCTTATTTGAATGAACTCGATATGGTACCGCTACCTCTTCAAAATTTGGCAATCCTTCATAAAAAAAGATCAGCTCCAAAAACGGCCTTTTCACCAGTTTCTAAAGGGTTCATCTAAAGGATCCTTTAGATCGAAAAAATGAATGTTAAATTTCTTATCTACATTCAAGTGGCCTTTTCAGGGATCAGGTAGAACATTTTCTTACGTCAGAAACTTAAATGGCAATCGGTTTATGGAAAAATCACTGCG
>JANXYC010000157.1 GCA_025350305.1 Cyclobacteriaceae bacterium | reverse complement strand
GTAAAAGTACCCGCCACCGTAAGCACAACACTTTCTTTCGGACATGACTGGCTCACCGGGGCGCTGATGACCGCCACCACACCATTAACAATGTTGATTGGTTTAGTGGAGACATTAGTACAGCCTGTGACACCGACGTAGCCCACGGTCTGAGAAACACTCTTGGCTCCAGCTGTTGTGTAGGGATGCGAAGGACTCGCCACGATAGCGGTTCCGGCATCACCAAAATTCCATGCATAGGATAGCGTGCCGCGCGGGTCGCCACCGGTCGTGGTGTTTGTAAAACTTACGGAAGCATTCGTGCAGGCCGTGGCAGGCGCTGTAAAATTCGCAACCGGCTGTGCATACAACTGCACGGTGAGCTTGGCTGTTTCCGTGGACGTGGGACATAATGAAGTATTCGATACCTGAACACTATAATCACCTTCCGAAGTAACACTCAGGGAAGTATTCGTCGTGCTAGCTACCTGACCAGCGATCAGCGCACCGGCCTTCAACCACTCATAACTAAAACCGGAAACGGAATTAACACTGAGTGTAACACCCGTTGGAGCACAGCCCGGCAACGGAGTATTTGGACTGACGATGAAGTTTGGAAATGACTTTACATCAACGATCTGGCTCGCTTCATTGGATTTACAGCTGCTCGTCGCCAATTGCAATTGCAACTTGTAGAGGCCTGCATTGGCTACCGTCACATTGGGAATAGTAGGATTCTGAACGGTCGAGCTGAAGCCACCAGGTCCGGTCCACTGATATAATGCGCCACTCACCGTAGGGGTTGAAAGCGAAATGGTTCCATCTACGCACACAGCTGGTGTTGGATTGATCGTGGGATCGGGAGGTATGCCGGCAGCAGCTGAATTCGACACGGTAAATGCCGGAGAGGTAAGGACACATGCTCCACCTTCGCTCGTAACAGTAACCGTGTAGTTTCCGACGGCCGTAATATTTGCTGTTGCGGATGTTCCAACCGGTGTGTTAGCGCCGTCCCTCCAGTCATAGGTTACGCCCACTCCGATCGCGGGCGTTGCCTGGAGAACGATGGTCTGTCCTGCGCAAATAAAAGTAGGCACCGGATTCAAGATCTTCGGGCTTACACAATTGGTGTTGCGAAGAATGTCAAGTGAAAACGTATTCGATGCCGAAAGTGATGTAAATGCCATGTCTGGTTTGGCATCGCCATCGAGGTCACCCACTTTGAGGTTGAGTGGAAATTTTGCGGTAGCGACATCGGCGCGTGTAAAAGCCGGCGATGCATTTCCGTCATTAACAAAAACATTCAGAAAATTGGCCTGCTTATTAGCCACGATAATATCCACATCTCCATCTCCATCAATATCGCTGTTATCCACGCCCGCCGGTTGTGTGGACGTGGCAAAAGATAATGGCGTTTTGAATGAAATATTTCCTGAAGTACTTTGATTTATGAATACCCTCAGTGTATTGTCAAACGTACTGGTGAGTATCATATCCAGCAAGCCGTCTTTGTTCAGGTCCGCGGTACCAACACTATTATAAGAGGCAGTAGAGGTAATCTTCACCGGTGCTGAAAACGAAATCAGGCCGCTGCTTTGATTTCTCAAAATAAAAATATCATTGGACTGGAATTGATTGACGATAATCTCAGGCTTACCGTCACCATCCAGATCCTGTACATCCATTCCATAGGACGTGTTGGCGCCCGTGACCGCAACTTTTACGGGTGTTGCATTAAAAGAAAGGGTGCCCGCTGAACTCTGATTAACAAAAACATAAACAATGTTATCACCAACCGGATCGTCAAATGAATTGGATACGATCAATTCAGGCTTTCCGTCCTGATTGAGATCGCGAATAGAAACCCGGAAGGCAAATTGACCGGCATCGATGAACAAAGGCTGGGCAGCAGCAAATGAAAGTGTCCCTGCCACCGAATTTGTATTCTTCAGGAAAAAGATGGCATTTCTGGTACCTCCTTGGCGGGAGGCAACAAGGTCCGGTTTGCCATCGCCGTTGAGGTCACCGCAGTTCATGTTGAAGGTAGGGGCATTCACATTGAGCGCTGGGAGATTGGTCTTGTCAAACTGGTCAAATCCCATTACCCCCGGCGTGCTTTTATTTTTCAAAATCATGAGGTCAAAGGCCGCGGGATCGTCGGTGGCTGCAAATTTCGTTGCCGCCAGGTCAGGCTTACCATCCAGATCAAAGTCGCACGTGCAGATATCGAATAATTGTCGTGTGGAGGGAAAGGTTGTTGGGCCTGATACTTTGGTAGGATCAAATGTGGCGCCTCCGAATGATTCAATAAACTTAAGAGCTGACTTGCCGGAAAGGCCCGTGGTCAGGTTAATGACTTCCACATTGGACATACGTGCCTGCGGAGGAACATCTACCTGAATGGAAAAATCGGTGGATGTTACTATGTTGGCTTTTATGTTGTCGAAGAACACAACCAGTTGAGAAGCCGTAGGACTAAAGCCGGAACCGGAAATGATGACCCTGCCCTGTGTGCCCGCGTTAATGGGGGCAACGGTTTGGATAAGGGGAGCCTGACCGATAGCCAAAAAGCTACACGCTATCAAAATCAGGGTAAAAAGGGTAATTCTCATTTGGGCGTTATAGTTAGCAGCCATGTATCCCGGAATATTTGAAGTTTCCTAAACTTATCCCGTTCTATCCTTGCTGCATTAATGTCAGTTCCCTGGTACAAGTAAACATACCACTTGCCATGAGGCGTTAAGAAGCCAAAATCAGCGGTGAAGTTCAGTTTATTGAGATCGGCGGTATATCGCGCTGCATTCTCCCGCTTCGCAAAAGACCCTGCTATGACGAAGTCGCCCAGGTCAAGTTCTTCCTTATGCCCACCTCGTACTACAGTTTCATGCCGCTCGTGGTTTTCATGCTTGTCCGACCCAAGGCCGTGTTCTTCCTTTGGATTATTGGCGTGGTCGGCTACGCGCTTTAATTGCGCAGAGTCTGCTTTCGCTGCAATTCTCTCCTCTTGTACTCTCTTTTCCTCCAGTAGTTTTTTCTCCTCCGCAAGTTTTTTATCCTCTTCGAGCTTCTTCGCTAACGCGATTTCTTGCCGCTTCTTTTCTTCCGCCTGCTTCTTAGCTAGCTCTGCCTTCCGCTTCGCTTCTGCTATCTCTTTGGGGGTCTTCGTCTTGACCTTTTCTTTCTCGGTACTTACAAAAGAATATGCAAAGTGATCTTTTTTCTTCGCCCCGGTAAGGTAGCCGAGTTGGATTTCATACGAAGGACTGTTCAGTTCGTTGATGCCGGTATTTTTTATGCTGTAAGAAAATCCCAACGCGAATTGGTTCTTTATCTTAATGCCACCCAAGGCGGAGATGCCAAAATTCTGGCGATAGGATCCTCCTACCCAGACGGCGTGCTGGAGGTGAACCAGCGCCGCCACTTCAAGCTGGGACGGCAATCCACTGCCGTTGAGCCGATACATCAGATATGGCTCAAATACATTCTTGTCTTTGTCAAAATAAAAACGGTTGCTGGCATGGATAATTACTGACTGAAAGGGACGGAGGGCGGTAACCGAAAATGGATCTGGACTAACATAAACAGGCTGGAAAATGTTAGGAAGAGAAATGCCTCCATGAAAAGTCTTGTGATGAACCGAAATACCGGCGTTTCCCATCAGGAAAGAATTCCGGTTGAGAATGCTGGGGAGTATTTTGTCGGTAAAGGTCCCGAGTTTTGCGACGTCCACACCATTGAAACCCATGCCCGCTGACAGGCCGAAGCGGAGCCAGGTAAATTCATCCAGCGCGATGGTATAACCGACCGTGACCAGCGCGGAAGATGTGCTGACAATGCCTCGTTTATCACTGTTGAAATTCAGGCCGTAGTTCAACTTGTTCTTTGCAGTATTGTGAAAAGAGAAGTTGCTGATGGTAGGGGCACCGTCGATACCGGACCACTGCTTGCGGTAACTTAGGAAAAGAGCTGGCCGTCCTTCCGTTCCAGCATAGGAAGGATTGAGGGTGTAAGGATTAAAAAAAAACTGTGTCTGGTTAGTAATATCCTGGGAAACGCCAGGAAGCATCAGACACTCGAATAGGGCTAAAAGACACAATCTCATATTTCGGGAGCTAACGCAATTTACTCGATTTTACCTATTCATGCATGTATTCGTGTATAGATAGGGCATTTTTTGAGGTTTTTTACCTTTATTTTTTTACCTGTTAAACCCATGCAAAATACCATAGTCTAAATTGCGTTATAAATTAAATACACAATTAACATGAACGTAACTTGAAAAATCTATCTATCCTTGGCTTACTCTTTATTACGGTATTTACGCTGACGAAGTGTAGCAAAAGCAATTCTTCGACCTCCATGCTGGAAGTTCGGCTGACCGATGGACCCGGCGACTACCAGGAGGTAAATATTGATATCCAGGGTGTTGAAGTCCACTCCGATGGTGGCGATCCTGCCAGCGGATGGAAGCCGTTGAACATCAAAACCGGTGTGTATAATTTACTGAAACTGACGAATGGTCTTGATACATTGCTGGGCAGCATTGAATTACCCGCCGGACATGTTGAACAAATCAGGCTGAAACTAGGCGCTAACAATTCAATCAAAGCACTTGGAGTTACCTCCGCGCTCAATACGCCAAGCGCACAGCAGTCTGGATTAAAACTGGTGATCAAAACTGATTTGCAGGCAGGCATTGCCTATAAACTTGTGTTGGATTTTGATGCAGCGCGTTCTATCGTTTCCACCGGAAGCGGTAAATATAACCTGAAGCCAGTGATCAGAGCCATGGCACAAGCGACTTCCGGAGCGGTGAAGGGAATCGTTGCGCCGGTTGCAGCAGCACCTGCAATTTTTGTTATCGCGGGCACTGATACAGTGGCCACAACTTTCGCGGATCAAACTACAGGTAAATTTCTCCTGAAAGGATTAAGCGCCGGAACCTATAAAATCGAATTTGCATCCAAGTCCGGCTATACCTCTAAAGAGAAAACAGGTGTTGCTGTTACGATCGGAACTGTCACAGATCTGGGTACCATACAATTCTGAATTGACAGTTGACAAGGGGGGGTTAATTGCGGACCGGAGCCTCCCCCTGCACCCCCTCCCCGGAGGGGACATTCTAGCAAACACGGACACTTCTACCTCTCCTTGCTGTGGGTACGCAGGTCCCCCGGCGGCGGGGGATTAAGGGGGTGGGAGACCGCTACATGAGAATAAAAGTAAATCCCATACTCATGTCACACTCATTTATAAATTGAGCAATCCTCCTTGCGTTGAACTCTTCCCGGAGGAGACACTTAGCACTTTGTAGGTGTTCTTCTTCATGAAGAAGGGCAAATTGATTTATTCGAAATTAAGTAACTTGACACGCAAAAAGCGACTGAATACCGTGAAGATCACCGTTTGCTTTATTTGTTCAATATTGATCGCGGGAACCTGTGATCATGTATCTGCCCAAAAAGTATACCGTGTTCCGAATACGCAACGATATTTTGTTGGTATCAAGGCCGGCCCGCTGGTGTCATGGCCTGTCTTTAGCGATCCGGATCTCAAACATGAATTTTCCACATCGCTCGTACCAGGATTCAACGTGGCGGGATTGATCAGTTTTGCTTTAAAAAATTCCTATTCGTTTCAGAGCGAGCTTGGCTTTTCACAGATGGGACGCAAAGTAACGTTTAACAACGATACCTGGACCAACTCATCCACGTATCAATTTCTGGACTTCTCGATGTTGTTGAGGAGATCGTTCAGACTGAATGTCGGGGAAAACATTCCGGCAAACTGGTATTTTAACATTGGCCCCAACATCAAATACTGGATGAGTGGCAAAGGCAATATTGTATCGCTGGGGCCGTCCCAGTCATACAACATCGTTTTTGACGGCACCTCCAGGGGAGAATATGACAAATTGTTTTATAATAATGCGAACCGTTGGCTATTTGGGATGGACGTGGGCGTGGGCGTAAATCTTGGTACGTTGCGGGGTCAACAAGTTATGGCCGAGATGAGATTTATGTATGGTCATACCTACCTCGGTAGCAAGAATAGTGTGACACCTCAGAGTATCAACCTCCTCGGCTTCAACGACAGTTTGCTTTCCAACCTTAAGGTATTGAGTTTTTCCCTGGCCTATACCCTGGACTTCTATACAGGACAATCAAAGATGGGCAAGAGCACCGAAAAGGAGAAGAAAAAAAAGTGACCGGTGATCGGTAATCGGTGGATTTGGTGCAAATCCTTGAATAAGAGTTACTTTTGTCGTTAAATCGGGATAAATACTCTGATGAGTAATGTGAAAAAGGTCTTATTTCTTTCTTTCCTCTTCACCATTGTTAAGTTTGCCTGCTTTGCGCAAAATACAGTAACCAGTGGAAACTGGACAGATCCTACTGTTTGGTCGACTGGGGTCGTTCCTGGCGGAACCACCACTGTTAATGTGGTGAATCCGTTGATCCTGGATCAAAATATAACTATCACAACCGGAACCTATTCATTTTTCGGAAACGTAACCGACCTTCCAGGAGGCACTGCCTACACGCTCACGGCTATCACCGCGGGCGGTACGCTTGATATCAAAGCAGGAACCACCACGTTTGAGGGAGCTGCATCGCTGAATAACTGCTCTTTATTTGTCAGGAATGGCTCAACACTAATTATTGGCGCACTTACGTTGGGTAATATCTCAACGATTACGATAGAAGCAGGGGGCACATTGATTATCAATGGCGATTTTACTAACAACAACAATGGAGCCGGCGTTTTTACAGTTGCTGGTGCACTTCAGGTAAATGGTAATTACAGCGCTCCCGTGGGGAGTGTTGATATCGCAGGAAGCGGAACTTTTTTTACCACAGGAACAATTACCACTAACGGTTCTTCGACCGTTTTTGGAAGTACCAATAATTGTGCCGCCGGACCTTGCTCAGGTAATAATTTGTGTTCGTTTTCAAATTCAATAACGGCCGCACAAACCCTCTGCTCCGGTAGCACCCCTGTAGCTCTTGCCGGTAATGCTGTTGCATCACCGATTTATAATTGGGAATCCAGTACCGCTTCTTCTACTTCTGGTTTTTCTTTGGCTTCAGGAACGAATAACGCTCAGAACTATTCTCCGGGAGCGTTAACCCAAACAACCTGGTACAGAAGAAAAGCTACTTCCGGAGGTTGCACTGGAATCTCAGTACCACTTCAAATGACCATCTCAGCTTCTGCCGGGGGATGGATAGGCACAACTTCGAATTGGAATACAGCCTCCAACTGGTGCAGCAATGCGGTTCCTACTTCGACCACAGACGTTTCCATTTCAACTGGTGTTCCCATCATGCCGCAAATGACCGCAGCCTCTAATTGCCGGGACCTGATCATCAATTCTGGCGCGTCAGTTACCGTCAATGCATCCAATACTTTTTCGTTATTTGGAAGCCTGACTAATAATGGGACGTTTACAACAAATACTAGTACCATTACGCTAGCTGGCGCAATTCAGCAAACTATTGGCGGGTCTAACCCGGTTACATTCAATAATCTGACAATTAATAATACGTCCGTCACCTCTCCTCAAATCTTGCTTGCAAATTTCGCTACCGTTGGTGGTATCCTGACGATGACTGCAGGTAATGTGAATCTCTCAAGCTATAATATTACTATTGGCACTTCCGGAGCCAGCCCCGGAGCCCTGAGCTATTCTGCCGGTTGGTTTTATAATGGAGATATTACCCGGTGGGTTGCTTCTCCGGTAATTCCGGACGGAAACGTAAGGGGGCTATTCCCCTTAGGTACAGCAACAGACATCCGTCCATTTTATGTCTCTTTTCCAGCCGTTGTCCCCACTACCAGTGGAACCATTCGGGTTGGGCATATCGGTGCCACGACAACTTCTACGGTAGCCATTGCTGACACGGGAGGTCCTATTGTGCGTGAGCAAGATTCTTTTTGGCTAATAGCAACGAACACATTGGCAGGTGGGACGTATAATCTCCGTGGAGAAGGGACAGGATTTGGGACTGTTGGAAATGTTGCCGATCTACGCCTTGCACTGGCTGCCAGTGTTGTTGGAACAGCGGGGACGAATGCCGGGACAGTGACGGATCCTCAGGTTTTCCGTACAGGCCTTATACTCGCCAATCTCAACAATAGTTTTTATATCGGTTCTGTTAATGCTGTTAATTCTCCACTCCCCATTACACTCACGGATTTTTATGGAATGCCTGTCAAAGGAGGAGTAAACCTCCAATGGAAAACCGAATCGGAAAAGGATTTTGATTATTTTCAGCTGGAACGGTCAATCGACGGGCTGGAGTTTCAGGCAATTGCGAAAGAAAAAGGAGCTGGAACCACAACCACCCCGCGCCATTACTCCTACGTGGACGCTAACCCACAGAACAAAAATTACTATCGCCTGAGAATTATTGACCTGGATGGGTCGAGTAGTTTTTCCAAAGTCATTGTTGTTAATGCAGGTGAGCGACCAACTGGCGTATTTGTTTATCCAAACCCCATTGTTAACAAAAAATTTACGGTGGAGTTCATTGATTCCGACCCTTCCGAAGCGCACATCGTGCTGATTGATTTATTGGGTAGAAATTGCTGGAGTGAAACGCTAAAAAGTTCCTTGCAGGAAATGGAGCTGCCAGCATCCATCACCCCTGGAATTTATTTCTTACAGACATTCAAGGGATTTGATGTTCGAACTATTAAGGTGATCATTAACTGATTTTGATTGTCGGAAGGATCTATTAACCTTTCTGAACATTCCTTGCAGAAAAACGCCGATTGTTTTGCAGTTAGCTCCTAATGACCTAACTGACCCTGTGTTCCCTTTTCTATAAACAGTAAACTCCGATGGAGCTTTGGCTCCGGAGGAGCAACCTGTTTGTAGTAAATGTCCAACCCGATTTCTCAGCCCCGGCGGGGCTACCTGTTTATTCGTTCCGGTAAACAGGCAGCTCCTAAAAAGAAATAGTGATCCGTGATCGGTGATCGGTGGGCTGTCGACATCAAAGGCGCCGATTTCTTTTTGTATTTGGCTCCGGAGGAGCAACCTGTTTGTAGTAAATGTCCAACCCGATTTCTCAGCCCCGGCGGGGCTACCTGTTTATTCAGTCTGGTCTAAGATTTTTTCAGTATCTCAAAATATCATTAAGTGTTTTTATGGCACCCTCAAGCTCGGATGACTCAATGTCGCCGGACTTCTCTACCAGTCGGTCCTTTGAAACAGAACGGATATGGAAGATCAGCATTTCAGATTCGCTTTTTAAGCAATTTGCTTTCGTTGGTTTAAGCACAGGGTTGCCTTTATAGTTTTTGATTTTGGTTGTCAGTGGCACAACAATAACAACAGGAAGATGTTGATTGAGAAGATTGCCACTCAGGATCACCACCGGGCGGAACCCAGCCTGTTCACTTCCTTTGGAAGGGTTCAGGTTGGCATTCCAGATTTCTCCCTGCCTCATTCCTGCAATTGTTTCAGGTAATTTTCCATGCCTTCTTCGGCTAGCAATAGCAGGTCTTTGTCAGCAGCTGCCTGCTGGTACGACTTGATGTACTCCGCTTTATCCAGGTGCTCCAGGTAAAGCCGCAGAGCCTTTTCGATCAGCTTGTTTTTGGGCATGGCCAGCTTATTGGCTTTCTCCGAGAGAGAGCGCAGAAGGTCATCGGGCAAGGTGCTGGTAAATGCAGACATGGGCTTTTTGGTAAAATATGAGGTATTCTTATGAATTAAACGTTTGTAATATACGTATACTTTATAAGTATCTCCAACTCAATTCTCAAATCCTGACTCCCCAATTCTCAAATTCCCAACTCCCCATCCACCTCTTCCCTCCATTTCAGCAGACCGCCTTTCATGTTCAATAAATTGTTGAATCCATGATATTGTTGCAATTGACGGATGGCCTGGGCGCTTCGTTGGCCGCTTTTGCAAAGCACGACTACGGTGGTTTCCTTCTCAATCTGGCCGGCTTTCTTTTCGATTATGCTTAACGGAATGTTCAATCCACCGATGTTAATCATTTCATATTCGAACGGTTCGCGTACATCGATGATTTGAATTTTTGTTCCTCCCTCCAAAAGTCTTTTTACCTCGGTCGCGCTGATTTCTTTCACAACTCTTTCACCGGAGGCGTACGCCGGGTTACAAAACGCTTCATAATCGATCAGCGCATGAATCGTGGGGTTGATCCCCGAGACAGGATTATCCGGATTGGCTTTTAATTTTAAAAAACGCGTGGTGAAATCCAGGCTGTCGAAAATCATCAATCGCCCGCTCAGGGTTTTTCCAATCCCAGCCAGCACTTTAATCGTTTCATTTGCCTGCATCGAGCCGATGATACCTGGCAACACACCCAGCACACCTCCGACACTGCAAGAAGGAACCATCTCCGGAGGTGGCGGTTCCGCGAAAAGATCGCGGTAATTGGGGCCGCGTGAACCATCTTCCAGCAATTGATTGAATACACTCACCTGTCCTTCAAATTGAAATATGGCTCCGTAGATCAATGTCTTTTGCAACAAGACGCAGGCATCGTTTACCAGATAGCGCGTAGGTAAATTATCCGACCCATCAATGATTACGTCATACTTGGAAATAATTTCCATGGCATTGTCAGCATTGAGGACACATGGATGCGTTTCGATTTTTACATGTGGATTTAAATCGGCCAGGCGTTCCTTGGCTTTGGTTGTTTTAGGTGAACCTACATCGCCTGAGACAAACAGGATTTGACGGTGCAAATTACTTTCATCCACCAGATCAAAATCCAAAATGCCAATGCGTCCTACTCCGGCAGCGGCCAAATAATATAAGGCCGGAGATCCCAGGCCTCCCGCGCCAATCACTAGAGCGCTCGCTTCTTTCAGTTTGAGTTGACCTTCCAGCTTCAGTTCGGGTAACAATATCTGCCTGCTGTAACGCACTAATTCCTGCCGTGTAAACATTGAATGTTGCCCCTGTAGGGTTTAATTCATTAAAGTTACTGACAGAAATCGAAATTGGCGTTTGTTTATCAGATGTTCCTTGACATTTAAAAACTGAATCCTTAATTTCAATTCATCATTCCATTCCCACCAAAATTATAACGCCATGATCAACATCACAGAAAAGCCCATCGATGTACAAAAAGTCATCGAAACGGCCTCCAGCTTAGGTGCAGGGGCCGTTAATGTTTTTATCGGGTCCGTGCGCAATACGGCTCACAACAAAAACGTGGTCTGGCTGGAATATGAAGCCTATGAAAGTATGGCCGTGGCGGAGACCAGAAAGATCATCGATGAAGCGGCCCATCGCTGGCCACTCATGGGTTGGGCAGTAAGCCACCGGATTGGAACATTAAAACCTGGCGAAGTGGCGGTGGTCGTGGCGGTTTCCACCAAGCATCGCAAAGAATCATTTGAGGCTTGTCAATTCATCATTGACAGGATAAAAGAAAAAGTGCCGCTCTTTAAGAAGGAGGTCTTTGAAGATGGAGAGGAATGGGTGGGTGCGCGGCCAGTGGTTGCTTCGAACTTGAATTAATTTTCCCTAAGTTTGATCTCTGCGTTTCAAATATTTGTCGCGTTGGACTAAAGTCCATAAAGTGTGGACTTGAATTGCCAAGGATTTAAACCCGTGGCAATTTTGTGGCAATGGTAAAAGGCTTTAGCCCAAATGAGTAGTCTGGCTGTGACAATTATGTTTGGCTATTGAGCGATCAAAGCTAATACGATCATTCAATGACCTTCATTCCCGTTTAAAGTTTTTCTTTCCACCGGTTTTTTCCATCAACTTGATATCTTCAATCACGATATCATGCGAAAGTGCCTTACACATATCATAGACAGTGAGTGCGGCAACGGAAACCGCCGTCAATGCTTCCATCTCCACGCCAGTTCTACCATTAATAACAGCCAATGAATCAATGATCACCTTTTCTTTCTTTACAGAGATTGTGACCTGGCAGTCTTCCAGACCCAGCGGATGACAAAAGGGAACGAGCGAAGCGGTGTTCTTCGCCCCCATGACACCTGCAATAATTGCCGTCTGAAAAACCGGGCCCTTTTTGGTAATCAATTCCTTGTTCCGGACCTCAACGATGATCTTCTTTCCCAAATAAACAATCGCCTGTGCCCGGGCCGTGCGACGGGTTATTTTCTTCTCCGAAACGTCAACCATTTTTGGGTTTCCTGCCATGTCAACATGACTTAACTTGTTCTTCATTAATTTTATGAATTATAGAGTCTCCGACGTTCTCATTATCTTGAATCAAAAATAACCATTTCATGGTCACCGTTGCGGAAGCCACTTCCATAATTCACCAGCATCTTTTCCTGCCAGGGAAAGAAAGGATAAGATTGGAAACCACCGAGGGGAGAATTCTGGCCGAAACCATCAAGGCCGATCGCGATTTTCCGCCCTTTGATCGTGTGGCCATGGATGGGATCGCTATTCCATTTAACTCATTCCGGGAAGGCTGGCGCGACTTTAAGATTGAAAGTATGCAAGCCGCGGGGCAACCAAGGACAACCTTGCGGGATCAGCAAAATTGCATCGAAGTAATGACCGGGGCTATGTTACCGGTCGGTTGTGATACGGTCATCCGGTATGAAGATCTTTCCATCGTAAATAAGATTGCTAAAATCAAAATTGAATCGATCGGGAAAGGACAGAGCATTCATCCGCGCGCTCATGATGCCGGAAAAGGTGATATTCTACTCAGTCCAGGGAATCGAATCGCAGCTTCTGAAGTTGCCTTGCTGGCCACCGTCGGCAGAGCGGAAGCAGAAGTGCTCGCGTTTCCAGCCACCGCCATTGTTTCAACTGGAAACGAACTGGTTGACATTCGCGACCTTCCGCAACCACACCAAATCAGAAAATCAAACAGTTACGTGTTACAAACAGCACTTACCACGATGGGATGTCACCCGTTGCTCTTTCATTTACCGGATGATAGAAATGTTCTGGAAAAAGGACTCTCAAAAATACTGACCGACCACCAACTTATAATTCTGAGCGGTGGTGTATCAAAAGGTAAACTTGACTTTGTGCCAGCGGCGCTTGAATCATTAGGAGTAAAGAAACTCTTTCACGAGGTAAGCCAACGACCCGGCAAGCCTTTTTGGTTTGGCACTGCCAGGAAGCAAGTAATCTTTGCCTTGCCGGGAAATCCGGTTTCAACCTTCATGTGCTTCTATCGGTATATTAAACCGTGGCTGCTAAAAAGTATGGGTGTTGAAGCTCCGGTTGCATACGCTAAACTGGGGAAAGATTTTTCATTCATTCCACCACTCACTTATTTTCTGCAAGTCAAAATTAAAAATGAGAAGGGCACGCTGCTAGCATGGCCCGTTGAAGGCGGGGGTTCAGGAGATTTTGCTAATTTGAAAGATGTAGATGGATTTTTAGAACTGCCGGCAGATCGGTATGAATTCAAGGAGGGGGAGGTGTTTCCATATATTGGTTTCAGGGTGTGAGTGGTGACCGGTAATCAGTAATCAGTAATCGGAATCGGACAAACAGGTGATCGGTAAGAGTAAGTAGTAACAGGTAATCAGTGAAAATTACAATAATCCGTTTTGGGAAAATCTACAGGTTACCGATCACCGATTACCATTTACCAACCCAGTATGAATAGCGAAGCAATAAGAATAATAATCGGCCTAGTCATTTGCATCGTTGGCATGGTGCTGTGGCCGCGTTACATTAAATTGAATGCCTTCTTCTCACTACTCTTCGCCTCCATTCTTTTCGCTTTCATTGTCGGAATTCCTTTTGCCGAAACAATCTCAACGATGCAGTCGGGCTTCGGTTCATTGCTTCAACAAATCGGGATCATTGTTGCATTGGGGTCCGTGCTGGGAATGGTGTTGGAGAAAACTGGCGCCATGGAAGTGATCAGCACGGGGCTGATAAAAGCGTTTGGTGAAAAAAGACCTGTTCTTGCAATCGTTGTCATTGGCGCCTTGGTAGGAATCCCTGTCTTCTGCGATTCTGGTTTTATTATTTTGTCACGGCTCATACCATCCATTGCCCTAAAAACTTCGGCCAGCCAGGGTTCGCTTGTATTAGCCCTGTCTTCGGGACTTTATACCACACACGTGCTGGTCCCTCCTACACCTGGTCCACTGGCAGCAGCGGCCGCTGTAGGGTTGGGTAACCAACTCGGCATGGTTATGCTTATAGGACTGCTTGGCTCTATTCCGGTGGTGTTGGTTTCCTATTTATATGCTTCAATATCTGGTGCAAAGATTCCTATTTCGAACAAGGCAGAAGTACTGCCAGCTGTACGACCAAAAATAAAATGGTCACGGGCAGTTCTTCCGCTCATCTTACCGATCGTTCTAATTGCGGGGTCATCATTTGGAAAATTGATAAGTGACACGAATCCTTTGATTGCGATTCTTTCGGTGGTAGGTATTCCAGTGGTGGCATTGTTAATTGGTGTGATGCTTTCCCTGACGCTGATTGACCGGCAACTGCACCGCGACTGGCCATCCTGGATAACGGAAGCCATGAAAGATGCTGGCGTAATCATCTTAATAACGGGTGCCGGCGGTGCCTTCGGAGCCGTGATCAAAGCAAGCGGCATTGCCAACCTAATTTTAGAGTATGCTTCGGGTTCGCAGATGCAAGGCATTTTCTTTCTTGCATTTGCCTGGCTTATTGCTGCCATACTAAAAACTGCACAGGGCTCCAGCACTTCCTCTATGATCATTACAAGTGCGCTTCTCGCACCGTTAGCGGGAGCGGCAGGACTTTCCTCTTCCGTTGATTTGTCCATCCTGGTGCTGGCGATCGGGGGAGGGTCCATCGCAGTCTCGCATGCGAACGATTCCTATTTTTGGGTCGTGTCCCAATTTGGTGGGATCAGTCCGAAAGATGCTTTCAGCCGTTACACGCCCATGACATTCTTACAGAGCATCACAGCATTGGTCACCTCCATCCTCTTATTTTTGTTGTTGTGACTATCCTCATTGCTCCTGACAAATTCAAAGGATCACTTACAGCGGAGCATGTTTGCAAAGCCATTGAAGAAGGGCTCCTTTCCATCAATCCGTCACTAAAAATCGTATCGATCCCGTTGGCGGATGGCGGAGAAGGCACCAGCGATTTGCTTACTGATTTCAGCGATGGATCAACTGTAAGCGTGACTGTTGCGGATCCACTCTTTCGGGAAATTGAATCAGGATATGGAATCTCAAGGGATGGAAAAACAGCCTTTATTGAAATGGCAAAGGCATCCGGACTTCAATTGCTAAACTCAAAAGAAAGAGGGCCGCTGACCACAACGACGTTTGGAACCGGACAATTAATCAAGCATGCTCTGGAGCGCGGAGCAAAACATATTATTTTAGGAATTGGTGGAAGTGCTACTAACGATGCAGGCATTGGTATGGCCGAGGCATTGGGTTTCTCATTTTTGTCTGCAACAAAGGAAAAACTAAGACCGATAGGTAAAAACCTGGTTCACCTTGCTTCCATTGACACTGATCATATCCATCCATTACTACCGTATACAAAATTTACGGTATTGTGTGATGTACAGATCCAACTCTGCGGAGAAGCAGGAGCGGCATACGTTTTCGGACCGCAAAAGGGTGCCTCTGAAGAAGAGGTTAATGTCCTGGATCGAGGCCTTCGCCAATTCAAAAAAATTGCGGAAGCAACATTTAATAAGGACGTGGATTTTCCTGGAGCTGGGGCTGCCGGAGGGTTAGGGGCTGGAGCGAAGGTTTTTTTAAACGCGACCATGTCAAGCGGCTTCAACTTCATCGCAAGGTTTACGCAGCTGGAAGACATGATTCAAAAGGCCGATCTTGTCCTGACGGGAGAAGGAAAAATCGATCATCAAACGCTGTCAGGGAAGGTGGTGAAGGGTGTCGCGGATTTGGCAGCTCAACATCAGAAACCGTGTATCGCCTTTGCTGGAAGGTGCAACCTGCCGGCTAACAAAATCAAAGAACTGAACCTTCTGGAAATCATTTCCATTTCAAATGAAGAAACAAATGAGCAAGAAGCAATGACACAGGCATTCGCTCTTTTAAGAGAACGAACTGTAACTCACCTTAGTGACAGGATAATTCAAACAGCCAAAGGCTAAAAGCTAAAAAATTGCTTGGAGGGGCTCCCCTATCCATTTAACTTTGCAAACCCATCCCCTTTTTTTCTTGTGGGGCAGGGTTCATCGCACTGGAATCAGTTAATCATACCGCATGTTTGAGAGTTTAAGTATCACGTTAGAGAAGGCCTTTCAGAACCTGAAAGGCCAGGGTCGGATCACCGAGATCAACGTCGCCAACACGATAAAGGAAATCCGCAAAGCGTTGATCGATGCCGATGTGAATTTCAAAGTCGCCAAGGAAGTCACGGATGAAATTAAGCAAAAAGCACTTGGTCAAAATGTGTTGACGGCCATCTCCCCAGGTCAATTGCTTACCAAGATTACGAACGATGAACTTACCCGTTTAATGGGTGGTGAAAGCGAAGACATACAGATTGACGGCAATCCTGCTGTGATTTTAATTGCCGGCCTGCAGGGTTCAGGTAAAACGACGTTCTCCGGCAAGCTTGCAAATTATCTGAAACGCCAGGGACGTCAGGTAATGCTGGTGGCCTGTGATATTTACCGGCCGGCCGCGATTGATCAGTTAAAAATACTGGGGGGGCAAGTAGGTGTAGAGGTATATTCGGAACCCGAAAATAAAGACGTCGTCTCCATCGCAAAAGCTGCGATTGATCACGCAAAGAAAAATAATTACCGCGTTGTCATCGTGGATACCGCCGGACGATTGGCGGTAGACGAAGCGATGATGAATGAGATTGCCCGGTTAAAAGAGGTGCTCAAACCCTCCGAAACCTTATTTGTGGTCGACTCAATGACAGGTCAGGACGCGGTAAATACGGCGCGTACATTCAACGAGCGGTTAAATTTTGACGGCGTGGTTCTTACCAAGCTCGATGGCGATACGCGTGGTGGTGCAGCCCTCTCCATCCGAAGAGTAGTCGAAAAACCTGTCAAATTCGTCAGTTCAGGCGAAAAGATGGAAGCCCTTGACCGCTTTTATCCCGATCGCATGGCCGGTCGCATCCTGGGCATGGGCGACGTGGTGAGCCTGGTTGAGAAAGCACAGGAGACCTTCAGCGAGGAAGAGGCGGCCCGGTTGCAGAAG
>JANXYC010000144.1 GCA_025350305.1 Cyclobacteriaceae bacterium | reverse complement strand
GTAATGGGGATAGATGCCAACTTTCTCCCGGCTTATCAAACTTCCTTTATCGCTGGTAGTAACTTCTCGCAAGAACTCAAGAGGCCATCCGTCATCATTAACGAAGCAGCTTTGGAACTCCTGAAATTTAAAGGTGCTCAGGATGCTATAGGACAAGCTGTACTATGGGGAGAACGCAATACTGTATGCGAGATCACCGGGGTGATCCGGAACTATCACCAGCAATCACTTAAAAATGATTTTGCTCCTACCATCTTTTTCTACAACCCGGCCCCTTGGGGATTCTTCTCCATTAAACTCAACAACGCCGATCTGAAAAGCACTATTACTCATGTCGAGAAAACATTGAACAGCTTCTATCCAGGTAATCCTTTCACATTTTTTTTCCTGGATGATTTCTTCAACCAACAATATAAAGAAGACAGGCAATTTGGACAGACGTTCACCGTGTTTTCGGCCATTACTGTTTTCATTGCCTGCCTTGGTTTATTTAGTCTGTCTTACTTTACTGCTGTGCAGCGGACAAAAGAAGTAGGCATACGAAAGGTGTTGGGTGCTGATGTTTCCAGTATTATCGGTTTACTGTTGAGAGATTTTATGAAACTGATTGTTCTTGCAAACGTGATTGCCTGGCCCCTGTCTTACCTGGCCGTCAGTAAATGGCTTGAAGGATACGCCTTTCACATCGACATTAACCTTTGGCTTTTTCTTGTGCCGGGTATGATCGTCATGCTTATTGGAGTGATAACCGTTAGCTATCATACCTCTCGAGTAGCCCAAACCAATCCGGTAAATGTCCTTCGGTTGGATTAATTGTCGGTGAACAAAAGTATCATGAAAGAAGATGGTCAGTAAATCATTGATTATAGCAGCAGTTTGTCAAGGCCCACATTAAATAAACTAGCTGATTCACAAGTTGATGGAAATCAGCACTGGTAGCCTGAAGCAGACCTCCTGCGTCGGTCACTTCAGGACGATAAAGTCACAAGCCTGAAGATGCCTTCTCAACCTTGAGAAAACGTCCCCAGGCTTATGTACTTTATCGTAGTCCCGCCCAGAATCGAACTGGGATCAAAAGTTTAGGAAACTTCTATTCTATCCGTTGAACTACGGAACCAAAATTCAGAGCAGCAAAGGTAAAGAAAATTGAATAATGAACCTTATACTGAAAACCCTATCGGCGATGCTGCTGGTTACCGGTCAATCTTGACCAGATAAGAAATCGGTAGATCAAAAAAGGATCGCATATGATAAGAATTTGATTTCATTATATTGAATCACTTATTCTTTTCCCTTTCAAGCTTTTCTTTCTCCTTCTTTTCCTGCTTGGCCTTCTTCCTGAAATAGCCGCGCGTTAGAAAATTGTGTTTCAACGCCTCCATGTTCTCATCCAGCTTATGGGAGGCGCTTTCAGTATTCTTCATGGTGTTTTGAAGTTTGTGTGCGAAGACGGTATCTGCCAGCAGTACGCCGACCGCATTGTCACGGTTATTCATTTTTGCCGTAATGCTCTCCAGGCTGCGTGACATGACCTCTGCATTTTTACTTACCTTTTTTATGTTGACAAGTGTCTGCGCAAAAACGCTCTTAAAGCTTGTGTCGGAAATGAGCGTCGGTAACAGTCCTGTGCCATGTTTCATATCGTGTACGAGCCCTGAAAGTTCAGCGGATGCCCTGGCGGTGTTTTCACCGGTGGCTTTTAAGTTGTGCACCGTTAACCGTAGCTCCTTGGAGAACGCGCCTTCGTTCAGCAGTTCTCCAATAATACCCTGACCTTTGTTGATCTTACTTGATATGGTCTTTAGGTCCAGCGTGATGGAGCGTGTATTCTCACCAACTTCTTTTGCAATGTTGATTAATTGCTGGGTATCTGCCGGTGACACGGCATTGATCGTGTCACCGTCCTGAATGACTTCCGGAGAATTTCCGGGTTGAATCACGACGATCTTGTTTCCAATAAGCCCATCGGAGCCAATGGATGCGGTTGCATTCTTTCGAATGAAGTCATTCTGTTTTTCCTTTAGCGATAGGCTCACCACAACTTCTCCGACAGTTACAATCCGCACCGTCTTCACCGTTCCAATCTGCACTCCGGAAAGCCATACTTTATCACCTTCCTTCAGGCCCTCTACATTCTTGAAAATACCGGACACCACGAAAGTCCTGCTAAAAAAATTGCTAGCGCTGCCGATGAATATTGCGGCGATTACGAATAAGAGCATGCCTCCGATTACAAAGGCCCCAAGTTTTACCCGCTGTTTTGTTTCATCTTCTTCCATAATCTTGTTTTTTTTAGTAGCTAAAGAAAGGTGCTAAATCGGGATCTTTTGTCTGTTTTAATTCATCAAATGTTGATTCCTCTTTATTAAGACCATTGACCAGCGCGATAATCCTGTCCGATGTCTGACGTGCACAACTGATGTCGTGGGTGATAATAATGGAAGATGTATTATATTTTTCCCGGACGCTAAGAATCAGTTCATTGATTTCGGTCGCGGTGATGGGATCAAGTCCGGCGGTCGGTTCATCGTACAACATGATCTTTGGTTTAAGAATCAGTGTTCGTGCAATGCCAATTCTTTTTTTCATGCCTCCTGATAATTCAGATGGCATTTTGTCAGACGTATTCTCCAACCCAACATCTTTCAAGGCATTGATGACCAGGTCCTCCAATTCTTTTTTCTTGAAGATGGCCTTATTTCTTTTTAACGGAAACTCCAGGTTCTGCCGCACCGTCATCGAATCGTACAGGGCGCTACCCTGAAATGAAAAACCGATTTGCAGCCGCAGTTCGTCAAGCTGATCTGGTGTGAGCGAACGCACATCGCAACCAAGTACATTTATTTCACCGGTATCTGCCCGGATGAGACCGACCATACATTTAATAAGCACAGATTTGCCCGTGCCTGAGCGACCCAGGATAACCAGGTTTTCATTTTGATGCAAGTCCAGGCTGATGTCGCGAAGCACTTCCATAGCGCCAAATGATTTCTTCACATGTCGCAGGCTGGCCACAATCGGGCGATTCCCCATTTTTGCGGTTGACGATTTTTTAAGATAGTCCGCTGAGGTATCCACTAGCGGAACAGGTTAATGAACTGTAGCATCACTAAGTCGATAATAAAAATGAAGAGCATGGAAATTACCACAGCCGTATTGGCAGCTTTACCAACACCAGTTGTGCCATTGTCGGAATTGTACCCAGCATAACTGCTGATGAAGCCTATTGCAAAACCAAAAAATGTTGCCTTGATAAGGGAAGAGAAGATATCCAGATAGGTGATATGTGATGCGACAGTATTGAAGTACAACTTAAACCCTGTGTTATTAATAAAGTTTACGGTAATGAATGAGCCCAGGAGTGCAACGCAATCGGCATAGACCACCAACAATGGCAACATCAATGTTGTGGCGGTTACGCGGCTGACTACCAGGAATGAAAAGGGCCGTGAGCCTGAAACTTCCATGGCATCGATTTGCTCGGTGACTTTCATGCTGGCTAATTCGGCCCCAATATTAGAGCCCAATTTTCCGGCGCAGATCAGTCCGGTAATTAAAGGACCCAATGAACGGATGACCGCCTGCGAAACCAATGAGGGTAGCCAAGATTCGGCACCAAAGGACGAAAGGGAAGGTCGCGATTGGCGTGTAAAGACTACACCTGCCAGGAATGCTGTAAACGTGACCAGAAAGAAAGAGCGGTTGCCAACGGCGAAACATTGCTTGAGGACCTCACGCCATTCAGACGGGGCATGGAAAGCCTGCTTGAAAATCCGCTGGAAAAATTGGTAGATGTCTGCGGATCGGAGTAAAAGTGGTTTGAATTTCATTTTTAATTCTCTACAACGACTCCACATTCATTCAGTAATCAGCAGACCGCCTGGAGGCGGTCTGACAGTTTGATTTCGTTGAATTTGTTGCGAAGACCTTATTTAAAAGAGTACGGATTGCTTTTTGAAATTCGCGGCATGTGTATGGTTCTCCTTGTTGCAGTACGAAAATCGTAATCTTCTTCTTTCTCCAATCTTGGGAACATCCATTTTGCCAGGAAATAGGCTGAGGAAATAAAAAGACCAAATCCTATCATAAATGCCAGAAGAAATAGTAGTAAGTCCATATCCTTTTTTCTAAAAAGAGGCTAAAATAGTGTGCCAGGCTTTTGCTTGCTTGAAAGCTTCGTGTGCGAAACTCTATAACAGTAGAGGCGGGCGGGACTGGGGAAGAAATTCTACAATTGGGCCTTTTGCATGCATTAATTGAATACGGTGGAAGGCTTGTTTATCAGGTTCGTCGGGTACTTGATAAAAAAATTGGTGCTTACACTGAAGCCAAAATGTTGGACTCGTTCCACAGTTCTGGGATAAAAAAATATGCGTGCCTCGATCGTATTAAAAATAAGGTTTTCATTTCGCGCCCTGAGACCCACCGAAATTCCTGAATAGAAATTCTCTTTTCGGAGTAAAGGACTTTTTCGATTTATCATCGCCAGATCAATCCGTCCAATGGGGGCCAGGCGGAATCCCAACATTTTCCAGGGGGTGAACACAACAACTTCTTCGCTGAGTGTGATCCGTTGCGTACCGACCAGACTGTCCGGGTTGAATCCCACGATCCCGTTAACATCCCGAATGTCGATGCCCCGTTTTATTTTTTGGTTGAAAAGCCAGCCGTATCCAGTCTCAATCTGATGACGGACTTTCATGCGACCGATTTGATGTACCTGGCTGAATCTTTTGAAGTTGACTGATAATAAGCCGTCTTCGGAACGACCGCCTTGCCAATACGATGCGAGTTTTACATTGTAGGTTAAGATGGTTCCGCTTGATTGTATTTTATTATAATACATTTCAGATCCCAGGTATGGCCTCATATTTCCCAGTTCCTTTTCCCATCCCGTAGTAAATGATATGCGATAACCATACGGTATGTCCTCCGTTCGTCCAAAGCCCACTACATACTGGGTCTTGTAAAAATCCTGACGAAAAAAAGTGAGCTGCGCAAGTACCGATACCCTGGTTCGGTAAACATAACGATCGGGTTCCCGCAACAAAACATTGGGCGCATCTATGAAATACTGCTGATATCCCCGCACAGCTACAAATTTCCTGTTCCGATTCTCTTTCAAATCAGTCGGCAATTTCTTCTGGCCGAACGAATAGCCCATCCAATAGTCCTGAATGGTATAGCGATAGCTGGCAAAGATGCTGTCGGGCCTTCGGTATACATTTTTTGACACATTGTTGCTGAGCTCGAGGCCCCCCGCCCATCGGGCAAAAGGGTGATACAGCGGCCGGTTGAGACGAAAATAAAAAGCGTTTTCGTTTTCATTCCCAAGACTACTGCCGGTATTGATTACAGTGTACCCCAACGAGCCATCGATGAAACTTCCCATCACATTGGTTTTCTGGTAAAGCCATTCATATCCAAGACGCGGATTGCGATCTATATCATAAAGTCCTGCAAGTTGAATTCGCTGACCCATCCCCCCGGCATTTATATCCTGAACAATGGCTTTATATCTTGAAGGGAATTGGGGTTCGAAGGATCCACCCAAACTAAATACATCACGGGTGATGACAATTAAATCAACGGAATCTGATTTTTTTGAAATGGGTCTTACCAAAATCCGGGAATCCAGGATGAAGCTAAGACTGCGCAGCGTCCGCTCATTATCGGCGACTCGATACGGATTAAGTGGCTTGCCTTCCCGGATGAAAAGATTGTCACGGATTACGAATTCTTTTGTATCAACATGCAAGGTATTGGCTGCTTTCGAAATAAACGTCTGGAATCGACGGGCTGTATCCAGTACTGTACTTTCAAATCCAATGCGCTTGATAATGATTTTACGGATGATTTTCCCGGCGTACGGCAGATAGGCATCTTCGCTTTTTACATTGAACGCCGGAGGATCATCCACCGGATCACGGGTGATCATTCCCATGAATTTCTTAACAATCTTGTTTTTATTAATCCATTTTGAGGTATCCGGTTTTTCCTGAGCAAAACTGCTAACCGAACAGACGATAAGCAGCAAGAACAAAATAAATGTTTTTGCGATTCTCGTGTGAATACGGTTTGATAATGAATTCTTCAATGACTGTCTTGCTTTTATTAGGGGTTTATGCGAGCCAGCGGAATGGTTTCAAAAGACTCATTTAAGGGCGTCTCTAAAAACTCCATGCCCTTCCCTTCCGGAGAAGGGTGACTGGTTGATGCCATAAAAAGGCATGTTTTTAGAGATGCCCTTAATTGCTTTCAATAGCCTCTTCTCTTTTGATTCGGGTACGAACCTATGAACAAAGCATACGCGAACGTTTCCGGTATTCAGTGTCACAGTTCCTGATTACTATTGTTGCTTGCCAAACGTACGCCATTATTGATATAAATAATACTGAAGGCCCATCGTGCCGAGTTATAGCCCGTAATAAGACTCCGTAAAGAGCTTGGCGTGGGGGACAATATAAGTAGAATCCTGCTGTGCGAAGATCGGGATGATACTAGTGAACGTAAGGTAAATGACGGGCAGGGCTGTTTTGAAATGGTTCATTGCTGAATAGGGTGTGATGATGAAATACAGCGTTGAGCATCGGTAAAAAAGCTGATATTTTTATTGTGCCAGATATCCGCCATCAATCTCCAGCGTGCTGCCGGTAACAAAAGTACTGTCATCTGTTGCCAGGAAAATAAATCCTTTGGCTACTTCTTCTGATTTACCGAATCGTTTCATAGGATGAAGGGCGATGATTTGACTCTTCACTTTTTCATTGTCGGTAATTCCCCCCTTCGTCAGAAGCGGTGTTTCGATGAAGCCAGGGCAAATTGCATTCACCCGAATTCCCTCTGCAGCATATTCCAGCGCCGCAGTTTGTGTAAGGCCAACCACGCCATGTTTAGCCGCTACATAGGCTGCCGAATTGGCAAACCCCACTTTGCCAAGAATCGATGACATATTAACAATTACTCCTTTTTTCTGTGTGGTCATTTGTATCAACTCATATTTCATGCAGGCGAAGACACTGGTCAGGTTTACATGAATAACGCTATTCCAAACTTCTTCAGTCATATCTCCAATTCGTTCGCCGCCGCCACCTATTCCGGCATTATTCAGGGCCACGTCCAGTGATCCAAATGTTTCAATTGTTTTGGCAATAGCATTTTTCACTTGCTCAGTGAACGTGACATCACACTCAATAAAAAGAGCGTTTTCATTTTCGGATTGTATTTCCCGCATAGCCGTGTCATACGTTACCGACTTTATATCCACCACAACCACATTAGCTCCCTCTGCAGCCGCTGCCACTGCGCAGGCTTTACCGATACCGGATAATCCTCCGGTAATAAAAACAGTTTTATTTTCAAGTTTTTTCATCCAAAGGGGTTTAAGATTTTATTCAGAGTATTCTTGCTCTGTGAAACGGTACTTAAGGCTTACGAACCTCTATTTTCATGAATGTATTGCTACACCATAAAACATCTTTCCTTTCATAGATATGCTACTAAGTTACTTCGGGTCCACAATGCAGGGGGCGTATACTATCGACCAAGTTCGCCTTTCTCTGCAAGCTTTTGCATTTTTTTGTTGGCATAGATGGCAACTTCAACACGTCTATTCTCTGCATCATTCACTGAAATAGGTTGTGTTTTGCCGTAACCCATGGTAGTAACCCTGCCACTCTTAACGTTCAATGTTTCCAGATAGGAAGCCACAGCCTGAGCACGTTTTTTGGATAGTTCCATGTTATACTCATCTTTTCCCGACTTATCCGTGTGGCCTTCAATCAGGATATTGGTATCCTCATATTTGTTCAGAGTTTTCGCTAATGCTGTAAGGTTTCCTTTCGTTGTAGGGCTTAGCAAATAGGAATCCAGGTCAAACATCAGACCTGAATCGAAGGTGATTTTTATTCCTTCGCCAATCCTTTCAACTTTGGCACCTTTCAGATCTGCTTTCAATTCTTCAGCCTGCTTATCCATATGATGCCCAATAATAGCACCGGCGGCGCCACCTACACCTGCACCAATGATTGCACCAACGGCAGTATTATTCGAACCATTTCCAATTAGTCCGCCAATTACCGCACCTGCGCCAGCCCCAATTGCCGTACCCTTGGCAGTATTGGAAGCTTTGCACCCAACCAGTAATTGAATGCCGAAAATCAGCGTAAAACAAACGCCCATGTACAGACCTGCAATTTTGGTTTTCATTTTTTTTGGATTTTGTGTGATATAGCTTCTACAAAGAATGATGCCAATGCACACTTCTCACAGAAAATACCCTCATGCAGGGAATTCAAAATGGCTGCGTGGAATTGTGTGGAGTAAATTCTACACATCAGCCTGTCTCAGAGTGATTTGTGAATGGATTATTTTTATTTAACGCTCGCCGCATGGCATAGAATTTTCAGTGTAATTCAGATGGACGAACACGTAAAAAACTAAATGGATACATTATGAAAAACTCAGGAAATATTTTTATTGGAATAATAGCTGCTGCTACAGCAGGGGTGGTAATTGGGATGTTAATAGCTCCTGAAAAGGGTGAAGATCTTCGTAAGAATATCAGGGACTCTGCTGGAGACTGGTCAAAAAAACTCGGAGATCTGTTGGCGGAAGGGAAACAGCAGTTTGAGGGACTAAAGTCTATGTTCGGAGAGGGAACCCGTGAATTGAAGAATGAGGCCACAGACCTTAAAAATCAGGTCAGCGAAGCATACACGAACGGAAAAGCTTAACCGGTACCATCGTACTTTTATAAAAGCAGGGATAGCCCTGCTTTTATTTTCTTTTCTTACACAAAAATCATGCGCGATGGAAGACCTAAAAACAAAAGTAGAGGGCATAAAAGTAGAGGACATAAAGACCGTAGCTGAAAACCTTTCAGAGCATGCCGCCGAGTATGTGGAAACGTATATCAAACTTGCTGTAGTCAAGGCAACCCAAAAAGCTACCGGGATTGCAACGGCGAGTCTTACTGCCATTCTGCTCACCTTCTTCTGCATGTTTGTTCTTCTCTTTTCGGGAGTGGGGATGGCTGTATGGATAGGTGAGGAGCTACAGAATATGAAAGCAGGCTACTTTTGCGTTGCAAGTTTCTGCCTCCTGTGCGCGATACTGTTCGTGTTGCTTCGCAAAAAACTAATTTTCCCTTTTGTGCGGGATCAAATCATCAGGAAGGTATATGAATAAAATCAGAACCTATCAAGACTTACTGGAAGAGAAGCGGCAGCTTGAAGTTGAGTTGTTGAGCAAGCGTGAGCTTATCCGAAAGGATGTGGCCGAACTAAAGCAAGAATGGAGACCGATTACGAATCTGCTTTCTGGTTTGGGTAAAATCACCAGTAAAGGAAAATCCAATCCGCTCCTGTCGATCGGTATCGATATAATCGGAGAGGTATTAGTAAAGAATATTCTTCTGACGCGCGGTAGTTGGATCACCCGGCTCGTAGTGCCTTTCCTGGCAAAAAACTTCTCCACTCATATTCTCAACAAAGGTGGCACGTCTATCTTCCGCCAATTGATTGACAGGTTCCGAAATCATAAATCAAATGGTCAGCATATCATAGAAAATAAAGGCGGGTCGTTGGTGTCGTCATAGGATGACGCAACATCAAAATTTATAAAGCTTGTACTCACTTTCCCATCGTCTGATTTTGGACGGATGCCAGCTGAGTGATTTTTTCGTACTCATTGGGATTGAGATCATTGAAGAAATAATGAATGGGATTTATTTGAGCGCCCTGCAATAACACTTCGTAATGCAAATGAGGTGCAGTTGACAAGCCTGTACTTCCGACAAACGCAATCCGCTCGCCTCGCTTCACCCGCTTGCCCGGTTTTACAGCGAACTCCCGTAAGTGTGCATACCTTGTTTGATAACCATACCCATGATCAATGGTTATCATTTTGCCATAACCGTAAACAGTAGTATCGGCAGCAACAATTTCTCCGTCTGCCGTTGCATAAATCGAGGTGCCTTCCGGGGCCGCAAAATCAATTCCTTCATGCATGACGATGACCCTGTAAAAAGGATCAATCCTCATACCAAAGCCGGAGGTAAGGGCGGTTAATTGTTTGTTTGAAATAGGCTGTATTGCTGGTATGGAAGCATATAATTTTTTCTTATCCTCAGCCAATTGAAGCAACTCATCTTGTGAAACTGATTCGATATATAGTTTTCTGCGAAGCTTACCCACTTTCGCGTACAATTGAACAATAAGGTCGGAGTGGTCCATTCTTTTATCGCGAATGTCCATATAACGTTCAACACCCCCGACGCCGCCCTTGCGCACCGCTTCATCAATGGGCTCAGTGCCCAACACCATCCGGTAGACATGATCGTCACGTTTTTCAATGGAGGACATTACCTGGTGAAGGGAGGTAAGCTGGTGGTCAAGTTTTTCATAATTCACTTCCATTTCTTTGATTTCCTCCTTCAACCTTAGCTCGGTCGGATATTCAAAGTAGGTGTTATAGGCGATCACCATGAAAACGGCTAGCCCTGAGGCCAGGAAGGCAACGTTCATTGCACCAAGGATTTTGCTCCATACGCTGTCGTATACACGCTTGAATTGCGAGGAGTCTGTGTCATAGTAATATTTAATCTTAGCCATAAATTTTTAAATAAAACCTAGTTCGAAAAAAATGCAGCATATAGCTGCATTTTTAAAGGAACCCAACCTGTAAACTTTGTGGTCCCTTTCAGAGTGAAATCTTTGACGATCGTTGAAACAGGTTGTTAAATAAGTATGCCAACGACAGATGCTTTTGGGTTTTTATGCATATCAAAGGTTTTATCGACCGTATAAAGCGTGGCAAACGGTGGAAATGAGTATAAAATTCCACGCTAAATCAATAGGAGTTGGTTCCAGAAGGAGGGGTCTATGAACATATTCCACTTTTTTTCGCCCAATTTTCAATTAGCATGGAGTGACCCATCGCTACTTAATAGAAATAGAAAAATGAGACAGGTTTCCTCATAAAAATCCGGGTCGATTTACAAAGACAATTGGACGACCTTCAAAAACTCTGCGTGCGATAATAGAATGAGACGCCTATTATTGAAGTCATCATTCCTGAGTAAAGGTTTGCTGATCATAATGGTATGTTTTATCATGATAAGTGCTTGCCAGGTACTGTATCGTTAACAAAAGGGTTGATAATAGCCCTTTTACGGGGAGAATATTCCCCATTTTCCTCACGTTTTGCTTTCGGCGCATCGATTTTCACGAATTGAACACGATTGTATCATGGTATTTGGTGCGGCATGTAAATTTTAGAAGGATGTGTAACTCAAAAAAGTACAAAATGAAAAATCTACTCAAAGCCGTCTTACTGGTTATTTTTATTACAGTGGCGCAGACGTCTCAGTCCAAAGATCTGGCAGGCAATTCAAGATTGACCAATCATTCAGAAACAATGTATGCAGCAGAAGCTCAAAAATTGACAAGCCGTTTGGAGGAAATCAAAGCAATGGATAAAAGTTCAATGACCAGAACTGAAAAGAAGGCGCTTAGAAAAGAGGTAAAAGCAATCCGGAAATCAATGGATTCAAGCGGAGGAATCTATCTTTCAGTTGGCGCGGTAATTCTGATTATCGTTTTGTTAATCATTCTTTTATAAAAGTGGTGGAGTCTATCTTTCAGTAGGTGCAGTAATAATTATTATTTTGTTGTTAATTCTTCTCTTGTAATACGATTCGTTCTAAGGGGAATCCTGGACCCGTAAGTTCTGATTCCATTTGATGCCAGAAACAAATTTTTGCTCCGGAGAAAGCTGGACCTGCAAGTTCTCTTTCTCCTGAACCTGAAGGTTAGTAAGGAACAGCTGAACCCGTAAGTTCTCTTTTCCTCTCTGGTACATAAAGAACAAGTTCGTTCGGGGATGACTGAACCCGTAAGTTCTATCATCCCCTTTTTAAAATCTACTCAATCTACCTGATATTGTGTATGTTAGAAATGGATTGATGAGTACTGGCTTTTTTTGATTCGGTCACGTGGAATGAAAGCAGCACCAAAATATTTATCAACTACTCAACTAAATAAAAAATGAAAAAGTTAGGAATGATTGCAGTGTTGGTTTTTCTCATGGCAGGGATAACCGCAAAAGCACAAAACAACCGGTTAACAACAAAACCTCAAAATGAAACGAGTTCCTACATCACGGCATTGGGTGTTAAGTTATGGGGCGATGGGGGTGGTCTCAGCGTTAAGCATTTTGTTTCAACCAACCGCGCCCTGGAAGGAATCGCTTACTTCTGGAGTAGAGGCACCAGAATCACCGGACTGTACGAGTTTCACTTTGACTTTGAAGGAGCGCCGGGTTTGAAATGGTATGTTGGCCCTGGAGCGCACGTGGGATTTTATAACACCTACTATGATAAATATTATCCCTATGGAAACTCCGGTTCGTACGTCGGCATTGATGGTGTGTTAGGCCTTGATTACAAGTTTACCGGCGCACCCATCAATCTGTCACTGGATTGGCAGCCTTCTTTTGAATTCGGCCCCTATCGCGGGTTTGTCAACAGCTGGGGTGGATTAGGCATACGCTATACATTCTAATAGGAAAAAGTGTAAGGGAGCGGTACTCATACTGTTATAGAGGTACCAATGGAGGCATTCCGGAATGCCTCCTTTTTTTCACCCATGATATTAAAATCGATTATGAGGAATGGTTTAGTTGCCTTCCTGATGGTAGCGACTTTCTGAAAATTGATTATTCATTTTGTAATGAATAAAATAAGGGTACCTTCAAAAATGTTTCCCTGACTGCCACCGAACCCATCATCCTTTCACCAGGCAATCAATCGTCATCCCCTCACCACCGTAAAACAGCTTGTTTCCAAACCATGGTTTGAGGGAAACGAATTTTCAAAGTGTACCCTTATCATATTGAAATCAATAGGTTTAACAATTTGTGGGTAGTTGGCGTCGTTTAAATTTCATGCCATATCATTTTCAGGTTAATTTTTGATGTGCGTGGAATTATGTGGAAAAATCATCCCACTAGTCATGGCTTCTGGAAAAATGAGGATTTCAACTATTCAAAGTGGTTTAAATAATTGTAAAAGTAGTTAAAATGGGCTGCTAAGGCTTTTCGCACCTATAAAAGTGCCTTCATGGTAACGGAGAACTTAATCAGGGGACTTTCTAAAGTCGCAGCATGCTTAATCAGAACCGAATCTGCTACAGCAAGCTCTATTTCCAAGGACACAGCTTCCCTGTGGCACGAAAGTTTTAGAGAGGTTTGCAAACCCAAAACTCAAATCTCCATGAAAATTCAACTGTGTAACGGGAACACGCTGTTTAAGAGTTTCCTCATACTTGCAATCACCATTGGTCTGGCTTCATGTGGCAAGAAAAAGACCGATGACAGCAAAGCGGTTGATGCATATCAAAAATTGATTGATAAACCCGGAAGGGATTTCGACAAAGCCTATTGTGACATGATGGTGGATGGTCATAAAAAAGCGGTGGATAGATTTGAAAGTGCGGCGGCAGATAGTAAGGATTCTGATATCAGGTCTTGGGCAAATTCCATGCTGCCTATTTTGCGCAGTCATCTGGATCACGCTATGGTTTGTCAGGCTAAATGCACGAAAGGATAATCAACATTGATTCAACACAGAACAATAATCAATTTAAAAAATTTATATGAAAAACATCGGTATAGCACTCATCGTGATTGGTCTCATCATGACACTGGTGACGGGTTTTAATTTCGTAACGCGCGAAAAAGTCGTAGACATTGGGCCTGTTGAAGTCACGTCAACCAAAAACAATCCTGTCCAATGGTCGCCAATCATTGGAGGAGTACTCTTGGTTACAGGCATCATTGTGATGGTATCCAATAAGAATAAAAACTAATAGCAAAAAATAAGTACCTATGAAACCAAGAACGGAAATCATCAACAATAAAATTGTTAACTCAGTGGAACAATTAGCTCGCTTTCTTAAGCGAGGCGACATCTTCCGAAAACCCCGCAGCAGCGCGCAATATAAATTTGAGGAGTTAAGACTCGAAGAAAATATGGTGATCTGTGAAAATACAGTCACACATATCGTTGAGAAAATCTATTGCAATTCGCCAGTTTTTAAATTGATGGTTATCTAAATCAATGCAATTGGGAACTTTCTAAAAAGTTAGGAAAATTATTAAGAACCTCTAAACAATAATTATCATGGGAAATTTACTCTATATAATTGCAGTTGTTTTAATAATTCTCTGGGCGGTTGGTTACCTGGGGTATGAGGCGGGTGGCATCATTCATATTTTACTGGTTATTGCCATTGTTGCTGTGTTATTGCGCGTGATCAGTGGAAGAAGAATTTAAATTTTCGGCAGAATGGTAATCGGATTACGTAGCCTAAGAGCGATCCTCTGATTTATGGAACACGTGCATCATGTAAAAATAAGAGTGATTAGCTATATCACGCATGATGTGCTGAGGATTGTAACGGAGAAACCGCTTCACTTTAATTTCAGGCCAGGTCAGGCTGTGGATGTGTCGCTGGATAAAAATGGATGGCGCAACCAGAAAAGACCATTTTCCTTCACAAGTCTCCCTGTAAATGATCACCTTGAGTTTACCATTAAAGTCTATCCTTCACACCTCGGCGTTACAAATCAACTGCCAACGCTACAGAAAGATCAGGAGTTAATTCTGCATGATGTTTTTGGTGCCATCGCTTATAAAGGTGAAGGTCTTTTCATCGCGGGAGGGGCGGGCGTTACGCCATTCATTTCGATCTTCCGGGAGCTTCAATCAAAGAATGAACTGGGTGGCAACAAACTGATCTTCGCTAACAAGGCAAAGGTGGATATCATTCTGGAGGCGGAGTTTAATAAAGTGTTAGGCAGGAATTTCGTCAACATTTTATCGGATGAAAAAGCAGCAGGATATTCACATGGACAAATTTCTGAAGAATTCCTTCGGCCTCATTTGCTGGGTCAAAATAAGCTTGTGTATGTCTGCGGACCTCCGCCAATGATGGAAGCCATCGATAAACAACTGAAGGGTCTCGGTGTGGATGATAAGTTAATAGTCAGGGAAGCATTTTAAATGCTTGATTCCATTCCCTTCGTAGGGGAGGGATCAGGGTAAGGTGAGTTTAGAAAACGTTTCTTTTCTCCTCACGATTGGCACCTACGGTTGATGCTACGCCATCGGTGGTCATATTCTTGTTGAGAAGATCATAAGCTGAAGCATATTGGTAGGCCCGTTTTCCGATAATGGCGATAGGGGTATTAATTAAAATTGACTCCTGTGTCAATATGGTCAATAAATCTGAGTCACTTACGGATGTGAGTGTGTTCAAATCCTTCGATTGAAAACGATCCTGATAAGAAGGGTCAACGAGATCTTTTATTTTCACATCCATCTTACCTGCTATTTCTGCCAGTTGGGTTTCGGTAAGGGATTCTTTTTTCAAATCCAGCGTTTTGACAGAATAGTCAGTAACGGATTCGATAAAAGCACGTGCTTTTTTATCATCTGCTTTGTCTGAATGATAAATCAACGTCAATTCGTTTGGCTGGTTTTCTATCATGTATTACCGTAACTAGGTGAGGGGAGAGATGTCTATTTCTTTTGCTTCCTGTTTGATGATGAACACCGAAGTATCATTGGGCTTTACTCCTCCTCCGTAATGCAATGCAAACATCCTGGTGAATTCTGCGCCGAAGAACAGGATGATGGATGAGTAATACACCCACAGCAACAGGATGATGACCGACGCTGCCGCTCCGTAGATGAGGCCCACATTTGATTTGGCAACATAAAAGCTGATCCCAAATTTGCCTATCATAAAAAGAAAGGCGGTGAGGAATGCTCCGATAAAGGCATCCTTCCATTTGATTATAGCATCCGGAAGGACCTTGTAAATAATTGCGAACAGACATGTAATGGTCGAAAAAATAATGAACAGGTTAACGACGTTAAAAATATAGACGGAAGCATCCGGAAAGTAGATCTTTATTTTATCACTCAATAAATCGCTGAGGGCGTCGACTACCAGGGCAGCCAGCAGAATAAACGAAAAACTTACAATTAGTGAGAACGACAAGAGCCGGTTCAGCAACATTTTGATCAATCCTTTTTTGGGTTTGGCCCGTATGGACCAAATGTAATTGATGGAGTGCTGTATCTCGGTAAATACACCCGTTGCTCCGAGAAGGAGAATAACAATACCGATGATCGTTCCAGCAACGGTGTTATGAGTCGTCTCAAGGTTTTTGATAATTTCCTGAATCTGGAGCGCTGAGGAATTTCCGACCAATCCATTAATCTGTCCATAAATCTTTCCCTGAACAGCTTCTGATCCCAGAAACATCCCAGCCAACGATATAACAACGATAATCAATGGTGCAATAGAGAAAATCGTATAGTATGACAACGATGCGCTCAAGTTAAGTCCATCATCATCTATGAAGTGCCTGGATGCCCTTCTTATGAGTTTAAAAAAAATCTTAATTTTTTCCATTCGCCTAGACCTTATTCGTTTAGAATCATAGGACGACTCAACGCCATTACCATGCCACAGGATGGGATGTAAAGGACGGCACGCATCGAGAAGGTTAAAAAAGAACGCTGTCACCCTTCACCCTGATATTTTACTTCATGGAATGATGACAGCCTTTCTTAAAGTTTCAACTTAGATATTTCTTCTATTCCCACCGATGACGTTGAGTAGAACTGCAATAATCGCTATCACAAGCAAAACATGAATTAGACCGCCAGCGGCAAAGCCCAGAAAACCAATGAGCCAGGCAATTACCAGGATCACTGCAATTACATATAAGATATTACCCATACTGTTTTGATTTTAATCGTACGTCACTGCAAGAGTAAAATATATGCCATCCTCACATCGAAATAAAAGCAGGAATCAGCGCCAAAATCAACTAAACCATTGCACGGGTGGGGAATTCCTTCCACAAAAAAAAGGTGCAAAGTGCTATGGGAGACTGCTTTGGTTGCTTGGCAAGGTTTTTTTGTCTTGTTTATTCGTGAACACAACATTTCTCATACAGTTATTCTTACAGACATTTCACTTTATTGTGAGATCGATCATCTTCGTGTTTCTAATGGCCATGTCAGTGGAGCGGACCCTGGCGACATTGGGATTCATACGTAAAAACTAAATCCAAAATAATTAACATAAAAATTTCTACATCCGTTTGGATGTTGGAAGGTTAGTATGATATATTTCAAGGTAATGAGCCATATCATTGATATGTTTGCATCACCGCTTCTCCCCTTACATGTTTAAACGAGCACCAAAACGTAAGACCGCTGCCAGTTCTTATTCGTTGCACAACACTGTTAAACTGGTAAGAGGTGGTCAGGATTATTTTGACTTATTGGAGACCATGATCATTGCGGCGAAATACTCAATTCACGTTCAGGTATATATCTTTGATGAGGATGAAACAGGGAAGCGGATAGCAAGTGCCCTGACAGAGGCGGCCGTACGGGGTGTGAAAGTCTACATACTGGTGGACGGTTATGCATCAAAAAATCTATCAAAAGATTTTATTGACAATTTTTTACGGGTCGGGATCAGCTTTCGCAGGTTTGAACCGATATTGAAAAGCAAAAGTTTCTATTTTGGCCGGCGACTTCATCATAAGGTGGTAGTAACTGACGCCATTTATTGTCTGGTGGCTGGGCTGAACATAAGCGACCGGTACAATGATATTGCCGAAACAAAAGCCTGGCTCGATTGGGCGCTTTACGCGGGGGGCGATGTTGCGGCTACGCTGGCCAAAGTTTGCATTCGCAGATATAAGGCCATGCTACCAAAAATGGAAGTACCGATTAACCCAACTCCATTGAAGATATCGGGCGGTGAAAAGGATTGCGCCGTTAGGGTAAGAATCAATGATTGGGTAAGCAGAAAACGGGAAATCACAAATAGCTACCTGGAAATGCTCCAAACAGCCACCTCACATATAATAATAATGTCTCCCTATTTTTTGCCGGGTGAATTGATCCGGAGAAGAATAAGAGAGGCTGTCAATAGGGGAGTAAGGATTAGGGTGATTCAAGCTGGGATATCAGACATTGGTATGAGCAAATACGCCGAGCGTTATTTATATCGGTGGCTCTTCAAAAACAAAGTTGAAATATTTGAGTATCAAAAGACGGTCCTTCATGGGAAAATTGCCGTCTGTGATGGTCAGTGGATGACCGTTGGTTCCTATAACCTGAATAACTTAAGCGCTTACGCCAGCATTGAGTTGAACCTCGATGTGAACAGCCCATTGTTTGCCAAAAAAGTAGAACGACGTCTTCAGGAGGTTATTGAAACGGATTGTGTCCAGATTACAGAAGAGGATTATAATAAAAGGACAAATGTGCTGGTACATGTGCTGCAAAAAATATCTTATAACTTATTGCGTATGGCATTGTTTTTATTCACTTTTTATTTTAAGCAACGGGAATAATACTTCATTGGCTGTCAGCTTGCCGAATCGCCGCAATTCGCCTGATCAATACCCGTACTGTTTTCTTGTTCCAATTTGAGAACCGGCCCTGTTGGACCACAAACAAATTGGCATCCGGATGAAGAAGGTCATAGTGAAAGGCAAACATCGCACGCGGATCGCTCCACCCTGCAATCTGACCGAAACGAAGGTCATTGAATAGCAATGCATCATCGCGTCGTTCGATTGTATAATATCCTTGTGAAAAACGCTTCAACTTCTGCAAATCCTCATTATCTTCCAGCGCGTGCAGCAAAGAGGCTTGCCGTGGAAAAAATGTGAAGTTGATGGAATCGACACCATCAAAAACAGAACGATAACCAACATGATAGCCTGAATCAGTTTCTGCGATGATATACCATAGCCAATTGTTGAGCGGCGTTGGGGTTGTCAGAAGCCGGGAATACACAATGGTCTTTTTATGCAATGCCGATTTTACATCATTGTTTATGGTACCTTTATTGTAAATGGCGTACAGGAGGTAGATAGTACTCAGCGCCAGTGACACGCCTGTCCAATTTTTTCTGGCGGGAGAATTACTTTTAAGAAGCAGAAGTGCCAGGCATGCGATCCCCAGCCAGATTGAATAAAATGGATCGACTACGTAGAGGATGTCGAAGGCAACCCGCAAATGACTGAATGGTTCAAACCACCCGACGCCATAACTGTTGAACGCATCCAACAATACATGAATGGATAATTGCAAACCAAAAAAAAGAATCCACCTCTTTTTTGAAATGCCGGCGGAGCGATGCCACTGAGCCATCAGGAGTCCAAGTAATGTAGCGGCAGTTATGCAAAAAAGTAAAGAGTGCGTAAATCCCCGGTGAGCAAGTAAGTTATCAACCGGACGAAGCCAGAACGACATAACGAAGTCAACGTCTGGTAGAGACTGAGCCAGCGCACCGATCACCATGGCCTTTTTTCCTAGTGCTTTACCGGCATAGGCCTCTCCGATGATAGCACCAAGTGCGATGTGAGTAAACGAATCCATTACGTCCTTAAATTACCCGGTTCCTAAAAAACTCCGTGCCGGGGCTGAACAAGCATTTCTAAAGCTACGGATATGTGGAGAACACTCCACATTTGAACGGAACTAAGATCAGGAACCGTATTTCCTTTTAGATTCACCGCTGGCATAGTTTTTCTGTTTTTCACGGCAACGAAACTAAAGAATTGACTTATGGAAAAAATTAAAAATAAAGACACAAAGGCTCCACTGATTAATGAGTCAACAAGCGGATTTTACAAGGATTCCAAACTGGAGGAGTTTTTTGTTGATGAATTGAAAGACATCTATTGGGCGGAGAAACACCTTATAAAATCACTACCTAAAATGTCGAAGGCCGCCACAACGCCCGAACTGAAATCACTTTTTGAGGATCATTTGCTGGTAACCCAAAATCAGGTAACGGAGCTCGAAAAGGTATTTCAGCTGATGGGCCGCAAGGCACAGGCAAAAAAATGTGAAGCAATGGCCGGCCTGACCAAGGAAGCTGAAAATATCATCGAGGATACGGAGAAAGGGTCAATGACCCGCGATGTTGGTTTGATTTTGGCCGCCCAGAAAGTAGAGCACTATGAAATAGCCACGTATGGTACCCTGGCGCGTGTTGCGAAGACCATGGGCCGCACGGATGTGGCAGAAATCCTAGGCACGATTATGAAAGAAGAAAAAGATGCGGACCATTCATTGACGGTTGTTGCGGAAAACAGCATCAACGTTGAAGCTGAATTGGAGCCTGCATAGCGTAAAGATAATTCCTGCGTTTCGCAGGTTAGGGTGAGGTAGGGGAAGCCGGGCGGTAAAACGTTCGGCTTTTTTTATGTCTGCGTATTGATACAATATCAAATGCACCCTGCACCAGGATATCACAACTAGCACGGTACGTTTTTTTAACAATAACCAACAGGAACTTAATCACCTTCCATGAAAAAATCTGAATTGGATCTGCTGAATGACCTAGTCCTTGTCAATAACAATCGGATGGCCGTATATCAAAAGGCCTTTAAGAACGCCATTACGGAAACACAATTATCTCCAGCGGTGAGGCAAATGGTACATGATCAGGAAGAGGCTTTGCGGGCATCATCCGCGTTAGCAAAGGCCTTCGAGGAATCTCCGCTACGGGGTAGGCCCTTCGCTCCTCATTACAAACTGATTTAATTTGAGACGTAAGAATTCTTAAGGATCAAGGCTTAAAACCTCGTTTCCCGTTCATATTTCCACAACTGTGGAAGTTTTGCCTCATTCAATATTCCTGGCTCGCGCTTTCCCCTCTATGCAATCGCAAATGCAATGGCATGAATATTTATTTACGGTGGGGGACAAAGTAATCCGTTAGCCCGGGAATGCATAAACGTAGATTTTCAAAAATTGGCAGAGAAGCCGTGGGTCTTTAAAACCCCGGCTTTTATCAGGGTGTAACGAATAACTGGCTCCGTATCTCCTCCCGGGGCTTTTTTGTTGAAAACCAAAGGAGTTCACGTCAATTTGGATTTTATTTTTAATAATGGATCAAACGCTTCCTACACTGATTGCCTTTTAATAAACCAATAAAATATATGCAGCAAATTAACCATGTCCTTCTTATTGATGATGACCCCATCTTCAATATTATAAGCAAGAGTCTTGTCAAAAGGTCTGAATTTTCTCCAGAAGTAAGTACATGCTCAGATGCTAATGGGGCCTTGGAAGAATTGCGTACGAGAGTAAGAGTCAACTATGAGGAATTTCCAGATGTTATTTTCCTCGACCTGGATATGCCTGAAATGGATGGTTGGGCCTTTCTGGAAGAGTTCCAAAAATTTCCCGAATGGAGTGTGAAGAAGTGCCGGGTGTTTATCCTCTCTTCATCCATTAGACTTCACGATGTGGAAAAATCCAGGTCGTATAAAGCTGTGCGTGATTTTATTTCCAAACCATTAACCATTGATAAGCTTGAAACGATTTGGTCCCCGTACGAACTTGCTGTGGCATAGACAAAAACTATCGCTTGCCTAGGGAGGATGGTCAATTCCGCAGGGTCAGCTTAACCAAATCGCAATTTCCTTTTCTTTTTCAAAGAAAGTAAGCCATGCAACACCGGGCTTGTAAGCATTTAGTGAATGGAAAATACAAAATTTAAAATAAAGAAGGTTTTCATTATTGCAATCAGTGCCATCCTCATCACTGTAGCGCTTGTAATCATATTTATATCGCCACTTACAAAGTACCTTCTTGAAAAGTATGATGTCAAGTTAATTGGCAGGGAACTGACGATGGATTGGGCTTACGTAAATCCATTTACGGGTTATGTTCATTTAAGCAATCTTCAAATTTTTGAAGAAAAAGGTGACAGCCTGTTTCTGACAGCAAAAGGTGCAAGTGCCAACTTTGCTATGCATAAATTGTTCTCCCGGACTGTAGAGATAACCCAACTTACGATTGACCGGCCATGGGGAAAAATCGTTCAGAAGAAAAAGAAGTTAAACTTCGATGACATCATACAAAAATTTACGGCTGATACCTTAAACACAAAGCCTTCGCGTTGGCATGTCACACTCCTCGGCACAAAAATAATTGATGGTGAGTTCCATTACCGGGAACAAATAATCCCGATCAACTATTTCATTAAAAAGGTAAATATTGAAAGTGATGGCATGGAAAGGGACGTTGATACGATTTCCGCAAAGTTTTATTTCCAGGAAGGGAAAGGTACAGGAGACATGAAGGGCGATGTTACCGTTAATTTGAAGAACGCAGATTACCGGCTTGCCGTGGCTGTCAAAGACTTTGATCTGGAAATCATCCGGCAGTACACCTGGGAATTAATCAACTATGGAATGTTCAGGGCACAGCTGGATGCCAACATCCGCGCTAACGGGAATTTCAGCTCTCAAGATAGCATCAGCATCAAGGGGCGATTGGCGCTACGGGATTTTCATTTTGGAAAAACGAAGCAAGAAGACTATTTGTCTTTCAAAAAATTGGTCTTTGTAGTCGAGGAATTGAGTCCTGTTCGTCGTAAATACCTCTTTGATTCGATCACGCTGTCTTCTCCTTATTTTAAGTACGAGCGCTACGATTCGCTTGATAATGTGCAGGCAATGTTTGGAAGAAATGGAAAAAATATTTCGGATGTCACACAACAGGCTGGAAGGTTTAACCTTGTCATTGAAATAGCCCGTTACATTAAAATACTTTCTCGAAATTTTTTTAGAAGTGACTATAAAATAGGTAAGCTGGGAATCTACAACGGTGATTTCAGGTTCAATGATTATTCGCTAGTTGAGAAATTTTCAATGGATGCAAGGCCATTGAATATTACTGCAGATTCGGTGAACAATAACCACAAGCGGGTGGGTGTGATATTTAAATCCGGCATTAAACCTTACGGAGAAGCAAGGCTATTCGTAAGTATAAATCCAAAAGACAGTGGGGATTTTGACATAAAATATACGTTTGAAAAAATACCTGTGACAGTATTCAACCCGTACCTAATTTCATATACTTCCTTTCCGTTGGACCGGGGAACGCTGGAGCTCAACGGCCTATGGAACGTGCGAGACGGACAGATAAAAAGCAGCAATCATGTGGTGGTCATAGACCCGAGGGTCACGAAACGGGTCAGGAACAAAGACACGAAATGGATTCCCATGCCTTTGATTATGTCGTTTATCCGTGAGAGTGGAAATGTAATTGACTATGAAGTCCCGATAACCGGCAACTTGAAAAATCCAAAATTCCACTTACGCGATGTCATCTTCAACCTTGTCAAAAATATTTTTGTTAAACCGCCCACCACCTTATCGGGAGGAAGTAAAAAATATTGAAACCGAAATCGAAAAAGCGCTCACCGTAAAATGGGGAATGAGACAGCATTCACTGCGGCCTCACCAGGAAAAGTTTGTGAAGAAAATTTCAGGATTTCTGAAGGATAATCCGGAGGCATCCATTACTGTTCACCCGATTGAATATGCTGTAAAGGAAAAGGAATACATTCTCTTCTTTGAGGCCAAGAAGAAATATTTCCTGCTGACCCATCATAAAAGTGCGAAAGACTTTACCGAGCGGGACTCTCTGGAAGTAGATAAAATGTCAGTGAAAGATCGGGCACTTGTAAAATATGTAAGCAAAAAGCTGAGCGATACAGTGATGTTCACATTGCAAGAGAAGTGTATCAATTTTGTTGGAAGCGATGTAGTGAACACCCGCTTTAAAAAATTAGTGAACGACAGGGAAAACTCGTTTCGGCATTTCTTTGTAAAGAACGGTACTAATGATCGGGTGAAAATGTATGCCAGCGAAAGCAACGTTCCATACAATGGCTTCTCCTATTTCAAATTGGACTATGCTGGCGAAATTCCCAAAGCCTTGCATAAAGCCTACGAGAAAATGAATGACCTGAATGATGAGACGCCCCGAAAAAAATATTTGGAACAACGGAAGAAAGAAGCTTCCGCTGTGAGTCAAGTTGAGAAACGATGAAGAATTCTCCCAAAAAGGTCAGACTTCTTGCTGCCGTCATAACACTCGGCATTGTTTTGTTTGTGGGGGGACGGCTCTACGTATTTTGGCGATTCAAAAAAGCAATTGTCAGCCAACTGGAATCGCTTCAGGCGCAGGGAATTTATGTCCATTATAAATCGCTGGATGTAAATGCATGGATGGCAAATATGAAAATAACTGAACTGGAAATAAAACTTCCTGCTTCAGATTCGATTTGCTCTTCAAGCGCCAGCATACCTGAACTCGACGTCGAGGGCATATCCGTGCTTCCTTTAATTTTCGAGAAAGAATTGTTTCTCAGGACCGTCGCTTTCAATTACCCTTCATTACACGGGGCTAACAATTTCAAAATGCCGGGCCGACCCAATGACAAGAACGGCGCTCTGAAAGAGCTTGAAATTGGTCAGCTTCGCATTGAATCAGGTACACTGGAGATTTTTGATAGCATCAAATGCACAAGAAGAGTAAATGCAAACCTTGATTTCGTTGTAAAGGATGTAACGATTCACAGACTGGGTCAGGATTCGATGACCTGGTCTGTAACAGATGCAATAGCCTCGGCAATTGCCATTGACATCCCTTCACATTTCTATAAAATGACTGTGAAGCAGATCGTGTACTCCAGGGAAGACAAATGGATTAAACTTGATTCAATGCAACTCACACCGGCTGGTAGCAGACTGGAGTTTGCCAAAAAAGCCGGACATCAGATTGATCAATTTATGTGTACGTTACCGAAGCTGGAAGTGGAAGGATTTGAGATGGGTCCGTCGTTCCAACCGTCATTTTCTGCCAGCTATGTTGCGCTGAATTTTCAATTGATCGTTTTTCGGGACAAACGGTTTCCCTCCGCCCGGACAAAACCCAGGGTCTTGCCTGTTCGTTTCTTACGCCAACTCCCCTGCCGGTTACAAATAGACTCAATAAGGATATCTCCAAGTTTTATTTCGTACGAGGAAATTCCGGAAAACGGGAAAGCAACAGGCAAGATATTTTTTAATAATCTGCAAGCAGGCATTTATAATGTATCGAACGATTCCGTGCGTGATGCGAACATGAATGTCACCAGCCGGTTTATGAATGCCGGTGATTTGCGCACAAGTTTTATGTTCCCACTCACAGCAAAAAAACCCTGCACGGTAAATGGGTCACTCACTAAATTCTCCATGCCGGAAATTAATGGAATACTAATGCCGGTTGGAAATGTTAAGATCGAATCCGGAACAATGAATGAGCTGGAATTTCAGTTTCGATACGATGATTACAAGTCAGAAGGCGAATTGGAGGTGAACTATGCCAATCTTAAAGTGCTGAGTCTCCGGAAGGATCAGCAAAAATCAACTAATAAATTCATTTCATTCCTGCTGCGTGCGTTTGTCAAAAAAGGGGTGGATAAGCGGGATGCTATGGATAAAAGAACTGGCCAGATACGGTGGGAGCGTGATAGCCAAAAGGGCATTTTCAATTACTGGTGGAAATCCGTTTTGTCAGGTATTAAGGCTGTATATAATCTGGATAAGCTTATGGGCAGCAAGGAGAAGGAAAAGCCCAAGCAAAAAGGTTAGTGTTGAATGTTGGAACACGCGCAACGCATTACCAATGCCGTGCACGGCCATTAATTCAGAAAATAAGTAACTTCCGTCATCGTGTTTACTGAAGACATTAAATCGTTGATGCACAAGGAGAGTTTTATGGTTCCGGTCCAGGTAGCCTACGCCTTACCCTCGAAGAGATGGAAGCGCGTTATCATAAAAGCAGTTATAACATTGGCATCATGGAGGTATTCACGGCAACCAGCATTGCTTCCAGCACACATTCAACCTTTCAGTTTATCGTGGGATTTCCTTTTTTTAATTTATGGGCATCTCTTAAAAACATACCATTTTATTAATTACTAACCAGTTTGTAAAGAGCTTGACTAACATTGCTTATGAAAAAAAACATACTCATCACAGGTGCTGCTGGCAATCTTGGCCAAGCTACTGTAGAAAAGTTTTTGAAGGAAGGCCATCGCGTCATCGCTGCAGTCTCACCTGGAAGAAAACTGGATAGAATGAATGGTGATATCGTTACCGTGGAGACAGACCTCACTCAGGAAAAAACCGTGGAGGAGGTAGTTAAGAAAATTGTCGCTGCGTATCAATCCATCGATGCAGCGCTTCTGCTGGTGGGTGGCTATGATAGCGGTGATATTTTTCAAACAGATGGTGCCAGCCTCAGAAAAATGTATTCATTAAATTTTGAGACCGCCTACAATGTCGCACGACCGGTGTTTATGCAAATGATGAGGCAACCCTTGGGTGGTAGTATCATTTTTGTTGGTGCTCGGCCGGCCTTGAATGTTGAAGATGGGAAAAATTCGCTGGCGTATGCACTTTCAAAATCGCTCGTCTTTAAGTTGGCAGATTATCTAAATGCAGAAGGTGCGTCTAAGAATGTTACCAGTACGGTAATCGTCCCCAGCATCGTGGATACACCAGCCAATCGCAGCGCTATGCCCAAAGCGAATTTCACTTCATGGGTCACACCAGATACCATTGCTGATATGATGGCTTTTGTCATCTCAGAAAATGCAGGATCGCTGCGTGAAACCGTCTTAAAGGTTTATGGTAATGCTTGATAAATTATGAGCTGTGAATCAATTATTTTTTCGGTTGTATCAATTTTGCCACCATCCCCGTCCAGCCGGTCTGATGGGTAGCACCGACACCCTGGCCGTTATCTCCGTGGAAATATTCATAAAAGAGCAAGTAGTCGGAAAAGTGAGCATCCGTTTGTAATTTTTGATTTGTACCAAAGACCGGCCGTCTGCCATTGCTATCTTTTTTAAAAATATTAATCATGCGTTCCGAAAGATCATTGGCAATTTCTTGCAGGGTCCGCATGTTGCCGGAGCCGGTGGGATGTTCAACTTTAAAATCACTTCCGTAGTAGTGATGAAAGCGTTGCAAGGACTCAATGATCAGAAAATTGACAGGGAACCACACAGGCCCGCGCCAGTTGGAATTCCCACCAAACATACCCGAGTCACTTTCACCGGGAGTATAATTTACCTTGAACTCATAGCCATTTTCGTAAAACGTGTAAGGATGGTCACGATACTGTCGCGAAAGGGCGCGAATACCGAATGCCGACAGAAACTCGGTTTCATCCAGCATGCGTTTCAGCAGGCGCTTCATCCGGTGTCCGCGCAGGAGCGACAGCAGATGGCGTTGGTTCTTTCCTTTTTCGCCCCAGCGGGAGATCAGGCTCGCAAGGTCTGGGCGATTTTGCAAAAACCATTCCAGGCGTTGCGTGAATTCCGGCATGGAATCAAAGATTTCGTTGTCCAGCACTTCGACGGCAAATAGCGGGATCAGGCCCACCATCGACCGCACTTTCATTTTGATGCGTTGTCCATCATGCGTGTGGAGTACGTCATAAAAAAACTCATCTTCATCGTCGTAGAGATCAATGGCTTCATTACTCACATTGGCCATGGCTCCAGCTATGTAGAGAAAGTGTTCAAAGAACTTGGAAGCGAGGCTTTGATATGTTGAGTTTTCTTTTGCCAGCTCCAACGATATGCGCATCATGTTTAGCGTAAACATCGCCATCCAGCTCGTGCCGTCCGATTGCTCGATATACGCACCATTGGGTAGCTTGCCGTTGCGATCAAACACGCCAATATTATCCATCCCCAGGAAGCCACCCTGAAAAATGTTATTCCCCTGGTTATCTTTTTTATTCACCCACCAGGTGAAGTTGAGCAAAAGTTTATGAAAAACCTCTTCCAAAAATTTCCGGTCGCTCTTTCCGTCTTGTAGCTTCTGATCAATCTTGTAGACACGCCAAGAAGCCCATCCGTGAACAGGTGGATTTACATCGCTGAACGACCACTCGTAGGCGGGAAGCTGACCGTTGGGGTGCATATACCATTCTTTCGTGAACAGGAGCAATTGTTTTTTGGCAAACTCGGGATCAATCATCGCGATGGGAATCGTATGAAAGGCGAGGTCCCATGCAGCATACCACGGGTATTCCCAAGTATCCGGCATCGAAATGATGTCGGCGTTATTGAGGTGCTGCCAATCTTTATTGCGCCCGTATTTCCGTTCGGGTGGTGGCAACGGTTGGACCGGGTCACCTTTCAGCCATTTGGAAACATCATAGTAATAAAACTGCTTGCTCCACAACATTCCGGCAAGGGCCTGGCGCTGAATGTTTTTCTTGTCGGGGTCACTGATTTCTTTTTGCAGATCACCAAAGAATTCATCTGCTTCTGCAAGTCGTTGATCGAAGATCGAAGTGAAGTTATTGAAGGGCTTTGTTATAAATTTTGATGTGAGCCGAAGCTGCAACGTTTTCGATGCACCGGCTTCGATGATGATGTCATAATTAATTGCCGCTCGGGTCCCTTTGTTAGTTGGGTTAACGGCATCCGATTTGCCATGAATCAGATAATCATTGATGCCGTCTTTAAAAGTGCCGGGTTCATGGTAATTATAAAGCCTCCCGGTATTCGTCTCATTTTCACAAAATAACGTCTCCGCTTTGCCTTCGTAAAAAAGGTAATAGCCGCCCAAATCTTTATGAGTGGTCTTTAGAATACCCGTATCATCCAGGTAAAGTTCGGGTTCGTAGTCGTCATAGCCCCATGCCCAGGTGTTGCGGAACCATATATGGGGCAATACATTCAGGGACGATCGTTTTGGGCCGCGGTTGTGGACCGTGATTTTGATCAACAGGTCATCCTCGTCCGCTTTTGCATACTCTATGAAGATATCAAAATACCTATTTTCACTAAAGATGTCGGTGTCGATTAATTCGTACTCCGGATCGAGTTTGCTTCTTCTCTTGTTTTCTTCAACAAGCTGTTCATACGGAAATTCCTGCTGAGGATACTTGTAGAGCATCTTCATATAAGAATGCGTCGGGGTGTTGTCCAGGAAATGGTAGCGCTCCTTGCAATCTTCTCCGTGATTGCCCTCGCGATTATTTAATCCGAAAATCCGTTCCTTGATGATGGGATCTTTCTTATTCCAAAACCCAATAGAAAAACACAGGAGTTGATGATCATCACAGATACCGCCGATACCTTCTTCGCCCCACCGGTACGCCTTGCTTCTCGCCGCATCGTGTGAGGTGAATTCCCAGGCATTTCCATCGGCACTGTAGTCTTCGCGCACAGTGCCCCACTGACGTTCGGTAAGATACGGTCCGAATTTGCGCCAGTTTTTTTTCTGGTCACGGTCCTCAATCAGTCGGTTTTTTTCGGCTGTCATTCGCCACCCAAGTTACTCTTTCTTCACGGTGGGCCAATTCCTATTAGCCCTCTCGATTCCTATAACTTTTTTACCAAAAGTAAGAGTACTCCTTTCAGTGAAAAGTCGCTGTTCTGGCAAACCATTCAAATCAGAGAAGCTGAATTGCCGTAACTGCCTGTTTTTTCCATCGGGCACGTGCAGCCTCGACGGCAATAAAGGGGCAGGCTATGACGTTAGTTCCCCGGCTGCTTCAACACAAATCCGGATTTTGTTTTTTCATCATCCACGATCTTTTTCACATCTGCGAGCAATTTCTTCGCATCGTAAATAATGCCATCCTTAATCGTGTATTTGATACCGCCAACGCGCTTCACGGAATTGTCATCCATGAGTTTGATCGCGCCTACGCCGTACAGCACCTGAAGATTTTCCAGTGGGTTCTGATCGACAATGACAAAGTCAGCCAGCTTGCCAATTTCCACCGAACCGATTTCCTTGTCCATGCCTAACGCCTGAGCCCCGTTGAGTGTTGCTGAGCGAATAACTTCCAGTGGATGGAAGCCTGCTTCGCGTAACAATTCCAGTTCACGAATATAACCGAAGCCGTATAACTGGAAGATGAACGCATTGTCCGAGCCCGTGGTCACTCGTCCCCCGCGATTTTTATATTCATTTACAAAAGTCATCCATAGACGGAAGTTCTCCCGCCATGCTACCTCTTGTTCCGTACCCCACGAAAACCAGAACGAACCATGCGCCTGGCGGTTGGGCTGGTAGAACGCCCACAGTTTTGGCAGTGTGTACGTTTCATGCCACTCCTGCCTCCGCGCTTTGTGCAAGTCACGCGCAGCTTCATACGTGTCAAAAGTAGGATCGAGCGTAAAGTCAAGTTTTAGCAGGGTGTTCATGACCTCATTCCATTTCTCTGAGTAGGGTGGTGCGGCTTGCTTCCACAACCGGCCTGCTTCTTCAAAACGGTTTTGTTCATTCGAATAGTTATAATTGAGAGGATAGTTCTGAAGGCTCGAGCTGCTGAGCATAGCTTCCGGCAATCCATACCAATGCTCCATCGTTGTCAGCCCAGCTTCGGCAGACTGCACTACATTCCAACGAGCGACACCCAACTGGGCATGATGACAGGCGGAGCGCAGACCGAGCCTTTTATTTTCGCGCAAGGCCGCGTCCATAATGTCGGGTGCGGCTCCGAAAAATTTTATTCCATCGGCGCCTTTTGTTTTGTTTTCATTTACCCACGCCTTTGCCTGTTCGGGATTTCGGATAGGCTCCTTACTTCCGGATCCAAAGGTGACGTATGCCTTGATGCGCGGGGCTGTGATCAAATTCTGCGCGCTTTTATTTTTTTGGTCCAGCACCCAATCTATTCCGTTACCAGATCCCGGTTCGCGGATGGTGGTGATGCCGTGGGCCATCCATAGTTTAAAGACATATTCTGCATTGGGCGCCTGGCCGCCACCAATATGGCCGTGCATATCAACAAAACCTGGCGTCAGATACATGCCCTCGCAATTCAACTCCTTGCCACCCGCCTCCAGTTTCGGACGGTTGGCCTCACTTGCCATGCCCGGCGTGGGAAGTCCTATACTGGCAATGCTGACAATCCTGTTTTGTTTTACTACAATGTCCACGGGACCTACCGACGGGGCGCCCGTACCGTCAATGAGCATGACACCGCGGATAATCAATTGACTAAAAGGTCCTTCGCCTTCTCTTAATTCGGGGGCCTTTTTCACAACGTCTTGTGCAAAAAGTCGCAGAGATATCAGCAGGCACAGCAGCATTAGTTTCTTCATACGTTTTTGTTTATGGTAAGGAAGTAAAGAAGTTAAAGAAATTTTTGACCTGGATTATTTATCGTTGTACAAACTATTCCTGAATGATCACGGTACCCTGACTTTCGATTATTTTCCATTGGTCGTTTTTTCTTAAGTAAATATGAGTAAAACGTGACTGTCCGATGATAGATCCGGATTTACTTTTGCTCACTAGTTTCCCCGTAGTAACTGCCACGGCGTCATACACCTTAGCTTTTAAATCCTCAATACTCTGAAGTATGTGTGGATTGCTGGTCTCCAGGAATTCAATAATTTTTGCTTTGTTTAAGGACTGCCCGGAGGCAATGACTCCATGAAATTCATCATCGTATAAATTGGTGAGGAATTCATGATTGCGACTGACAATGGCCTCCAGGCGTTTGATTTCGATATTCAATAAAGCCTGTTCGGCTCCACCGACTGATTGTCCAAAACTGATATTGAAAAAGAAGAGGAGGAGGCAATTGATCGATAATGCTTTCATTGTATTTTCAGTTTAAAGAAATATAACTTTTTATCGTTTTGAATGATCGGATTTTACCTTATCAGTTTCCTGGTTTAACTTGAATGGACGATTCGCGAAGACCATTGATGATTGCAAATCCATATTGTATATCAATAGAATAAGTGACTGATAGCATTCTCAGAATCAAACTGGTCTGGTTTGAGCGTCATGAGTTGCTTGAATTGCTTTGGATTCAGGGCCTCTTTCAGTCCAGTGAAAAGTGATTTCTGCTCATCGGCAAATTTTATTTGATATTCGGCTGCATTACTTTTTTTTAATTCCATAAAATCTGATTTATGCGTCAGGAACTTGCCTACCAGGATCGTAACCTTTGAAGTCTGGTCGGTGTTCATCGCAAGTTTTGGGGTGAGGGTATCCATGACGCTCCTGCCAACAATGCTGGGGTCAAGACCTGAAGCGGGAGTAATCACAACAGGCTTGTTTACATCCACCTGTGCCTGTAGGTCTGCAAAAATAAAGAAGGTGATAACGAGAAGGATGATTTTTTTCATATTTATGGCATTAAGCGAACCACTCCGATCGGAAGCGAATCATTGCCTCAAATCCATATACTACTTCGCTGGTTACCTGGCACATAAATACTGATATAATATATTATGAATCAACAACTTACATTATATTGTCTCACAAGCTTCGTAGTACTCAGTATTCGAATTTAAATTAGCGAGAAAATATCAAAGGAAAAATTCCCAGTTGCGGTATGGAGAAAGTTTCTCAGTCAGGCCATGTCGGTAGACGGCGGAGCATAAAAATTTCTGTTAAAATTTGGCTGCAAAACCAGCATAAAAACTTCTCCCAATCGAAGGGATGATCCCTGGCCCTGGATACTCGTCGGTGCGTTTGGTAAAGTAGCGCTTGTCGGCCAGGTTGTTTAACCCAAACTTAAGTGAGTAATTTTTGATTTTCAATGTATTTGACCAATCGAGGACTGTGTACGAAGGTATCACACCAGCCACTGCATCATTTGAAGGAATTATGGAATTTCCTGCATCTCCGTAAGATTTGCCCGTGTCGCTTAATAATAAAGTGGTCGAAAATTTTCTAATCACTACGTTTGTTCCAAAACGGTTTATATAGCGCGGTGCATACTCCACAGCGTTGCCTTTGAATTCTCCAGAGACGTATTGGGCGTTAATCAATCCCATAGAATTAAAGAAGCTTATGCTCCACTGCTGACAGCCTGTAAAAGCTTTAATGGGATTGAATTCAATGTAGGATTCAAATCCTTTATGAATACTGTTGGCAACATTCGTCCTGTACGGAAATTGATTTCCGAGGGCATCCCTTTTTTCAATTATTCCAACCCGGTCATCATATTGTAAATAAAATCCACCGATGTCAAAATTCAGGAAGTTTTTTACAGAACCACGGAAGCCCACATCGCTGTTATAACCTTTTGAATCTTTGAGATTGGGATCTACGGTGGTGATGGTCCCAAAAGGGGTCAGGCTCGAATAATCCAGTGGTCGGTACGCTTGCGACCAGTTGGCATAAATATTTGTTGTCGACGATGTATTGAATTGCATACTGATTCCCGCGAGCAAAATATTTCTCTTTTTAGACTGATCAGAATAAATTGTCTGACCAGCGATGTCTGAGGGGTTGAATCCTTTAACGGAAGAGTTGATGTATTCGTACCGGATTCCAGGTGTGATGGACAGCATAGCGTTCGGACGAAACGTGTTTTCAACGTACGACGCGAAGTTGGTTGTTGTGAAATCCAAATCGTATTCATATCCAGGGGTTACCAGCGTAAAATCAAAGTCTGCACCGGTAGTCCCTTTGCCACCACCTTGGCGCTTCATTTTGCCGTTGAAAAACCGAACTCCTGCCGAGAGAGTATTACTCATTTTCCCCATCGTATAATTGGTAAGCAGCCTTAGTTCAGTCGTATTACTCAAAAAACCTTCATGTTGCGATTCCCTGTTTATGTAATCATTCGTGACGGGATCAATATCGTCTTTTGCTTGTGGGCCACCGTCTTCATTACGCCAAACAAGATCCCGCGCACTGGAGTTGAAAGTAGATTTTATGTCAAGAATAGCATGTTGGGTAAGCCGCCATTGCATGGATGCGGTAAGAATATTCCAGGGACTGGTTAACCAATTTCTGGCCCGATACGATTTGCGACTGTCAACAGCAAAAAGACTATCGGTAAAGCCACCGGGCATATGAATTCGGTTTCTTAAAATTGAATATTCAAGACCAAATTTTACTCTATCAGTAGCCCGGTATTCTACTCGTGCAAACCCTGTTAATTTCCGGAAATCAGAATTTGGCCGCCAGCCTTGCGTACTTTGATATTGTGCAAAGGCGTAATAATTGAATTTACCGGATTGTCCCCCGAGGGAATTAAAAGAATTGAACATCCCGAAACTACCGGTACTCTCTTGCGTCGTAAGTTCAAGTGTTTTAGATGTAGGACCTTTTTTTAAAATGTAATTGATGACCCCGCCAAACTGGGGACCATATTGCAAAGAAGATGCACCACGAATAACTTCAATTCTATCAACTGCTTCAAGCGGTGGCAAGTAGTAAGACTCCGGATAGCCGAACAAATCAGCCGTAATGTTATATCCATTTTGTCGTGTGTTAGTTTCAATGGACTGTGTCGGATTTAATCCCCGAAAGCCAATTCCGTTGGAAGGGAATCCGCTGCCCTCAGTTTCTGAGTAATTGGCTCCAGGGACGCGGCCCAGAACTTGTCGGGGGTTATTTTGGGCTGTATTGGCATCCAGGCTATCAATCAGCAAAACCTCTGTTTTTTTTCCTGAAAAAATTATCCCGTCGTGTGTTTCTGCAAGGTACCCCATACCCGTGATAGTCCTAATCCCGGTAATTTGGATTGCATCAAGGACAGAAATTCTTTCTTCAGTATCAAAATCCAATTGACTCATTTCATTTTCGCGCACGTTTACCTCCTTGATAACCGTAAGAAAACCAACATAGGAAAACTGGAGTATGTAATTTCCAACCGGTATTTTTTTGAGAACGTAGTGACCGGACGCATCGGTGGTAGTTCCATAGGAAGTTTTGTCAAGGCTGATGGTGGCATTGACAAGAGGCTTACCAGCAGTGTCCATTACTTTTCCGGCAATGGCACCCGTTTGAGCAAGCATATTAAAGTGACTCAGAACAGAAAAAAGAACAATGGGAATAAAAAATCTTACGTTCTGGAAATGGGAATAATGGCAGCACATTATTTAGATTGATTATAAATAGTGCGCAAATATGTTCTAAAAGAACAATCCAAGTCAAGGATTATTTAGAATAATTCTAAATTAATATGATTTTAGGTGAATTTAGCCAGCATGCTTCATCAAATACTTCTTCGGGGTGATGCCGAATTTCTTTTTGAAGGCAGCAATGAAATGGCTTGGATTGGTGTAGCCGATCTGGTACGCGACTTCGGCCACCTGGTATTTTTTTGAATCGAGTAAAACACGGGCGTTGTTGAGCTTATGATCGAGCAAATAGCCAAAAACTGTGTTGCCGTAAATTTCTTTGAAGCCGGCTTTTAGTTGGTATTCGTTTAATCCCGCCAATCGTGCCAGATCTTTTAGGCTGGGTGGTTTGATCAGATGCTTTAGCAAATGCTCTTTCGCGTTTTTGATTTTCCGCACGGTGTCCTGGTCGTTCAGGAATGGACAACTTTCTGTATTTGGTTTTTTTTCAGAAAAATACAAAGCAAGCAGTTCGAGAATTTTGCCCTGATAGAAAAGCCGATTGGCATTGTCGCTTAACTGGATATTAAACAGTTGGTTTAATTCCACGAGCAGATGGGAAGGTATCTCCCGCTCATCGTAAAATTTCTGATTGATGTTCTCAGGTTTCAGAAAGGGGAGAGGTTCGTGAATGAATAACTGATGGAGGCTTTCCAATGAAATGGTGAGAAAAACCATTTTTGCATGTGGCGCCAGTTGGAGTTGGAATGGCAAGTCTTTTTCAGGATTGTAAAAAAAATAATTTTTTTTCTGAACAATCTCCCGGCTATAATGTGGTCCGAAACCAAAAATGGCGCTGCCTTCCAGGCAAAAGTAAAAGTGAATAATGCGTTGGTAAATGATACTTTCGAAGGAGACTAATTGGTCGGTGTGGTTTTCAAAAATTGACAAGGATAAATCATCTTTTTCAAAAAGAACCGATTTGTTACTGACCGGCTCCTTGAGTCTTCCAGCGTGGCGCTCCAGTGTAGGCTGCATATCAGAAATAACAGAAAATTACCCTTTAAATAAAGTAAATTATCAATGCTTGTAACAAAAATACCCAAAAAAGTAGTATTACCTAAATCTCCAGCCGTTCTCCTAATCCTATCTCTTACGCTATTTCCACAGATGTGCGTAACGGCCTTCGGCATGGTTGCAATAGGATGAAAAGGTCTCTACCCAACGGGCGTTGGTGTTCATGCAAGGAATCAGGGTAAATGATTCGCCGCCGGCTTTTATGAAAATTTCTTTTCCTCGCAATGCCATCTCTTCGAGCGTCTCTAAACAGTCGGAAACGAAAGCAGGGCACGCAACCAGCAAATTCTTGACACCATCTTGTGGGAACTTCTTCAATTGCTCTACCGTGAACGGCCTGATCCATGGATCGCTGCCTAGCCTGGATTGAAAGGAGTAACTAAAATTGGTTGATGGTATTCCTAACGCTTCTGCAACCAATCGGGTTGTTTGGATTACCTGATGCTTATAACAAAAATTCCATGCGGTTGATCTAATGTCACAACAGTTTTCTGTCTGATAACAATGGCGTTTAGTAGGGTCCGACTTTTTTAAATGGCGTACCGGTAAACCGTGATAACTAAAAAGAAGGTGATCGTACCGTCTTTCAAGGTAAGGAGCGATCGTAACTTTTAAGGCCTGGATATAGTCGGGATCCTTGTAAAAAGGCTGAAGGATTTTAAATTTCAGATCAGGTCGGAGTGATTTAATTTTGTCAAGGACATACAAATAGGCCGATTCGTAGGAAGACATTGCATAATGCGGATAAAGCGGCGCTATCAATACTTCTCTCAGATTGGGTTCTTGATTTAACAATTCTTTCAAGGCCGCTTCAGGAGTTGGATTTGCATAACGCATCGCGATGGCCATCGGAAGGTTAACCAGTGGCTGCATTGCTTCCTTTAATTGTTCCGTCAGCACTTTCAACGGAGCCCCTTCTTTCATCCACACGGAATGATAGGCTTCAGCGGATTTCTTTGGCCGGAAAGGCAAGATGAACCCCTCCACAATCATTTTTCTGATAAAGTACGGCGCATCAATCACACGTTCATCCATCAAAAATTGGCGAAGATATCTCCGTACGTCTTTTGGCTGGTAGCTGTCGGGTGAACCAAGATTCACTAAAATAAGTCCCCTATTATCCATAATGATGTAAGTTAAACACTCCGAGGGATTAAAGGTTTTGTAGAATAATTCCCTTGCTCATCAGCAATCGGTGCAGGCGGTACTTATTTATTGTCGATGACAGGTATCCCCAATTTTTTTCATGATTCCAGATGCCTTTTATAAATTTTTACAAATCTGTGTGACCTGCCGGAATTGACGGATCATTTATCAATGATTGATTACTAAAACATGATTTAAATCAGGTAACGAAAAAGTACCTGCTTTTCATTTTGAAAGAATTCAGTATTAGGTATTTTTAATCCTTATTACGGTATTTTGTTGAAACAAAGCATTTCATATTTGTCTTTTGGAGGTATTTCATGATCGAACATTCTTCTATTCTTGTTAAGAAATTTTATGTTGTGGGTGTTAGTTTTAAAAAAACGGATACTCAGCATCGGAGCAAGTTTTCCGTTGCTGCTGAGCAAGGTTTGAAGGCCTACCACCAAAGTTCTAGCTGTCTGGAGCATTACATGATTCTATCCACTTGCAATCGTACTGAAATCTATGGCTTCGCTCCTTGCGAGTATGTGCTCATGTCTTTTATAAAGTCGATGAGTGGCGCTTCTCAGGAGGAGGTGGCCTCCAATGTGTATGTTAAAGAAGGCGACGAGGCGGTCAAACATTTGCTTTCGGTAGCCGCAGGTCTGGATTCGCAAATTCCAGGTGATTATGAGATCATCGGTCAAATCCGCAGCGCCTTTCAAGTCTCCAAGAAATCGGGCAGGTCCAATGGTTTTATCGAACGAGTCGTGAGTCAGGCGAACCAGGTTTCGAAGGCGATCAAGAACAGCACAGCATTCTCCGATGGAACAGTTTCTGTTTCATATTCGGTTGCCCGGCAGATCAATAAAATCATCAACACGGAGGGTTTGCATAAAGTATGCATCGTGGGACTGGGAAAAATAGGACACAATACATTGAAATACATCCGGCAACATGCGCCTGCAGCGGAGATAACGATCGTCAACCGCAATGACAAAAAACTTTCAGAAATTGCAAGTCAATATATTTTAAAACCTTTTCCATTCAGTTCACTGTCGGAGGCTGTAAAAGAAAGTGAAATTGTGGTGATAGCCACTAGTGTGGCGGAACCGATTTTGCGGCTGAACCAGATAAAATCCACATCCGTGCGGTACGTGTTTGACCTTTCGATGCCGCGCAATGTAGCCCCGGATGTTTATCACTATACTGGAGTGAAGGTGTTTGATGTCGATCAGATTTCCGCTGCGGTGAATGAAACATTAGACAAAAGGCTTGCTGAAGTACCAAAAGTTAAAGCCATTGTGCAATTGAAAGCGCAGGAATTTTTCGATTGGCAGGAAAGAAGAAAAAGCCGGTCCATTTCACCAGCCCCTTATGAACAATTAATAATTCGCAAAAATGTCATCGCCAATCCTGAGAATAGTCTCCCGCGACAGCACGCTTGCTTTATGGCAAACCAATGTTGTGAAGGAACAGCTGGCGTCTCTTGGCTACCCATCGCGGCTTATTCCGCTTAAGACATTAGGTGATATCAACCTTGTCAGCCCGATTTATGCCCTGGGTGTACAAGGTGTTTTCACAAAAGAGCTTGACGGTGCGTTGCTCAGTAACCAAGCGGACCTTGCAGTACATTCTTTAAAGGATGTTCCAACAATCCTGCCAGAGGGATTAGCCATCGCTGCAGTTTTACCGCGTGCCAGTTATCACGACGTCTTAATTTATAAGACTGGATTCGAGCCTTCACAGGCGAGGGAAGCGATTATTGCTACGAGCAGCATCCGCAGGAGAAGTCAGTGGCTTCATCGGTTCCCAACTCATTCGCTGGTGAACGTACGAGGTAATGTAGAAACGCGGTTGAGAAAATTTAAAGAAGAAAGATGGGATGGAATCATCTTCGCAAAAGCAGGACTGGAACGATTGGGTTTATTGCCGGAAAATTCTTCAGTTCTGGAGTGGATGGTCCCTGCTCCGGCACAGGGAGCCATTGCGGTAGTTTGTCGGAAAAACGATCATAGTGTTTACAACGAATGTCGAAAGATCAGTCACGAGGCCTCCGAGATGGGAGTCATGATAGAGCGAAATTTTCTCTATCATCTTGAGGGGGGGTGCTCGGTGCCGATCAGCGCGTTGGTTAATTTTGAAAATGATGGAATTCATTTCATTGGAGCAGTCCACAGCGTCGATGGTACACAGGAAATGAAAGTTGAGTTGCAATCCAGGAAAGAGGATTGGAAATCAATGGGTAAACGAGCCGCAGAAGAGGTGAGAGGCTCAGACAAAGGAAGAATGATTTTGGAAGGCTTCAGGAAGTTGAACAGAAGTTAGCTCACCTTGTTACTAATCTTGAAATAAAAGCGTGAATGCCGTAATCACAAAGAAACTCTCTTCATCCAATCTGGATTTAATCAAATTCTGGGGCTGGCACTATGACGTGATCGAAGCCTTGAACATAGCTCCTGTCAAAGTAAAATCAGTACCGCAGGCGAGTGATGCATGGATTATTTCAAGCCGCAATTCCTGGCACACCGTTCAAACATTTAGCTATCTGGCGCCGGGGGCCATCTATTGTATTGGTAGCTGGATGTCGGATGAACTAAAAAAAATTGGAGTAAAATCTGAAATAAAGTGTTTTGAAAATATGAAAGCGCTTGTATTGGAGGTAAGCCATCAAAACATTCGACACGTGCTTTACTTTTGTGGCGACCATCACCGGGATGAGTTAGAAATGGGATTAAAAGGTCGTCCCGTTACTATTGAAAAGGTGATCACGCATGAGAGCCGGCTTACATTTCCAATACTTGAAAAATTATATGATGTAGCTTTTGTCTTTAGTCCACGCGCTGTCGAAAGTTTGATGAAGAATAATGCATTTTCCGATCAAACCATTTTTGCCTGCATCGGTCCGACGACGGTTTCTTATCTGAACGAACATGGGATCTTCAATACCTTTTGCCCTTCGTATCCAGATAGTAAAATTTTACTCACAGAATTTCATGATAGTAAAATCACCCAGAAGTTTTGATTAAAAAGCGAATGAAAAACGATCTCTTGTTAAGAACGCTGCGAAAAGAAAAGACAGAACGCACCCCTGTGTGGTTCATGCGACAGGCTGGCCGGTATTTGCCGGACTATCGATTGCTTCGCGAAAAGTATTCCTTCTTTGAACGTGTGCGGAATCCACAACTGGCAGCAGAAATTACTGTGATGCCGGTGAAACAAGTTGGCGTAGATGCCGCCATTCTTTTTTCTGATATTCTTGTAATCGCACAAGCACTCGGGGTAGATGTCGAAATGCAGGAAGGCAAAGGGCCCATCCTGCCTGTCCCAATCCGAAGTCAGCAACAAATTTCAAAATTGGATCCCACCCGCACGGAGGAAGTGCTGGCGTATGCGATACCCGCTACCCGGGCAGTTAAAGAGGCGCTCGAAAACGAGGTTCCGCTAATCGGATTTTGCGGATCGCCCTGGACGTTGTTGTGCTATATGGTGGAAGGAAAAGGATCAAAGGATTTCGCGAAAGCAAAACAGTTTTGTTACGAATACCCGGAGTTGGCATCGTTGCTTCTTGATAAAATTACGGAGGCAAGCATTACCTATCTCAACATGCAGATCAAAGCGGGTGTCGATACCTTGCAAATCTTTGATTCATGGGGAGGATTATTGTCACCCTCTGATTATAAGATATTTTCACTTCCTTATCTGGATAAAATGGTCAAGGCCATTCAACCTCAGGTGCCGGTGATTCTTTTTGCAAAAGGATGCTGGTATGCGCTGGCTGAACTGCAAAGCACCGGCGCTGCTGCACTGGGACTCGACTGGACAATTCATCCTTCGTTTGCCAGGCAAGTTGCCGGCGCATCGGTTCTTCAAGGCAATCTTGATCCGATTGTATTGTTAGGCCCCCGGCAGCATGTGGAGAAGGAAACTATTGCCATGATGAAAGCGTTTGGCAAAGGAAACCACATCGCTAACCTGGGGCACGGAGTGTTGCCACAGACTCCGTTTGAAAATGCAAAGGCATTTGTTGACACTGTCAAGAATTTCAGACCATGATTTTGAAAGAAGAGTTTGTCCGATACATCACCGGCTTGCAGGATAAAATTTGTCTCGCGCTGGAAGAGGTCGATGGCGTTGGCAGATTTAAAGAAGACAAATGGGAGCGTGAAGGTGGTGGTGGCGGAGTAAGCCGTATTTTGTCGGAAGGAAAGGTATTTGAAAAAGCGGGGGTCAGTCGATCTGCGGTCCATGGTACGGTTACACCCGCCGTGGCGAAGCAGCTCAACACAAATGGCGCTTATTTTTTTGCAACAGGCATTTCGCTTGTGATACATCCGCTAAGCCCGATGGTCCCTACGACGCATGCTAACTTCCGGTATTTTGAATTGTACGATGAACAAGAGAAAAGAATGGATGCCTGGTTTGGCGGAGGTGCTGATCTCACGCCCTATTATCTTTTTGAAGAAGATGCGGTCCACTTCCATTTGAATTTTAAGAAGGCATGCGATCAATTCGATCCTCACTTTTATCCCGAGTTTAAAAAACAATGCGATGAATATTTTAACAACGTACATCGCGGCAACGAACGGAGAGGAGTAGGCGGAATTTTTTATGACTATATCCGACCCAATTCAAAATACTCCGAAGAATTTCTTTTTAGTTTTTCGAAAACGTGCGGCGACGCCTTACTGGAGGCTTACCTGCCGATTGTCAGGAGGAGAAAATCACTTCCTTACGGGGAACAGCAAACTCACTGGCAACACGTGAGGAGGGGGCGCTACGTAGAGTTCAATTTATTGCACGACCGGGGCACGATCTTTGGCCTGAAATCAAACGGACGAACAGAAAGTATTTTGATGAGCCTTCCTCCCCGGGTGCGCTTTGACTATCATGATCAACCGGATTCCGATTCACCGGAATCGAAACTGATCGAAGTATTAAAAAATCCCAAAAATTGGTGTTAATATGAAAATAACTAAACGGTACCGCAGACTTCGTTCCGGCGAAGCGGTTCGAAACCTGGTAGCAGAGACTACCTTGACCCCGGACCATTTCATTGTTCCTCTTTTTATATCCGACGGGAAAAATAAAAAAGAACCGATCCCTTCCATGCCCGGTTATTTTCGCCTAAGCCTGGATATGTTAAAAGATGAAATTTTAGAGTTAAGGAGCCTTGGGCTAAGGTCCGTATTGCTATTTGTTAAAGTGCCCGACGCTCTGAAAGATAACGAAGGCAAAGAGGCATTGAATCCGCATGGCCTGATGCAAAAGTCCATACGTTATATCAAGGAATTGGATCCTGAAATGATCGTGATGACCGACGTGGCACTGGACCCTTATTCTATTTATGGCCATGATGGGATTGTAATGGGCAAGGAAATTGTGAATGATGTCAGCGTTGAAGTATTGTCTAAGATGGCGGTATCGCATGCCCAGGCAGGCGCCGATTTTGCCGCACCATCCGATATGATGGATGGACGGGTAAGAGCGATTCGCGAAAAGCTTGATGAAGCAGGGTTTGAACGCACGGGTATTTTGTCCTACGCCGCGAAGTATGCTTCCAGTTTTTACGGACCCTTTCGCGATGCACTGGACAGCGCGCCTGGTTTTGGCGACAAGAAGACGTATCAAATGGATTTCCGCAACAGCGGTGAGGCTTTAAAGGAAGTTGAACTTGACATTGAAGAAGGTGCTGATATCGTCATGATCAAACCTGCCGGCGCCTATTTGGATATAATTCGGGCTGTAAAGAATCATGTGCATGTTCCGGTGGCGGCCTACCAGGTATCTGGCGAGTACTCGATGATCAAGGCAGCAGCAGCAAACGGATGGCTCGATGAGAAGCAGGCGATGCTGGAATCCCTGATCGCGATTCGAAGAGCCGGAGCAGATGTTATCGCCAGTTACTTTGCCAAAGATTTTGCCAAAATGATTTCCTGATCTCAATCCTGTTCATCCTTTAATCCATCAATCTTGATCAAGACAACCAACAGCGAACAATTATTCGCCGAAGCGCAGAAGGTAATTCCGGGAGGCGTTAACTCACCCGTGAGGGCATTTAAACAAGTAGGAGGTACTCCTCTGTTTATGGAAACTGCCAAAGGAGCTTATCTGTTTGATGCTGATGGCAACCGGTACATCGACTACATTAATTCCTGGGGTCCGATGATTCTTGGTCATGGTCATCCGAAGGTTATTGAAGCAATAAAAGAGCAGGCAGATAAGGCGGTTTCATTTGGTACGCCTACCCTGCAAGAAACTGACATGGCAAAACTGATCATCAGCATGGTGCCGGGTTTGGATATGATCAGGTTTGTTAATTCGGGAACAGAAGCTTGCATGTCGGCATTGCGATTGGCCAGGGGTTATACCAACCGGTCGAAGTTCATCAAATTCGAGGGACACTATCATGGACACAACGATGCTTTTTTGAAAAAGGCAGGAAGCGGAGTTGCTACGTTGAATATCAAAGTAAATGCCGGAATTCCCGCTGCTGTTACCGATGATACATTGGTTGCCTCATTTAACAACTTTGAAGAAGTCGAGCGACTGGTGGATCAAAACAAAAGTGAACTGGCTGCGATCATTGTCGAGCCCGTGGCCGGGAATATGGGCTGTGTGCTTCCCAAGCCCGGCTATCTCCAGCATTTGCGTTCACTTTGCGATCGCGTTGGCAGTGTATTGATCTTTGATGAAGTGATGACAGGTTTCCGGCTGGCACCTGGTGGAGCGCAGGAAATTTATGGTATTCAAGCCGACCTTGTTACGTTTGGAAAAATTATTGGCGGTGGTTTGCCGGTGGGTGCATTTGGCGGGAAGCGGGAAATCATGAATAAAATTGCCCCGTTGGGTGACGTGTACCAGGCCGGAACACTCTCCGGAAATCCATTGGCGATGATCGCCGGGTTTACCACACTTTCCATATTAAAGGAGAACCCAGGTATTTATAAAGAGCTTGAAAAAAAGACAGCATATCTTGAAAAAGGTTTGAAGGAAGCGCTCAGTAAGAAAGGATTATCGTATAACATCAACCGGCTCGGCTCCATGATCAGTGTGCATTTTTGTAAGGAAGAAGTTACCGATTTCAAATCCGCGACCGCTGGTAACAACGGCACCTTTAAAAAATTCTTTCATGGGATGTTAGAGAATGGAGTTTATCTTCCACCTTCTCCTTTTGAGTCCTGGTTTTTGTCTGATTCCCTGACGAACGATGATTTGGACCATACTATTAAGGCTGCCGGTTCGGCGAACTTTTGATCGTTAATGTTGAACCAGCACTTTTCGATAATATTCTTTAGACCCATCATTTATTTTGATAACATACATTCCAGGAAACAGGTCGCTTGTTCCGAGGGTTATCCATTGTGTGCCCTTTTGGATAATTCCCTGCCTTTTAATATTGCCGTAGAGATCTATGAGAGAAAGTTCACCTTCTTGTTCTGCTGGAGCCGTCAAGCGGATATTAAGCTCAGTACTTACAGGATTTGGATACAAAGCAATTTTGGCAAAGGTTTCAGCAGCTGGTGGTTTATCGTCCTGAGCAATTCTAGGGCAGACAATGCAGGAGCCATCGATTATTATACCAAGACTATGCGTCCAGTTGGAGCCACATGCGTTGTCGGCAGTACAATAAAGGGTATAGTTGCCATAAGTCGCTGACGTGCGTATGCCCGGATTTGAAGTACCTTGTCCACTAACGAATGAGAACCCGGATGGAAGAATCCATGTGAAGGAAGACGCACCAAGCACTAAGTCAGAATTAAATTGGTAAACAGTGTTTGGAAGCAATGTAACGGGATCAACGGCTCTTCCACCATTTGGATAAATTAAAGTGCTATTATCAGCTAAGGGTGACCCAACGAAAACTTGTTTAGTGGAAGTAAAAGTACAGCCACTAGAACCATAATTGCCAGAAGCTGTCAAGTTAACGCCACCACTGAAATTATTCAGTCTAGTAGCATAACCTCCCGTTGTCACAGTTAACCCATTTAAATTATCGGAAATCCACGATGTTATACTTGAACCTGCGGGTAAAGGGGTAACTGAAAATTGACCTCCTGAACATACTGGCTCTGCTCCTGAAATACTTACGCTAAGTACATCTCGTAAACAGTTATTAAGGAGATTAATCCATGTGTTTATTTCATCCTGTGAAAAAGTTGAGAATTGAAAAGCCCTATTATCCACACCACCTATGACTACACACATTATCGTGGGGGTCGGTGTGCAAGAATCTGAATTAGAATTAGGATGAACAGCCCCAAATAAATGACCTATTTCGTGTGCCGTGGTAGTAACCTGATTAACTATAAACCCAGATGGATTTAGTAGCTACAAAAGCATAGCTGTTGGCAATATTGTCGCAAATAGCCCCAATCGCTTTTGCAGCTCCCCTTACAGTGTGCCCGGTCTTAGCAGAGAAAAAATGTACAACATCCCTGTTGACATAGCTTCTTCTAGCTTCCCACCAGTTAGCCAACTCATCAACAACATTCGCACTACCAACTGCGCTGTACGGATCACTAGAACGCGACCAAACACTTTGATAAGTAATCAGAAATCTTATGTTGAAAGTGGTTTGATAGACACCTTCTACCTGGTTAAGGACGGCAAGAATATTGTTATTGGCTGTCGTTACATTTGATCCGTTTGCTTGGTAAAATTCAAAATCGGCTTCGGTAGCTATTTCTAAAACAAGACAGGAAGTAGTGGCACGCCCGCCAACTACACTTTTCGGGTTTTCAATCACATTTTTTATAGATTTTGCCTCTTCAATACCACAAGCCCTTATGGAAGGATCATCAATAATATCTTTGCTGTTAAAAATTACATAATGATCTTTGTGTGGATAGTTCTTGATGATCTTTGACAGTAGTTTAATAAATATCATGCCCGTTTCATCCATCACATATCCTTCGAGCATGTCTTCAGCAATGAAAAGGCGCACAGGCTGATTAGTATTTCCGTTCAAGTAACCTTTGTAAGTAAGACATTTGTTGAATTGCAAATTAGCCGCTATGTCATTTTCGACTACCTGGAGGTTCGGGTCCCTAAACTCATTTTCTTCCAGCGTTATATTCCAGTTGTGGCTTTCAATGCGAAGTTGAAAATCGATATTATTTTTCTCCCCTTTACAAAGAGCATTTAACACCTTTGTATCCAGGCTTATCACCTTAAACTCTTTGAGCGATTTAAGGAGTTCATCATTCTCAATCGTATTTAGTTTTATTAAATCGGGCCGAAAATTGGTTTGTGCCAAAAGGCCCAGTTGAAAGAATAATATGAAAATTGCCGGAAGTAAGGATTTTTTCATAGAAATTGGTTAAAAACCAAAATGTGATGTTGTCTTACTCTTTTGAGAACATACCTTTGGAAGAATTTGAATATTATTTAGTCTGCTTTTTTGATTTCTGTAATTTCTATTCCAAAATAAAGCGGCTCTTCCGCAGAGCGTTGGAGCTTGACAATGCCGCTGTAAATAACTAGCACCCCTATCTCACTTTCTGGTATCAAATCTTGTGATAAAGGATTACAAGGTATATAACCACCATTGCGTTTCAGTGTATCCGGACTCCCGATGTAATAGAATTTGTTTTGTTGAATGTTATACAAATAAATTCTCCCAACTTCATTTTTAAATGTAACATCTGTAGGCATTTCGCAATAGCTGGATTTTTTTTGTTCATCTTTGTGGCAACTAATAATATTTATAGCCACGATCACAAAAACTAACGGGAGTAATTTTTTGATGTTTTTCATAAAATTGTTTCTTTAATTTTTTAAACCAGTTGACACCTCTATCTCATTGCAAACCTACTTACTTAACACCCCAAAAATCAACCACTTATCGCAATCATCAGGAAACCATTTGGACTATTTGTTGATAGATTATCAATTTGACGCTCAACTTCAACAAATTATCCATATCAAAGTTCCCATGGAGAAGGCTTTGATAAAAAGAATAACAGGGAAATGTGTCGAAGGAAAGCTTCAAAAACTCCTCAGTTCTTCTCCTCCGGAGAAGGTGGGATGAGGCCAATGAAAAGGTGTTTTTGAAGCTTTCTGAAACCGTGTTATATGGAAGAGATGCCCATAACTACATCAATTCTTATTCTCCCGAACACTCTTGTAAATTTTTATGCCAGTCATTAAGACCGATGCAAACAAGATTAATCCCAGGAGGCCCCAGACAAAACTCATATTACTCTTCACACTTGCCAGCATGATGATGGCTATCAGAAAAATAGTGGCTACTTCATTCCATATTCGCAATTGACCGGAGGAG
>JANXYC010000138.1 GCA_025350305.1 Cyclobacteriaceae bacterium | reverse complement strand
CCCTTAGAGGTACCCACGGCATCCAAAAAATCGCCTTCGGCAAACACATCCTGAATACGGACCTCTTTGCCGAGTTCGGCAATACCGTTGAACTCTGCGCCGAAGTCACGAAACTCAACCACGTCCCGCTTGGGTGTGGTATTAGCTTTCTTGAAGTGACCTACCAGCGGCTTGGATGTGTTCTTTTCTTTCTTCTCTCCGAAGGACAATTGCAGGGCCGAGTAGCCATCAGTCTCTTGATTCTTGATCTGAGTGACTATGCAGGGTCCCGCCTCGATGACTGTACAGGCGATATTCTGACCATCCTGGCCGAATACGCTTGTCATCCCAATCTTACGTCCTATAATTCCAGGCATGGTTGAAACCTATTTTGCTGTTTTTAAGCCGATTTGCGGGTTTTGTGCCGCAAAAAGGACTGCAAAGATAGGAACTGCCCCGGAGTTACCAAGTGTAGAATTTAAAAAAAATGAGGAATCGAAGGATTCCTCATGAGGCTTGGGCTAGCATTTGATAATCAGGGTGTTGTGGAATCCCAAAAAAATCAGATCCGCTCTAAGCCCAATCCTGGCTTGTCCGAACAATGCATCATCCCCTCTTTTAAAATGAATCCTCCCTTCACGACGTCACGGGCAAGATCAAGACTTCCATCCAGGTCAATGTATTTGGTGTTGGAGCAGGCAAATGCGGCATGCAAGGCCGCTGTAATGCTGACGATGCTCTCATCATTGCAGCCCCAGAATAAATCGATACTCTCATGTAAGCCAATGTCCGCGATTTTTAGACCTTGACTTATACCCCCGCATTTCATCAATTTGATATTAAATATGCCAACAGCCCGGGGCGGTTTGATAAGTTCCAGGGCATCCTTGGCGGAGAGCAGGGATTCATCGGCCGCAATAACGGCGCGGACCTCATCTGGCAATTGCCTCATTTCTGCTACCGACTTGGCAGGCAGCGGCTGCTCAATTAATTCAACGTTGAGTTGTTTTGTGCGTTTGTAAAATTCAATCGTCTTAGCGGAGGTATAACCTTGATTGGCATCGATACGAATAAAAAACTTCTGGCCAAATTTCTCCCGCAGCTTCACCAATCGCTCAATATCTTCCTCCAGGTCTTTGCCAATCTTCACCTTTAAAGCCTTGAAGCCAAGCTTTCCATACTCTTCCGCTTCTTTTAGTGTATCTGCTACATTCTTAATTCCGATGGTATTCGACGTCAGCATGGATTTGATTTTCTGGCCGAGATATTTCACCAGTGGAATTCCGAGAAGCTTTGTGAATGCATCGTGCAGAGCAATATCCAGGGCCGCACGGGCGGCCGGAGTTTTTAGAAATTTCTGCCATACTTCAAAAAGCAACTGGTTTATCTCATACAGGTCGCGCCCAATAAGGAATTCGAGGTTCTCCCCGGTAAGGGCAGCATTGGTCTGCTCCAAATTTTCACCGGTCACATATTCACTTGGATTGGCAGCGCCGATGCCGGTCGTGCCGTTCTCCAGGGTTATTTCTACAAATGTGTTGAGTACTTCATCGATGGTCTTGAAAGCGATGGTGTAAGGCTTGGTGTTTCCAAGGTCGGCGGTCCAAACGTTGATATTTTTTATTTTCATTCCTTGAGATTATGGTTTAAGCCAAAGACCTGTAAAAAATTTTCTGTATTCATCTGTGCAGTCCGTAGCTAAACCTGCGCGATGGATTTTTCAATCATGGTTTTAAAGATTGGTATTAGTTTATCAACACCATCTTCCAACGGAAGAATTACTGGTATCCCTAACTGCTCCTCGTATTTCGCCGCGTAATTTCGAGCGTCACTTTCAGTCATCTTGGCGGTGTTAATTGTGAGTGCTACTGTAGGTGTACCATAAATCCTGATCAACTCAATTTCATCCTTAGGATCGGGAAGATAAGCAGGATAGTATTCCATATCCTTGTATTGCTTCCGGGCCGGATTGTGTTGTAATACCACCCCATTGGCAGCAGCCGAGATGATCCACTCAGCACCCGCCGGTCCGCTTGGATTCCGTAATGAAGATTGACCTTCAATAAAAACGATGTCGGGCCTAGCCTCCTCCCAGCATTGCACAATGGCGTGTTCCATCTCTCCTGAGATGAAGTCGTTTAACGTCGAATCGAAAATGAAACCGTATTTCGCTCCTTGCATCCAGCCTGTCTGGCCCGTGTAAATCATCTCTGCTTTAAAACCTGCTTTTCGCATAGCTTCTGTCAAAAACCGTGTGGTGGTCCGCTTGCCAAGCGCGCAGTCCGTTCCCAAAACGGCAATTTTCGGACATTTCACTTCGGCGATCCTGCCTGACCAAAAATGAAGGTCTTTGAAATTCTTGGGCTTGCGAACATCAATGAGTTGAAGGCCCTTTGCTGCGGCGAGTGCGGCAAGATCAGCATCATCCGATACGTAATCGTGTAAACCGTTTACGAGGTGAAAATTATTTTCCAGAGCGTCGCGAAGCATGGAACGCAATGAATCAGGAATAACACCGCCCTTGGTGGCAACACCCAGCACACAGTACTCCGCCTTGACAAGGCTCTGCTTCACAAAGTCAGCAATGGATCCGTACACCGGGATATTTCGCTTCTTACCATCCAATATTTCGCCTGCGTCCTTGCCGGGATACTTGTGATCAATGACGCCTGAAATATTAAAGCGGTCGGAACCGCGGATGAGACCGTGGGCCGTCTTGCCACTGCTGGAATCCAGATAGCCGGCGGTAATAACGATCGCGTTGCTTTTTTGCATAGAAAAATTTTGAGGGGGGAAAATTCGTGTAATCGGGATTAATGTACAAACTCCGAACTCAAATTATATCGAAACAAATTCACAGCTTCACCATTTCCACCTTCTCAATTCTTCATAAAGGGCGTCTCTAAAAACCTTGCCTTTTATGGCCTCAACCCGTCACCCTTCTCCGGAAGAGAAGGGTACAAGGAGTTTTTAGAGACGCCCTAAAGCAATTTAATGTAAATTTGATCCGGCTATTGGGAGAAAAACACTGTATTTATGAGACTCTGGATTCTGGCTGGTATGGTGCTAATAGGTTGGGGTCCCGATAGCTATCGGGATCAGGCACAAACGATCGTGGGCACCTGGCAGCTCACGGATGAAAAGACGTGCTTCCAAAGTCAGATGGAAAAGAGTGAGACAGAAAAAGAACTGGAGAAGGACATGGGCTCTTCACGCAATGCCGTAGCGCGTATTATCCGCTTCGATAAAAAAGGCAGTGGAGAAGAGGGCATTTTCTCAACTGGCAAAAAGAAAGCTGCCGGGATGAGTGCATTCAATTATAAAGTCAATGGCCCCGAACTCTTATTAATGGATATCAAGTCGGGCATCATGACGCAGCAGTTCGTCATTGACACCCTTACCCAATCGAACTTAACTATCCACCTTTTGAATAAGGATTGTGAGATAAAAACATTTACGCGGATCAAATAATGCTTACCGAAACCCTGGCCAGACGCGACATCCGCAAACTCTCCTTGGAAGAACTAAAAGAGTTTTTTATAGCGAAAGGAGAAAAGGCATTTCGCGCCCAGCAAGTATATGAATGGTTGTGGATGAAGTCCGCCAAGAGCTTCGAGCAGATGACGAATATCTCACTGTCCACGCGCGAAATGCTGAAAGAACATTTTGTCATCAATCACATCAAGGTTGACAACATGCAGCGGAGCGCTGATGGTACTATTAAAAATGCGGTGACGCTTTTCGATGGATTAGTGGTGGAATCGGTCTTGATCCCCACAGAAAAAAGAATTACGGCTTGTGTTTCCTCCCAGGTGGGCTGCAGCCTGGCGTGTAAATTCTGCGCGACCGCCCGTCTCAAACGCCAGCGCAATCTGAGTCCCGATGAAATTTATGATCAGGTAGCCGCCATAAAAGAACAGGCTGATTTATTTTTTGGCCGTCCGCTGACAAACATTGTATTCATGGGCATGGGTGAGCCCCTCTTGAATTACGCCAATGTAACAGCGGCCATCGAAAAAATTACCCACCAAAAAGGCTTGGGCATGGCCGCTAAACGAATCACCGTCTCCACGGTAGGGATTGCCAAGATGATAAAAAAAATGGCCGATGACGAAGTGAAATTCAACCTGGCCGTATCACTGCATTCAGCGCTTGATCAAACACGCTCCTCCATTATGCCTATCAACGATTCCAATTCATTGGCGGAGCTGGCAGACGCACTCCGGTATTGGTATCAGAAAACGAAAAAGAAGGTGACGTATGAATATGTGGTGTGGAAAGATATCAATGATTCCGAAGAAGCTGCCAACGCGTTGCTGAAGTTTTGTAAGGTAATCCCCTCCAAAGTAAACCTGATTGAATATAATCCCATCGATGATGGCGAATTCAAACAAGCCTCCGATGAAGTGTTGAACATGTACATGGACCTGCTCGAACGAAATGGGATCACCACCCGCATTCGCAAAAGCAGGGGGAAAGATATTGATGCCGCCTGCGGACAGTTGGCAAACAAGACATAATATCTTTTCCATTCTTGGATAAAAAGCAACCTTCCTTATGAATGAACCATCTTATCCTTGAATGAACACGGGCAAGATTTACATATTAACGGTTGTACTTCTTGCTGCTTCGCTGATCGGGAATTCTCAAAAACTAATCAAGGGTATTGTCGTAGATTCTCTTTCCCTTGAAAATCTTCCAGGCGTACATATAAAGGTGAAACATTCGCATCACGCCGCTGTCAGTGATGCCAGCGGGATCTTTGTGATCCTGGCGAACCCACGGGACACGCTTACCTTCTCGTTCGTTGGATATGGAAAATCCACTCAACTGATCAACGAGGAAGATGAAATCATGTTTGTCCGGATGCGCGATGAAAGCATATTTCTGAAAGAGATCACCATCCACGACAGTCCTTTGTTCGGCGACAAGAAATACATTGAGTCACCTACCTTATCCACAACCAGGCCCTTGCGGGCCTCCTCCTCGGGAGTAAATTTTGCCTATTTCACTAAAATGGAAAAGGAAAAAAGAAAGTTGGTGGCCATGATCAATGAATTGGAACGGGCACGGGCCTATATCGAGATCGTGAATGACCCTGACGTGCGTGAAAAGATCATGAACAACTACTCCATCAGTGAATCCAGGTATTACGAATTGTTGGCCCACTTCAATCAAACGCGGCAGGACGTCATGTATTCAGCGAATTCCGCTCTTATTATTAACTCCTTGTTTTCATACTTTGAAAATGCTTCCTACAAGAAATGATAATTTGAAATGCGTCTGAAAGAATCCCGATCACATCCGTAGTCTTCTTTTTTTGTAATTTCCCAACAAATCAAGCATGGAAGAGCAGCATTTTCAATCCTCCGAAAAAGTCCGCGACTTCGTTATTGGGATGAGTGATGGACTCACCGTGCCCTTTGCCTTGGCAGCCGGCTTAAGTGGAGCGATTGACAGCACCTCCATCGTCATTACGGCAGGACTCGCCGAGATCGCCGCTGGCTCCATTGCCATGGGCCTGGGTGGCTACCTCGCTGGACGCACCCAGATTGAGCACTACGATGCCGAAGAGAACCGCGAATATCAAGAGATTGAAAACCTTCATGAAGTAGAAATTAAGGAAACAAAAGAAATCTTTGCGCAATATGGGTTGAATGATGACCTGCAAGAAAAGATCGCGCGCGAAATGGCCAAGAACCCCAAGAAGTGGGTGGACTTCATGATGCGGTTCGAACTGGGCCTGGAGCGACCAGATAAAAACCGGGCCCTTCAGAGTGCGTTCGTAATCGGTGTGAGTTATATCGTCGGCGGACTGATACCGTTGAGTGCCTATTTCTTTTCGGACACTACTCAACAAGGATTGATGTACTCCTGCGGCATCACCCTGGTTTGCTTAATAGTCTTTGGGTTAGTCAAAAGTAAGCTGACCGGTCAACCTCTTTTTAAAGGCACGTTGCGCGTGGCACTGGTAGGAGCTATGGCTGCAGCGGCTGCTTATCTGCTGGCGAAGCTTATCACTTAAATTCAGTAATCGGTATTCGGTAATCAGTTTTTTCAGTTGAATCATCCAACCCGTTTACCAACTCATTTCTTACTCGCCTTAAATAATTTCTCCTTCTCCTCCTTCGAGAGACTCTCATATCCCCCATCGGAAATTTTATCGAGAATATCATCGATCTCCTGCTGTGAAATTCCGGAGAGGTTGACGTTCATCTTTCCGTTGGCGGTTTCATTTTTACGGTAAGACACTTTCACCCTGGGCCGGGAACTAAACAAACCTTTGAACCAATCCAAGACCGATGTGATCCATCCACCCCAGTTCACACCTGCCTGAAGTTGTTTGATATAAACGAAACCCATAAGTGCGCCTCCCAGGTGAGCGATATTTCCTCCCGCGTTGCTCTGAACAGTGCCGAGAAAAGATAAAACGATATAAAAGGCTGCGATATATTTGATCTTTATAGGTCCGAAGAAGAGCAGAAAAAATGTGTAGTTGGGCATCAAAGTAGCAGCTCCTACCATAATCGCGAAAATTGCGCCGGATGCACCCACCATCCCGGAAAAATCCGATTGGTTCTTGAAGAAAGGAATCGTGTTGAACACTAAAAGATAGCAGACACCTGCCGCAAGGGCACCTAACACATACAAAGCAATGAGCTTATCGCTGCCCAGGTATTCAACAAACAATCTACCAAACCAATACAGAGCAAGCATATTGAAGAGTATGTGCAAAATACTGACTAGATCATGCATGAATGCATACGTGATAATCGTCCAGGGGCGGGTAAGGAAGTCAGAAAATTTGGGTGGGATCGAAAACTGATCGTGAACGAGCGTAAATATTGGTTCAAGACTAAAGATTCGAAAAAAGACAAACAAAACGCCCAGCAACAAAAACACCACGACGTTGATGATAATCAACTGCACGTGAGCCTGGTTGGGCCGGTTAAATGCGTTTTTAAATTCCTCTAGCACCTAAATCTATAATTTACCGAATTCTCACAATTGGCCTGAACAGGACAGCGAATTTAAGCAATTGTAGGCTCACCGCCGCCTTTCCTGTCCGTGCCAAAAACTAATTAACAAGAATGCAACAAAGGCACCTCCAAAATGTGCGAGGTGGGCTACCTGGCCACTTCGATCCATCACATACGTCAAAAATCCCATGACGAACACCATATATTTTGCCTGGATGGGAAAGAAAAACAAAGAGACTTGCATATTGGGAAAAGTCATACCAAAGGCCATCAAAATCCCATAGATCGCACCGGATGCTCCCAGCATACTTCCACCTTGACTATGCAAAAAAAAGTTTGCCAGGGCATAGATGACCCCTGCCCCAACACCTGTGGTCAGATAAAACAACAAGAATTTCCGATCTCCCCAAGAACTCTCCAAAATGGGAGCCAGGGATGCCAGCGCCATCATGTTGAAAAAAATATGAAAAAAACTTCCGTGTGCGAACATGTAGGTTAAAAACTGATAAGGTTTGAAATAACCTGAGTTGATGTCATACAAGGACAAATAATAGGTTGACACAGGCATCACACTTTGAATAATGTAGATGATTACATTGATAATAATAAGATTTCGGACAACCGGCGTAAGATTCAGCATGAGGGCGTTCTTAAGTGATCAGGAAAAGTAATTTTCAATCTTAGACGTTTCAATTATAAAAAATGTTGTGTTGCCTTCCGAAGAATAATTCGGATTGCGGCAGGAAAAAAGTCCGGTTACCAGTGAATCCATCTCTTCGTGGGAAAGTTTTTGACCGGCCTTGATAGCGGCGCGGCGGGCAAGTGAACTGGCCAAATTATCGCGCAACGGCAAGGTAAGACTGGATTGATTCTGCTTGAACTGTTCGATCAGACCTTCAAAAAGTTCTTTTTCATTTTTACCAACCGTTTCTGCCGGCATGCCCGTAACCACCAGGGTATTTTTTCCAAAGACATCAAACTGAAAGCCCAATCCTTTGATCTCTTGCTCCATCTCCATCACCAGCGCAAAATCGGCTGCACTGAGGGTAACGGTCTGCGGAAATAAACTTTGCAGGCTGGAGCCGGTATGATGCTGCATCTTTAACAGGAACTTTTCAAAGAGAATGCGCTCATGGGCCGCCTGCTGGTCGATAATCATTAACCCGTTTTTTACCGGTCGAACCAAATATTTCAGACCAAATTGAAATACAACTTTCTCTTCCGCAGTCAAGTAGACGTCGTTTCGGCCCGGAGCACTTTCCATCCGCACCGGTGATACCTCGGCCGGGGGTGTAAACAACCTGGATTGTTCCGGACGCTCTCCTTCAAATAGTTTCCCCCAGTTTTGCAAGTTGGACCGGTCGAGCGAAGTTCCCAACTGTTCCTCCAGATACTGATCACGGCTCAGGGCAGGATTGTGAATGATTTTATTTATGAGATTAACGTCGGCCGAATAATCCAGGGCTTGCGTCAGGTTGTGCGAACCGAGTGCCTGTCGCACCGCCGACCGTACGACAGCGTACACGGCACGCTCATCGTCAAACTTGATTTCGGTTTTGGTGGGATGAACGTTTACATCAATATGCCGCGGGTCAATCTCAACAAA
>JANXYC010000101.1 GCA_025350305.1 Cyclobacteriaceae bacterium | reverse complement strand
ACACGAAAAAAAGAACCAGCCATGAGAAGGTCCCTTGCCTGCTCTTGACAAGTCGAAATTCACACCCGGAGTTTTCAGCTGAAAGCCAATACTCATATGGCCCGATTGAGGATCTATTTTTATAAAACTAATGGTGCCTTTAAAATTTTCTTTATACGTACTGATGGGAACATCTTTATTCTCACCGATGGGAATACTAAAGCGGGTGCCTGCAACAATGTATTCGCTGTTTTCGGTAATGAATGGTGACGAGTGATTGCCTCCGCTATTCGGGAGCTCCAGTATCTCCTCCGTTTTGAATGTCCTCAAACTTACACGGGCAACGCGCGGGGTATTATTCGCATTACCAAATGCCCAGCGACCATCGTGCTCGCCATTCGTCTGAGAAAGTGCTATATGATGAAGGTCATCCCACGGTACAAAACCATGAGATGTGTTTAGCATGGGTTTCGTCTCCTCACTATAGCCGTAACCGTTTTCCGGGAATTGTGAGAACACCGGAAGAATGCGGAAAAGTCGTCCGGAAGGAATGCCATAAATCGCCATTTGCCCATTAAATCCTCCCGAAACGATGTTGTAAAACTCATCGTACTTGCCGGGAGCCACATAGACTTTTGATGCTGCATTTCCTACCACTGCTTCTTGCGGGCCTTTAGGTTTGCAGCCTTGAAAAATAAAGACCGACCCTGCCAGAAGGAAAAACGCGGTTGATTTGATTAATTTTTTCATTTGGTATCGTTATGGTTGAATTTTTTAAGGATCATTTACTTTGCGCCGTCATTTTGACGCATGAATTCAAGAATATCCCTGGCGTCACCGATGGACACATTTTGATTAGGCATTCTTACCAAACAGAGTTCAAAGAGTTTTTGCGCTTCCGGATCTTTGTCCAACATGACATCCACATTGGTAATCATATTCATTACCCACTCCGGTTGTCTGCGTTTGGTAACATCCTTCCATCCAGGGCCTACGACGCGTTCAGTGGTAAGCCGATGACATGCAGAACATTTCATTTCAAAAATCGCCAGTCCACGTCCTACTCGCTCCTGTTCCAATGGAGTCTTCAGTGTAACTTTTTTCACAGCGCCGATCCCTTTTGTCGGATCTGTAATAACTGCTTCCACCGCTGACTTGGTGGGTTGATCAGGATATTGTTCCTGGTTTTTGGGTTTGTCGGGCGCGCAGGCTAACGCCATGGCTGCAATTCCTATAAAGAATAAGTATTTCATATGCTTCTGGTTTTTGTACATGGTAAAATTATTTTACCCGTTTTTTGATGTTACAAACCTACCCCGGACGCTTTGGGTAAAACATGACTTTTGTCAGATAGCGGTATGATTTTGTCTGAGTGCCTGTCAGTAACGGGCTAACAGCGGGCAATTGTGATCGATCAGAACAAGAGGATAGTTGATCTTCATTCCTTAACCATTAGACAAAAAAATCAAGATTTGCCCTGCTTTATGGTAGAATCCGAATCATAGCTAATAGAATAAAATACCAGGCATCATTGCTAGTTGGTTTGGCTAAATCGTTGTTCGCGGTTCAAGTCATTGTGGTATCTTACCAATCGGGAGTGATAATTGATTACTGACAGGTCACGATCGATTCTTCCTGCTGAGGATGGATATTTTCATGATAATGCACATAAATACTCCTTGTGATTAAAAGTGCTCCCAGCGCTATCATGACAACTGTTGAAAGATTTCGAAAAGTAAAATTAAAGCGATTAATTAACACGTGTATGACGGATGTAAATCCGAGCATCACCGGCAAGGTACCGACACCAAAAATCATCATGAACAGGAAGCCATTGGCCGCATTGGCAACCGTAAGACAATACGTCAACGCCAGGTACGTCAGGCCACACGGTAAAAGTCCATTCAGCATACCCATGATCGTAATGGAAAGGATTGTTTTCTCATGCAAAAATTTTGAGAACAAGCATTTGATCCTAATCGTAATTCTTAGCACGACACTAGTGAGCAATGGAATGCGGAACTGGCTGCTGCCTGCCAATCCCAGGATGATCAACACACTTCCCAATAAGACGGTGAGGATATTTTGAAATCCGGAAAGTCTGAACAGCGACCCAAAAGCGCTTACCAGCGCCCCCAACAATCCGTACATAAAAATCCTGCCGCTGTTATACACCAAACGGTTGATGAAAAACGGTTTTCGCAAAGTTGTTACAGCCATGACCAGCGGGCTGCACATGCCCAGACAATGGAAACTGCCTGCAAATCCTATTAACAGCGCGGTCAGCCACATGACTAAAGAATTATTACCTGTTCGACATAATACTTCTTGTCCTTCATGGACCAGCACATTTTGACACGATACATTCCCTTTGGAAAGGAGCTTATGTCAAATCGCCGGGTCGTTTCTGTTGAGGTATGAAGGATAAATTGCTTGTCAAATCGCAGATCGGATGGCCGGAATACTTTCACTTCGCCACTCTCGAGATTGTTAAATTGACTGAATTGTATTTCCAATGTCTGGCCCGTGATTGCAATCGTCGGTTTTTCCCCGAGTCGAGCGGTGTTGTTCATACGATCGATTTGTTGCTGATAAGCCAATTCCTCCTGATAATAGTTTTTTGACACTAGGCTAATATCCTGTCGCACGCAAATAACTACGAGAATGCCGATGAAAGCCGCAAACAAGACAAACGAAACAATGATCCATTTCCCCCAATTCATAGTGATTGACTTTTTGATTTGTTATTGACCGGCCCGATAAATTTAACCTTTACCCTTTCCAATAATCTTCCCTCTTGATACACACCCAGGAACACGATGGTCCGGGCCGTGGTTATATCCACAGCAGGAATTTTGATAAAGTAAATTTTTTTTAAGAAGCCTCCTGCCGGAATTAGTAACAGTTTACCGTCGGGCGCTACCAGTGAGGCACTGACTGGTGATTCGACTTTAATTTGAAGAGACAAGTCTTCAAACGTTTTATTTACAAATTCAACATTGTAGAGATTGGTGATGAAGTCGTCATCGGTTCGCTGAAACAAGGTGCCCGAAACTTTGAATACGTTGGTTTCAACATCCGACCGGGTCTGCAGTGAAAAACTTAACAGGCCCACCAACGCCACCAACACAACTGCATACCCAATCATCCTTGGTGTGAGGAGTCTGGTTACACCATGCTGGATTGAATTGTACGACGCATAGCGGATCAACCCTTTCGGCTTGCCGATCTTGAGCATCACCTCATCACAGGTGTCAATACAGGCAGTACAGTTTACACATTCGAGTTGCGTTCCATTCCGGATGTCAATACCGGTTGGGCAAACGTGGACACATAATTTACAGTCGATGCAATCGTTGGACTTTCCTTCCGCCACCGGATTTTTTTTCAATTTTCCACGCGGTTCACCCCTCAACCAATCGTACGCCACCACAATCGAATCTTTTGTCAATAGGACACTTTGAAGCCTCCCATACGGGCAAACCGCAACACATGCCTGTTCACGGAATTTGGCAAATACAGCACAGAATATTCCTGTAAAAGCAACGAGTCCTGTAAAGCCGGCCAGATTTTCTGAAGGTGAATGGCAAATAATTTCAAGTGTTTGGTTGATCCCTATCAGATAAGCCATCGCTGTATGTGCAATCAAGACTGAGATCATAATAAATAAGGTGTACTTGAGTGTCTTCTTGCTGATTTTACTGAAACCGAAAGGCTCGTCCATTAACCTTCGTTGTGCGGGGCCATCGCCTTCAATCCAGTATTCAATTTTGCGAAAGACCATCTCCATGAATAATGTTTGAGGACACATCCATCCGCACCAGATTCTACCAAAGACCACGGTGAAAAGGATAATGAAGACGAAGAAGGTAATGATTGTGATTGCCAGCAAAACAAAATCCTGAGGCCAGAAAGCCTGACCAAGGATGACAAACTTCCGTTCAAAAATATTCAGCAACAGTAAAGGGTGGCCTCCAATTTTCAGAAAAGGTCCGCTAAAGAAAATGGATAGCAGCACCATGGTGACCACCACGCGCCACCGGTGAAGAGTACCACCTGGTTTTTTTGGAAATAACCATATCCTTTTGCCCTTTTCGTCCACCGTGGCAATGGTATCCCGAAACTCCTCGTCATAGCGATACAAATCGTCGTTAGCGTGTGTTATTTCCATTCTTTAAACTAGCCTCACTTATTCCTCATCATGGCGCTCACTTTTGTGCTATCCTTTGCTGTAGTATCCGGTTTAGGTATGAACAGTTCTCCCTGGGGAGCCTTGGCATTTTGTGGATTCGTCCCCTGCAGGCTCATCACATAAAAAGACACATCACGAACATCTTTTTGGCTCATGACTTTGCCCCACGCCGGCATCGCCTTTTCAACCACACCGTTTTTGATCGTCGAGAATATATTTTTGATTTCGCCACCGTGCAACCAGTATGCGTCTGTCAAATTAGGACCAATGGTGTTCCCACTGCCATCATTCCGGTGGCACGATTGACAGTTACTACTCATGAATACCGATTTTCCTTTTGCGATGATGTCTGCATCATTGGTGAAGGATAGGCTATTCTCGTCAATCACCGCCACAGGTTGTGATGCTTTGAAAATTCTTGCTTGCTGCTCTGCGAAGGCCAGTTCATTTTCATATTCTTGTCCCGAGAGTGGAAGGGAATTTGAAAAGTGATAGACCACTAAATAAATGACGGCAAATATGATTGATCCGTAGAACAATCCTTTCCACCACGGGGGCAGGTGGTTATCCAGCTCGCGAATTCCATCATAATTATGAGCCAGCTCAATGTTTTTTTCCTCTTCAAGGGGCACCATCGCATTGGCATTTTGCCAAAACTTCGTCCACCACTGCTGTGGGGCAACGTAGGGTATGCCCAGTTTGGCCGCTTTTTCCTCGTACGATTTCTCTACAAAAACATTGAGTACCCTAAGCGTAATGATCGCCACCGCGAGCGTCAGGAGGATGACGATGAAAACAAAAAAGGTAACAAGGTATACGAGAAACAGAGGATGGTTGATGGGGTCATCCCAAAATGTTTTTGCACCAGGCCCGGTATCTTGCGCCCATACCCGAAGGGAACTGAGCAACAAAAATACCATCACGAGAATTGGGTTTTTTATACCGGTTACTTTTTTGTGTCCATGCTTTTTCTGACAGCGCTCGCAATTCCGCTGACATTCTATTTTCGGTGTGGGCCCCGGTCCTTTATCGGCTGAAGTGTCCATGGTCGTAATCAAGGTTTTTTCATCTTTGCAGCAGCTCATGATAAATTCTGTTTTTATTGTTCGACACGTGTCTTATCAGATGTAGATGCATCATCGAGTGGCAACTGTCCCATCTTATGAATGAATTCTCTATCAGCAGTAAACACATACCATAGCAAGCAAAGGAAAAACAGGAAGAAAATTATAAACGAGATCACCGGCCAGATGGCGATGTTTTCGATGCTTTGAAGTACATTGTTATACATAGCGTTTCACGTTTAGTCCTACTACAGAAAAATTTAACCACATAGAAACATAGAACACATAGTTCCATCGGAATAAACCATCCTATCGTGCCTATAAGTAGGATTAGCCATCACTGTTTTATTTCCGCAGTCTTTTCAGCTTTGATGTCTTTTCCAAGTCGCTGTAGATAAGCAATCAATGCGACGATCTCCGTCTCAGGCATCACTTCGATTCCTTCCCCTTTCAAATTGGAAACGATCTCTGTCGCCTGCTTATCCAATTCATCATTGGCTACTGATTCATAATCCTCTTCATAGGGCACTCCCACTTTTCGCAACGCAGAAATCTTTTTTGCGGTTTGATTTTTGTCTATGGTCTGCTCAAACAGCCATGGATAGGGTGGCATGATCGAACCTGTTGAAACCGCATCGGGGGCGAGCATGTGACTGTAATGCCATGCATTGGAATACTTGCCTCCCACGCGTTGCAGATCAGGGCCTGTTCGCTTCGATCCCCAGAGGAATGGATGATCATAGACATATTCGCCGGCTTTGGAATACTCTCCATAACGTTCCGTCTCCGAGCGAAACGGTCGGACCATTTGTGTATGACAGTTCACACATCCTTCCCGTATATAAATATCACGACCATGAAGTTCAAGGGGTGTATAGGGTTTTACACTGGTGATAGTTGGAATGTTTGACTTGATCAGGAAGGTTGGCACCATCTCGATAATGCCGCCGATCAGGATAATGATTAGTGAAAGAACGGTGAATAAGATGGGTTTATGCTCGAGTAGCCGGTGATGCCATCCGCCGCTTCCTGGAGCGGCATACTCTTTTGCAAGAGGCGCTGCTTCTGCGGCTTCGTTGGCAATGAAATTTCCGGCGTAGGCGGTTTTGATCAGATTATAGGTCATGATGATGGTGCCTATGAGATAAAGGCCGCCGCCAATAGCACGCAACATGTACAAGGGAAGAATTTGAACCGTTGTCTCCAAGAAATTTTTGTATACTAAAAAACCTTCTGGATTGAACTCCTTCCACATCAGGCTTTGCACAACACCCGAAACATACATCGGCAGCGCATAGAAAATAATACCTAGCGTACCCAGCCAAAAGTGAAGGTTGGCCAACTTCGTTGAAAACAATTTCGTATCCCACATACGTGGCACCATCCAATACAGGATACCAAAAATGAGGAAGCCGTTCCAACCCAGGCCACCCACATGAACGTGCGCTACGATCCAATCCGTAAAGTGTGCAATGGCATTGACATTTTTTAAGGATAACAATGGACCTTCCAGGGTTACCATACCATAGGCCGTCACGGCAACCACCATGAACTTCAGCACCGGATCTTCACGAACCTTGTCCCACGCTCCTCGTAAGGTCATCAATCCATTGAGCATGCCACCCCATGACGGAGCAATCAGCATGATAGAAAAAACAACTCCCAGCGACTGTGCCCAATCTGGCAGTGACGTGTACAGTAAATGATGCGGCCCAGCCCAGATATATATAAAAATGAGTGACCAAAAGTGGATAATCGAAAGCTTGTAAGAATATACTGGGCGATTGGCGGCTTTCGGCAGGAAGTAATACATCATGCCGAGATAAGGTGTCGTGAGAAAGAAAGCCACAGCATTATGACCATACCACCATTGCACAAGAGCATCTTGTACCCCCGCGTACCCGGAATAGCTTTTGAAGAAATTCACGGGTATTTCGTACGAATTCACGACATGTAAAACCGCAACCGTTACAAACGTGGCGATGTAAAACCAAATGGCCACATACATATGCCGCTCCCGTCTTTTGATAATCGTGCCAATCATATTCCATCCAAATACCACCCAGATGATTGTGATGGCTATGTCAATGGGCCATTCCAGTTCGGCATACTCTTTAGAGGTGGTCATGCCCAAGGGCAATGAAATTGCCGCTGCCAGAATGATAAGTTGCCAACCCCAAAAATGAATCCAACTTAACAAGTCGCTGAACATCCGCGTTTTTAACAACCGCTGCATGGAGTAATATATGCCGGCAAACATGGCATTGCCGACGAAGGCGAAGATGATAGCATTGGTATGTAGTGGCCGGATACGACCAAATGTGGTGTATTGCGTATCAAAGTTGAAGATGGGATAAAACAACTGAATGGCGGCTGTGAGCCCTACCAGCATCCCGACCAATCCAAAAACAACAGTGGCAATGATAAACGCCTTGACAACCTTATTATCATAGCTGAATTTCTCTAATTCCATAGTGCTGCCAAGATTTTATGTTTCATAAAAATAGAATGACATAGAAAGACCAAACATGATGGAGGTTAGTGAAAAAGATGAGTTTTGTCAGGATTTGGTGTTCCTCAAAAAGGAATCAGGGACCTGCAAGAGTTATTATCCATTTACTCGATGACCGTGTGGAAATATGCTCAGAAAAAAACTTAAATAAAATTGAGATAATTTTATAAAGCTTCTTCATAATGCAACAAAGATCCAACTACACCAGTACTACCGCTAATGCGGCGGCTTTTCGGTTCACTTCTTTCAACGCAATTTTCGTCAACGCCTGGTCTGTTTCCTTTTCCCATTCGAGCACTTCAGCCAGAAGATCGGTGACCGCCTGCAACTCAAGCTCCACAGAAAATGCCTTGGCGGTACCGTATGCTGAAATTTTATGATGATTGACAGCTTGCAAGTATCCAATAAGCATTGCATCCTTCACTTCAGGGGATGATGTAAATTTTAAAATATTCCCGGCATCTTTTAGCATTCTGTCAATTACCTTGTTCTTCCGACCGAAGGGTCCTGCCAGTAAGTAGCTGAATATTCTTTTTAGCTTGATCCTCTTGTCTGCCGCACTCTCGACGTATTTCTTTATTTCACTTTTCAGCGCCCGCGAAGTAACCAGGTGAAGGCAATCGGGCACGACTTTCATAAGTTTCTTCTCAGCATCGTACATTCCTTCAAGAAGATACGCCAATGTCTCGTTCAAGTTGTTAAGGGTTGTTTTCATAATTTTAATGGGAAGTATAATACATTATCATATACCGCAATACCGAACGCAACTTCCTGAAAGCATCTCCAAAAATGACTGATGAAGGTCAGTTACTCCCCTGATTTTCATCAGCTTACTACAGGCGGAAATAATGAATTGTCGAAATTAATGATTGCCAATCCTGTGATCATTCAATTTTAGCAAGATCCGTTGGTGGAAGACTACTCAACCAAGAGATTGCCTTTTACGGCTGATGTTTTGATGTAAGGTCGCTTTTACCCGCTTTCGATTCCTTTTTTTTGTCCCCAAAAAGAATTCGGATGGATGGTGTGTAGGTATCGTCGTATTGACCACTCCTTATATTCCAGATGAAGAGGACCAGAAAACCTGCAGCGATGGAGAGACTTATGCTGAGCAGAACGATGATAATGTCCATGGCTACGATTAAGAATGTTCAAATTGATAACTATGAAACCGCTCGAAAGCTGCTTTATCCAGGTCTTCCCGATGATTGGGATGGGCAATTTTGATCAATGCTTTTGCGCGTTGTCGCATATTCTTTCCGTACAGGTACGCCACTCCATACTCGGTTACAATGTAATGAGCATGGGCTCGTGTTGTGACTACCCCAGCTCCTTGCTTTAAAAAGGGAACAATTCTTGAGATTCCCTTTCCTGTTGTTGAGGGTAGGGCAATAATGGGTTTTCCTCCTTCAGAAAGGGAAGCTCCCCGGATGAAATCCATCTGGCCACCAACACCGGAATCACTTTCCTGGCAGCTTTAACACCTGCAAGGGCAATATCAACGGAGGTTCCCAAAGAACAATACCCATGCTTGTCTGGCGGTGAGACCTGAACCAGCGCTACATCGATGGGTAAAATTCCACTTCTGAAAAGATTGGGAATTTCACTCAGGAATATGGGTACATAATCACCACGCCCTTCATTTACGGCCGCACGAACATTTTCCGAGACAAAAAGTGAGTTGATCCGGAAATTATCATTGTATTTTTTTTGCGCAAACAGCGCATCCCCTTGCAAACTGATGCCTACTATTTCGACATTAAACAACTCCGAAGCCCGTTCCGTCATTTTTCCTAACAAGTGATGAGGCGTAGCTGCACCACCGTGCACAAACACACGATTCTCCGATTTAATCATCTTTACTGCTTCTTCTCCGGGCGTGTACATCGTTTTAGGTTAACGGTTTTTCAATTTTCCAGCGGCCACATAATTGACCGCCAACGTTGAGAATCCTACCACACTAATACTGCTGATGGGCATTAATATGGCGGCCACCAGGGGAGTAAGGTGCCCCGTTATGGCAAAGGTTAAGGCAACAGCATTGTACATAAAGGATATTGTAAAAGCAGCCTTTAGAATGGAAGTGGAAGATTTAGCAAGTGCAAGAAACTTATCTAACGATTCCATCATTTCACCCTGAAGAATCCCGTCGCAGGCCGGGGTAAACACGCCGGTGTCATCCGTAACGGCAATTCCAACATCGCTTTGCTTCAAAGCCCCGGCATCGTTCAGTCCATCACCCAGCATCATCACTTTTCTACCCTGCTGCTGAAGATCACGAATGTAATGCAGCTTATCGTTAGGACTTTGATTAAAAATAAGTTGCACGGAAGGGTTGAACAGGTTGCTCATTTGAACTTTATCTGTTTCAGTGTCCCCCGAAACCAGGGCAAAACATCTTTCCCCCAGCCGTAAAAGCATTTCTCGGAGGTTTTTTCGGATAGCAATAGCAACGGAAAAATACCCTCTCATCTCTTCATCAATCGAAACAAAAACTAATGTGGCTTGCGCGTTTACGTTCTGCCGGAATCCAATAAATGCCGCAGATCCCAATTTGATTGAATGGCCGGCAATGATTCCCTCAACCCCATGGCCAGGATGTTCTTTGAAGGCCTGAACAATGTTAACAGGTCGTAAATGAATAGACCGTGTGATCAGATTACTCAATGGATGAGTGGAGTAACTGGTGAGCGTTTTAACCCATGAGGTTTCTTCTTCGTTCAACACTCCTCCGAATTGTACATTGGGCTCCTTTGCGTAGGTCACCGTTCCGGTTTTATCAAACACGACGGCATCAACCGAAGCCATACGCTCAATAACGTCTGTATTTTTCAGATAGAGGTGATTTCTTCCGAAGATGCGCAGGAGGGTACCGTAGGTAAAAGGAGCCGCTAACGCCAATGCACAAGGACACGCCACCATTAATACGGAAGTCAACACCAGCCATACTCTTGATGGATCATAGATATACCAAACAACAGCCGTAACAAATGCAAGGACCATCACCACCCAGGTAAAACCCTTTGCTGCGCGGTCAATTGTTTTTCTATACCCCCGCTCTTCTGGTTTTTGAAAGACTGGATTGTTCCACAAACTGGTCAAGTGTCCCTGGGAAGTCTTTTTCGTTACAACCAGCTCAATAGGCTGCCCGATGAGTCTCCCTCCTGCATATACTTGTTCGCCCAACTTGACCTTCTCTGCTTTCGATTCGCCCGTAACAAAACTATAATCGATATAGGCCCAATCGGAAAGTAAATTGCTGTCGGCCGGGACGATTTCTAAATTCCGTATTTTGATCTGGTCGCCAACTTGAAGGTCGTGAATAATAATGGGTACCCATTCGCGATGTACCTGCTTTTGTACAACCAATGGAAAATATGATTTGTAATCCCGATCAAAGGCCAGGCTCTCATAGGTCTTGCTTTGAAACCAACGGCCAATCAATAAGAAAAAAACGAGGCCTGTCAACGAATCAAGATAGCCCGGACCACTTTGATAGAGAATGTCGTAAATACTGCGTGAAAACAACGCGAGCAATCCTACTGTAATGGGTACATCAATATTGATTTGCTTTTGCGCAAAGCTTTTCCAGGCATTCATAAAATAATCCTGTGCGCAATAGATCATTACCGGAACAGCCAATACTATAGTTAAGTAAGAAAATACAGAGCGCAAACTTTTGTCCGAATCGTCTATTCCAAGGTATTCCGGAAAGCTCAACAGCATGATATTGCCAAATGCAAATCCCGCCACGGCAAGCTTCGTAATCAATGTTTTCCCGGCGACTGATCTTTGTTTTCTTTCGTCGCCAAGGTTGATTTGTGGAATATAACCCAGTGAAGCCAGTTGGTGCGCCAATTTTCCAGGTGTAACATGAGCAGGATTAAAATCAATGCATACCATCTTTCCGGCGAAATTCACTTCAGACTTCAACACTCCTTTTTGGATCTTCTGAAGATTTTCCAATAACCAGATACAGGAAATGCAATGTATTGCGGGCAAATAAAACCTGACTCGGGCAAATGAAGGCGAATCAAACTCCATGATCTTCTTCCGTACGGTTGGCTCATCCAGGTATTCGTATGATTCTTCGTTAACATGTCGCAAGGTGATGCCGGGCTTCGCATCCAACGAATAATATTCACAAAGTTCGTTATCGGTTAGAATTTCAAAGACCGTCATGCATCCATTGCAGCAAAAGGGCTTATCCTGAAGCCATACTATTTCGTCACAAAGTTGCCCACAGTGATAGCATTCTAAATCTGTAACAATTTTAATTGAAGGCATTGCCAGGAATTATTGTTTTTTGTCCTTTTTCATAACGCATGTCCAAATCAGAGATTTTCCATGATTCGTAACGTCCTCCGTCATGCTTCCGGCCATTATATGGGAAAGCCCCTTTCTTCCGTGCGTTCCCATGGCGATCAGATCAGCATGGATCGCATTCGTGAACCGGATAATACCCGCTTCTTCAGACAAATGATTGAAAATATTGATTGTAAAGTCCCTGAGTGTAAACCGCTTGGCAAAAGCATTCAGGCGCTTGAGGGTAAACGTATCCGACGTAAAATTTTCGGGCGTATTAATCCAGACCAGGTGCAGATGGGCTTTGAAGAGAGCCTGTAATGCTTTTATCTTCCGTATAAGATCTTTCTGATTTTCAACATCCAATGCGTTTGGGAAGACAATATTTTTTACCGGCCCCATATAAAAATCTTTCACTACCATAACCGGAACGGTGGAAAGCCTTACAATTTTTTCCGTGTTCGAACCAACGAAATATTCTTTTAATCCACTGGCTCCATGTGAACCCATCATGACAAGGTCAATCGAATGCTTCTTTGCATAATTCAGGATGGTCTTGGAAGGAATTCCAAATTCCACATTCGAAACAACCTTGACATTATCCCTTTTATACCGGATTGAAATCTTGTCGAAATTTTCGTAAGCCTTTATGCTCATTTCCCTTCTCAGGGCCGTACCCAGTGAGCGTACTGGTGTAAAAACTGTATTCGGGATTACCGGCAGCTCAATAACATTAAGCAAATAAACCGTTCCATTGGACAAGGCGGCCACATCCAATGCAAAGCGATAAGCATTGATAGCAGGTGCCGAAAAATCACAAGGGACCAATATTTTCTTCATGACGGAAATGATTTATTCGTCAAATTTATCATACGTTTTTACACGTGCCCTTGAGATAGGTCATGCCCTAACCTGACTTATATCAGATACCGGTCCTATTATTTAAAGAACTTGCAAAAATGTATTGTCTACGTAAGCTTTTTGGGGCAGCGACGCGAGGGAAAAAATTATTGGAAGTAGTCCCACCATTAAGATCAGGAGGTACTTCTTCACAAAATCACTTTTCCGTGCAAGTCCAAATCGGGCAGTTGATATGATTGACAATATCTTCAGCGATGCTGCCCATCATCAGGTGATTTAGTCCCCGGCGACCATGAGTAGCCATTGCAATCATGTCTGCTCCCACTTCGTGCGCAAAATGTATCATACCAGATTCCTGTTCAAGGTCATTAAATACATTCAGGGTAAAATTCTTAATCATAAAACGATCGACAAACTCTTTTAAATGTCGTTTGGTACTTATGTCGTCCTGAAAATTAGCGGGTGTGTTGACATATAGAATATGAAGTTTTGCTTTGAAAAACTCTTGTAGCGCCTTCACCCTCATGGTCAAATCCTCCTGATCTTTACCCAGGGTATTAGGAAACACGATATTCTTAATGGACGATGCCTTTACAAATTTCTTCACTGCTATTACGGGTACTGTCGACTTGCGGACGATCTTTTCTGTATTGGACCCCACAAAAAACTCTCTGAGGCCAGAAGCTCCCTTGGTTCCCATGACAATCAAATCAACTTTCTTTTTCTCTGCAAAATGGGCGATGGTTGTCGAAATCGGGCCATGCTCAACAAAAGAGCTGACCTTAGGTCCATCGTTTGCCCATTTGGTTTTCATCTTGTTAAAATTCTTTTCGGCATTCGTCTTCAAGTCTTTCAAAAATTCCATTTCAAAATTGAGCGTGGGCATCAGTACCGTATCGTGCATTACTGGAAGCTCTACGACATTCAGCAGGATAATTTCACCCTTACTTTGATTGGCGATCTCAATCGCAAACCGGAAAGCCTGGACGGCTGGGTCAGAAAAATCAGATGGGACAAGAATCTTTTTCATAGGTTAATTTTTATCAAAAGTATTCCATAACCGAACGCCGTAATATGATGATCGTCAATGGAAAAACTGACTTAAATCACTTCTTAAGTGCGCCAACATCAATCTCGGATGCGCCTGTACCATCGAATTCTGGTTAAATAGCCTTCCGTAGGGCAAAGCGTTACAGATTGGCTCAAAGGTTATATGAAGAACTAATGGAACGATTAATCGCACGAGGCAACCTCCATATCTGAAGGGTTACCTCTTTTAAGCATCAGATTTTACTTGTCCAAAGTTTGTTCTCTGCCTGGAGTGTAAATTTCTCACGGACGGGCAACGCACGCTCGCTATCTGAGGATTTTCGAACGATCTTAACGGTCAACTCAAAAACATCGCTGAAATTGTCTTTCAACTCATGGATGGTCATGGAGGGCAGAATTTCAATAGCACCCTCTTCATGCGTTGCCCGGCATGCCAACAGTTTTTTGCTATGTCCGACCAACTTTTTGGATGAGACAGATCCTATTTTGCTGGGTTTCGCAAAGAATTCAATTTCCAAATTTGGGAACATGCCGTTAAATTCTTCCTGAATGGCAAAAATTTTCCGGTGATCGTTGATGACAATTTTCATATTTTAGTTTTGCTTTATGCTTGAAAATAACGTCCTATGCTCTGCTCCGTTGAGCGTTGTCTCTTTAAGGCCTCGGGTACTTTGTGTAATTTCTAAAGATTCTTCAAAGCAAGATGAATGTCTCCCTTCATTGGATGACATTAATCAGCAAAAAAAATGATTTAGATTAGGACTTTATCACGTTTGGTTTGGGTAACCCAACCAACTCGCTTCCGTGTAAGATTCGCGCACGTCTGCAAACGCCCACAAACAAAATAATATTCAGGAATTTTCCAGTAATGCTGTTATGTTTTCACCGGCTCCCGATGCCCTACCCACGTAAACCGCCTGGTCACATACTCCGGGTTAGTAAAAGATGCATTTCCGGAAGGATTCCCCCCCGTAACATGAAAGTCGGAGAAGGCAGCATTCTGATTCATGTAAATACCGCCAGTCAGGTTGAATGAAACCGGGGTAGCGGCCGAAGCCATCTCATCGGCAATTTTTTCCTTCATGTCGCCATTCGTTGTGTAGGCTCCACAAGAAATTGCTCCCTGCTGAAGGGCTATTTCTTTTGCCAGGGCAATCGATTGGTCCGTGTTCTTTGTTTTGATAAGGAGTGCAATCGGACCGAAAAGCTCCTTGCTGAAAATTTCCTTCCTGGAGGCATCTACTTCCACCACCACCGGCGTAGCCACCCGGGCATTCTTAAACATCGGATTCTCAAATACGCGTGACTTCAACCACACCTTGCCGGAAATTTTTTCGGATTCCACCACGCGCTCCCTGGTCTTCTTACTTTGAACAGCGCCTAAAACAAACGGCCCTGCCTTTGGATTGTCAACGAGGCCATTAAGATTATCAACAAACTTTTGAGCGAACTGGTCAAATGAAACTTTGCCGGCCGGCGTATCAATTCCTCCTTCCGGAATGAAAAAATTTTGTGGGGCTGTGCACATTTGACCACTGTATAGGTTTACGGAAAAGGCAAGATTAGCCGCTACCTTGTCGATATCATCTGCCGAATCAATGATCACCGAGTTGACACCAGTCTTCTCAGTGAATACTGCTTTCCCTGGCAAGGCTTCGAGGTACGAACCAAATGCTGAGTTGCCCGTAAAGTCAATGAGTTTAACATCAGGGTGCTCGGCCAACTGTTTCGTAATCATCTTATCAAAGGTATCTACCGCCAATTGGCAGATATTTGGATCAAGATTATTTTCCAGCAGTACTTTTTGAATTTCCACCACCACTAATGCGATGGGAAGGATTGCGCCAGGATGTGGTTTAACGATAACGGTGTTGCCCGTGATGAGACTTCCATAAATTCCGGTGACAGAATTCCAGGTGGGAAACGTTGAACAACCGATGACCACTGAAATTCCTTTCGGTACAGCTCTCCATTCTTTTTTAAGCTGAATATTGAATTTACCCATCGGCTTATCCCAGATCACGGAAGCCGGAAATCGATTAAGCTCCTCGTATCCTGCCGCAATCGCCTCCAGCGCGCGGTCTGCAGCATGTGGTCCGGATGCCTGGAACCCCATCATATAACCCTGGCCAGTGGTATGCATGGTAGCATATGCAATCTCAAAAAATCTCCCTTTCACACGCTCGAGTGATTCGGCCAAAATCCCCGCACGGTCTTTCGCGCTGACTTTTCTCCATTGTTGAAAGGCTTTCGAAGAACGTTCAGTTAAGGTGGCTACGGAGAAAACAGGATATAAAATTTTCAACGGCTCCTGGAGATACGGAGACTCTTCCTGACCCGCCCAGCCTTCTGCATTTGTTTGCTTTAACTCCTCGAATTTTTTTCCAAGTCCCGCGTTGAACTTTGCTTGCCCATTTGCATCGGCTGTCTCGCCATAGATAGCAGGAGCGGGGTGTTCCGGAAATGCAGCATAAAACGTCCGGGTGTGTAGTGCTTCAATGGCCTTGTTCAGGGTTAACTGATGTTTTTCGAAAAGCGACATATGAATAGGTTGTTGTAATTTTTATTTCTGATAGCCAAATACTTTCTTTAGTAAATCCGTCGTTCTCTCAAGCTGGTTGTCTCGGATATTTTTCTCTTCATTTGCAATCGTGACAAATAGTCCCTGCATGGCAAGATCGGTGGCGTATTCATTTAAATCGGGATTTACCTTTTCAACAAACGGAATCCTATTATAGGTGTTGACAAGGTCGCCATAGTATTTTGTAGCGCTGACTTTGTCCAGGGAATTCTGGATCACGGGTTTAAACTTTTCTTTGATCTGGAGGGAGGTTGTACGCTTGAGGTATTGCGTCGCTGCATCGTGTGGACCTTTCAGAATCCCCCAGGCATCATCAATCATCATCGACCTGATGGCATTGACAAAAATTGGCTTTACTTCTTTTGCTGCATCTTCCGCACCACGATTCATCGTCATAACAAAATTGTCCACTTCATTTCCAAAACCGAGCTGGCGCAACTTCTGTTCAACTTTTTTCAACTCGGGTGGAAAAGGAATTTTGATGGCGAGGTTTTTGAAATACCCGTCCGTTTGTGAAACCTGGCTCGTGCCCGCTGAAATTCCTTTTATAAGGGCCTCTTTCAGACCTTCTCCAACTTCCGCAGAAGTAGGCACAGATCCACTCTCCAAAGTTTTGGATGCTTCGTCAATGGCTTGATTCACTTGTGTCGACGAACAAGCACCGGTCGCAAGCAATAAAGCAAAAATTATTTTATGTTTCATGATTTAAGTGCAAGGTAGGAAAGTCTTTAGTATGATCGAATCAGTGCTTCGGGTTTGATTTCGACAATGTTTTTACAGCCAGACAGGCCCATCGTCAAATCAAAATCTGCCATCAGATTTTGCGCCACTTCCCTGACCCCCGCTTCACCCGCAAGGGTCAGGCCATATACGTACGGCCTTCCAATACAAACGGCTGTTGCTCCCAAAGCCAGCGCCTTAAACATATCTGCACCCGCGAGGACTCCACCATCAAGCAAAACTGGTACTTGTGCACGAACTACTTTGACAATTTCCGGAAGCGCTTCTAATGTACCCATGGATCCATCCACTTGCCGGCCGCCGTGATTGGATACAATAATATCATCCACGCCATGGCTTACTGCCAGCGCCGCATCTTCCGGGTGAAGAATTCCTTTCAAGAGTATTGGAAGTTTTGTGTGCTGACGAAGAAAGGCGAGGTCCTTCCATGTCAGTGCCGGGTTAGAATAAATTTCTGTGAATTTTCTGACTGCCTTCACCGGTCTTCCCGATCGTAATTTTTTTATAAAACCGTTTCCGGGATAAGCCTTTACTATTTTAATGAGGCCTGTCAACGATTCGAATGTTGCTTTGCGGGGAGAGGAACCGTTGCCTGGTTCGTCCATCAGTCGCTGGAAAACAGGATCCGAAGTGTACTGTGCTATTCCTTTGCCTTCCAGGAAGGGAAGATAAGCAAGGTCCAGGTCGCGCGTCCTCCATCCGAGTAATGTTGTGTCCAAGGTGACCACGATCGCGGAACATCCACATCGTTCAGCGCGCGTTACCAAACTGGCTACGAGGTCGTTCGATTTGCTCCAATACAATTGAAACCATCGGGGACTATCCCCCATCGCTGCTGCTACTTCTTCCATCGGTTTACTGGCCTGGTTGCTGAAGATGAATGGCAGCCTTTCCTTTGCGGCTGCCCTACCCACTGCCAAATCAGCTTCCGGGTGTACCATTTCAAGAACACCCACCGGCGAGAAAAGCAGCGGTGCCGGAATTTTATGTCCGAACAATTCAATACTTGAATCTCGCTCACTTACATTTCGTAGCATCCTCGGTACGATCTTGTAATGGTCAAAAGCAGCGCGGTTGGAAGCTATCGTACTTTCAAGGCCGGCCCCTCCCGCGATATAAGCAAACGCCTCCGGACTCATCTGCTTTCTTGCTTTCTCCTCAAGTCTGTGCCAATCAACCGGCACTTGTGAGCGGATACCGGCAAAGCCTTTCAGATAAATGTCTTTTTGGCGGTCGGCAGCCGAAAATTTAGGAAGTTCCATAACCCGAAGTTAACGAATCATGAGTGTTTAGCTTCGGAAGAAAAAATAAAACCAGAGCCTGAGCCTGCTGCACACAATTTACCTTGCAGTGTTTTGTACATATCAATCTTCACAACGGAGTTCTTGACCTGGTTGACCGCGCCAATGATCATTTGAGAAAAAGCATCCATAGGTATTGTTTCGGTCAGGGGCTCAAAATCCTTTCCAAAACAGGCTGCCTGAAAATTTGACGTGAAATTGAGAGGACAATAAATATGCGGCAGTTGTTTAGCGTGTTAATTTTTGTAATTTTTCAGACTATTAATTGGCCCATACATGGCGAAACTGAAGAATATCATTAAGCAGCTTTCTCAGAAAGATTATAATGCAATTTATGACTCCTTAATCAATGGGAATGCCGAAAAGTCAGCCTATCTGCTAAATGCCATGCGCGAACGGCAGCTTTCGGAGAACAAGGTGATGGAGGAATTGGAGTTAAATGCAAATGCCTACTATACCATGCGTTCGCGGCTTAGTCAGAGAATTGAAGAGTATTTGGTAGAGCAGATGGAAAGCCCGCGAACGGATTTACTTCGGAAGGTGGCGAATATCAATGAAGTTTTTTTTACCACAAAGAAAACAATTGCCATCGCCATGCTGCGCAAACTGGAAAAAGAATTAATTGAGGCCGACCTGGTAGGTGAACTCCCTACGATTTATAAACTATTAAAAAAACTGCACATTAATTCACCGGACTTCTTCCAGTTTTCTCAATTGTATAACCGTCATGTTGCCTATATGCTGGCCGTGGATAAAGCGGAAGATGTATTGGCCGATTACTTCAAAAAGTATGGCAATTACTTCCTGACGGGTGATGAGACAGAAAAACTCAGCCTGGAGATGTTGATGAAGGAGATGCACAATATCGCCAACCTGTATGAATCACACCGCCTCTATGTGTACCGGTGTTGCATTGTAATTTTCCATCGCCTTTTCGTAGACAAAGAAGAAAACCTTCAACAGGATGAGGAATCCATCGAAGATATTTTCAAACATGTTCAGGGGATCTTCGAGACCTACAACCTTGATCCCGTGTACTATCACCTCAACCTGCTGTTCGAATTTTTAAAACTGGAATATTACAATCATTACAAAGTTTACAAGCAAGCCGAGCGGTACTTTGAGGAAATCAATGATGCGGCTTCCAATCTGCTCGTCAACTATCCCTATTACACATTTGCCATGCAGTTCCTTCTCTCAAAGTTCGAACGGGCGCTTCGGTTTGGAAAGGAGGCCGAACTGTACGCGGAACAAGAAGAGCTATTTGTCGATTTTGAACCTGATCCAAACAATGTACCGCAGCACGTCATCCATACGGTGTACCGGGCCATGTGCAGTTATTACACCGGACGGTATGAAGAAACGGCAAAGTTGCTTAACACCCTGATCAATGATGTAAACCTGAAGAAATTTCCACAAGCACAAATGGAAATCAAAGCACTGTTGTGCCTGCAGTATTGCATGCTCAAGGACATCGATCTTTATAATCAGTTATCCACCAGCGTTCAGCGAAATATCCGGATAATTGGAAAAGATGCCTGTGAAAACGTTCTTACATTTCTGAAGATACTGAAAATAGCCGTTAGCGAGGCGAAGAAAGATAAGCAAAAGAAAATTTTGGCGTTGATTCCCAAATTCAAATCGATGTCCGTGAACTATTTCGCACCAACGTACCTCATCCGCATGGATAAGAAGTTTGTCCAACGACTGATTGCCCTGGAGATTCAAGGCGAAATCATTGAGGAGCCGCCTAAATATTAAGCCCTACGATACTTTCGTGCGTCAAGGGCTTGTTGAGATAGAGTTTCACATTTACGTACTTCTTTGACCGGTTAAAATCCTGCGGATTAATCGATGAGGTAAGCATCACAATCTTGCATTTTTTTTTGGTTGACATCGTCAATTTCTCGAACTCATCCAGAAACTGGAATCCATCCATGAGGGGCATGTCGATGTCAAGGAATATAATGTCGGGTAACACTTGGTCCGCCAGGTCCAGTTTTTCGATGTTGCGGAGGAACTCGATGGCACTCTTCGCACCGGTGTGGACATAAATGTGATCCGTCAGGGAGGCCGATTCGATCATTTTCTGATTGATGAGATTGTCGATCTCGTTGTCATCAATCAGCATGACTGAACGGTATTGTCTTGCTTGCATACAGTTTTTGATATCTCTAAAGTTAGTCTGTTACCTGCTAATTACAAGCATGGAGATCGCATTTCAAATTGTTGTTTTGGGCCACGTCGACGTAATGTTAAGGGCATTTTTGTCAGAAAAAGCTTCCAAACGAATTGGGACGCTACCCTCAGACGTCAAATTTGATTCCCTGCGCAAGCGGCAGTGTGTTGCCAAAGTTGATGGTGTTGGTCTGTCTTCGCATATACACCTTCCATGAATCTGAACCGGATTCCCGTCCGCCACCCGTTTCTTTTTCACCTCCGAAAGCGCCTCCGATCTCCGCCCCCGACGTTCCAATATTTACATTGGCAATGCCGCAATCGCTTCCTGTCTGCGAAAGAAATTTCTCCGTTTCCTGCAGATGTGTCGTCATGATCGCTGAAGAAAGTCCCTGTTTGACACCATTTTGAATTTTAATCGCTTCGTCCAATGTCTTGAATTTGATGAGGTATAAGATGGGTGCGAAGGTTTCCGCCTGCACGATCGCATACTCATTTTTCACTTCTGCAATGGCAGGTTTCACGTAGCAACCCGATTCATAACCTTTTCCGGAAATGACCCCACCTTCCACCAGGAATTTTCCTCCTTCTTTCTTTACTTGATTCAATGCCTGCAGATAATTTTTTACCGCCAACGTATCAATGAGCGGGCCAACATGGTTCCTGGAGTCCAGTGGATTGCCGATTTTTAATTGACTATAGGCTTCCTTCAACCGGTCCTTGATGGTATCATAAATTTTTTCGTGTACGATAAGCCGTCGCGTTGTGGTGCACCGCTGCCCGGCGGTTCCTACTGCGCCGAAAAGTGCCCCGCGTATAGCAATGTTAAGATCGGCGTTCGCTGTAATGATGATCGCATTATTACCTCCGAGTTCGAGCAGCGGTCTTCCGAGTCGCTCGCTAACAGTTTTGCCCACCATCTTTCCCATCCGCACGGAACCGGTGGCAGACACCAGAGGAATTTCCTCACTGGCCGCAAGCCATTGACCCACGTTGTAGTCACCGTTCACTAAACTGCTGACACCTTCTGGTACATTATTTTTTAAAAACACGTTGCCTACAATATTCTGACAGGCAATACTGCAAAGTGGTGTTTTTTCGGAGGGCTTCCAGATGCACGTGTCGCCGCAGACCCATGCCAGCATGGAATTCCACGCCCAGACCGCCACCGGAAAGTTGAACGCAGAAATAATCCCAACGATTCCGAGAGGGTGGTACTGCTCGTACATTCTATGTTGCGGGCGCTCCGAGTGCATGGTGAGTCCGTGCAATTGGCGCGAAAGTCCTACAGCAAAATCACAGATGTCGATCATCTCTTGCACCTCGCCAAGGCCTTCTTGATAGGACTTGCCCATTTCATAAGACACTAACATACCCAGCGATTTTTTTGATTTACGCAAGGCATCACCAATCTGGCGCACAATTTCTCCACGTTTGGGTGCCGGCACCAGCCGCCATTGAAGAAAAGCTTCGCTGGAAGCCTTTACAACTATTGAAAACGATTTTTCATCCGCACTTTGTACCGAAGCAATGAGTTTTCCATCCACCGGTGAGTAGGATGCGAGTGCCGATCCGGATGATTTTATCCATTTCGAGCCGGTAGAAACTCCTGGATTGCTTGGCTTTATCCCGAGGTCCTGCAATATCGTTTTGATGTTGAATTTTTCCATAATAGAATTTGAACGTCAAAGCTAAGAAGGATTTCAGAACCTGGCATGACAGCAGTTGCCGATGCCGACAGACCACCGATTACTGATTACCGTTTACCAACGCCTACCAGGATACGCCATACACGCCTTTCTCCCCATTCCCGTAGGTGCCCTCCACCAGAAATCCGCCAGACTTATAGCGTAAGATCCGGTTAAGGTCCTCTACATTGTCGACAGCCACCTTGTCGATGTGGGTGATAATAAAGTCTTCACTCATTCCCGCTTTTTTCCATTTTCCATTCTCCAGGGTCCTCACCAACACACCACCATCCAGACTTCGTTTAGTAAGTTCTGCATAGGAGATATCCTCCAGGGTGGCACCTTCGATGCGATATTGTATGTCCTGTCGCGTGATAGATTCACGTCCTTCGCTATTTTTTAAAATCGTCTTAACCGAAATTTCTTTTCCATTTCTGCGATAGGTCACGTTCACCGTATGGCCGGGACGGTGACGTGCCACCAATTCCTGAAGTTCTGAAGTGCTCCCAACCTCACGATTGTCGATGGCCGTGATTACATCGCCTTGCTTGATGCCGGATTGCTCGGCGGCACTTCCCTCGTTAACACGGGTGACGAAAATGCCGCGGAAAACGTCCAGGCTTTCATCTTCAGCCACTGTTGCATCCACATCCTTGATTTGTACTCCTAACAAACCGCGCTGCACTTGTCCAAACTCCAACAAATCATCCATGACCTTTTTCACCAGGTTGACAGGGATGGCGAATGAGTAGCCGGAGTAACTGCCGGTAGCAGTTGCAATAGCGGAATTAATACCAATCAACTCACCTTCCAGGTTAACGAGAGCGCCGCCGCTGTTACCTGGATTGACTGCTGCATCCGTTTGAATAAAGGACTCTACCTGTAGATTGTTCCGGTCACCAAGGATACCGATGTTTCTTGCTTTGGCACTGACAATGCCGGCCGTTACAGTGGAGTTGAGATCGAAGGGATTGCCAATGGCCAGCACCCATTCGCCCGGCACAATCGTGTCTGAATTACCGTAGTTGATGAACGGAAGGTTCTTGGCTTTTATTTTAAGCAACGCAAGGTCGGTGGTGGGGTCGCGTCCTATCACTTTTGCATAAAAGTGCTGGTTGTTGCTCATCTTAACTTCAATGCTCGTGGCATCTTCAATGACATGATGATTGGTAACGATGTAGCCATCATCAGAAATAAGAACACCCGATCCGGATGAATGGGGCTGCTGTCGATAATAAAGTTCCAGCGGATTTAAGCTAAACTCCCCGGGGCCATATACGGTGCTGATGTGCACCACAGCCGGAGTAATCAGTTTAGCGGCATACTCAAAGTTCGGACCAATAGAAACCTTTCGCGACGAGTCCAGGCCCATTTTTGCGAACGCAAGGTTTTGCCGGTTCTCAATGGAGTTGTAGGATGGAGTCCCGTCCACATATCGGAGCGTGAGTATTGCGCCGATCACCGCACCGATAAAGGCTGAAATTATTACGACAAAAATTCCGAGAAGTCGTCTCATATTGTTTCAGTTCGAAAGTTAGTGTTATTCCCGATTAACCATTCAGTCAACGGGGAACGAAAGGACAAAGGATATTCGCACAGAGCTTTTCCCGACTTCTCTATTTTTTTGAGGCTGAAGAACGCTTTTTTTAAGGTTTCAAAATCTGCGGAAACCAGCGAGATCCTTAAACAAAAACCTCCCGCTTTTTTAAATTGGTAAGGAACTCTGGGTCCATCAATGTCTTAGCACAGGCTTCTGCGTGTGGCAACTCGTAGCGGAAGAAGAATTTCATGGTGTGCACTTTGCCCTCGTAAAATTCACGGACCTGCATCGAGAAGTTGGCGGACTGAAGTTGCGTATAGGCGATCGTTGCCTGCTTCAGCCATTGCCATGCGATGACCACATAGCTGATCTGATCCATGAAAATTGCAGCATCCGACAAGTAACGGTCAAGTTCGGCTGCCGTGGCAAATTTTCCAAGGTGAACAAGGACGGACTGAATACGCTGCAATTCATCTTTTAAATTTTTCGCATAAGGTTTCAGCGCTTCATAGGTGTCGGCCTTGTTGATCGTATCACTAACAGCTTTTAGAAGTTCGTGAAGGGCCTCACCTTTTTCCATCACCACTTTGCGGCCCAGCAAGTCAAGGGATTGAATACCCGTGGTACCTTCGTAGATGGACATGATTTTTAAATCTCTATAATGTTGCTGCACTGGAAAATCAGTTGTGAAGCCGTAACCTCCTAGTGTTTGAATCGCCAACGCTGCCGAACGGCTACCATGTTCGGATGAATAGGTCTTTACGATCGGTGTTAGGATTTCCAACAATAACCACGATGAGTGCTGCTCGTCACCCGCTGAAGCGTGGGCGAGATCATACAACCGGTTACATTCCATGGCCAGTGACAGCGCTCCTTCCGTAATAGCTTTTTGAGTTAACAACATCCGCTGCACATCGGGATGATTGATGATCATCGTGGGTGGTTTCAATGGATCTTTTTCACTGGCGAGCCGGCCCTGTGGGCGCTCGTTTGCATATTGAAGCGATGCCTGGTAAGCAGCCATCGCAACGGAAGCGGCCGTCTGTCCGACCCCGATGCGTGCTTCATTCATCATTTGAAACATGTACGAAAGGCCTTTGTGCGGTTCGCCTAGCAGCCATCCTTTGCAATGGTCCTGATCACCAAAAGCCAGGTGGGTAGTAGAGTAGCCACGCTGTCCCATTTTTTGAAAATCGCCTGCACAAAATACATCGTTGTATTTCAACGTGCCGTCTTTTTCAGGCCAGAATTTCGGAATAATAAAAAGTGAAATGCCTTTTACGCCGGGCGGAGCGCCTTCAATTCGTGCAAGGGTAAGATGAACGAAATTGTCGCAGGCTTCATGCTGGCCACCGGAGATAAAAATCTTCTGACCTTTTATCGTATAAATTCCATCACCAACTTCCCGGGCACTCGTGACAATGTCAGTTAGGGAACTGCCGGCCTGTGGCTCGGTCAACGCCATGGTAGCCTGCCACCGGCCTTCATACACGTGCGGAACGAAAGTCTTTATTTGTTCCTCATTTCCAAAACTCGTGATCAACGCCGCTGCGCCGGCAGAGAGACTGAAATATCCCTGACAACCATTATTGGCTGCCTGAAAAATATGTTGCCCTGCGTTATAGATCATCATTGGCAGTTGAAGACCACCGTGTTCAAATTTCGCTGCGCCGCCAATCCATCCTTGTTCAGCCGCCTGCCGTATAATTGTTTTTAATTGTGGATGAGTGACCACGCCACCCTTGCCATCATACCGGGCAGGTGTTTCATCCATTTCTTTGAAATAGGGTGCCATATAACGGTCGGCAAGTAATTTTGCCGATTCAACAATCATCCACGCCTGCTCCCAGTTCAGATGGGAAAATTTTTCAAGGGAAAGCAAATCATTCACCTGGTGAACTTCCTGGAGGAGGAACTTGAGGTGGGCCATGCTCGTGTAGGGGGTCATGTTGGCTGGGGATTTGTTTTAGTTGTGAATGCTGGGGTGGGTTCTGGGTCTTGGTTTTGGGTTCTGGCCGATACTACGATGGGAGTGATATTTCAAATTACCTTAACCTGCCAGTACCTAACACCCGGCACCCAATTTATCTTGCTGCTCCGCCGTCGATTGTTAAACAAATTCCATTCACAAACGAAGCTTCGTCTGACGCAAGATAAACATATCCGTTCGCGATGTCTTCGGGTTGTCCCCACCGGCCGGCGGGAATGTGGGTGATCATTTGATTTCTGACATCTTCCGGAATGGCATCGGTCATAGCGGTCTTAATAAAACCAGGAGCGATGCAGTTCGCCGTGATCCCAAAGCGTCCCAACTCCAGCGCCCATACTTTTACCATGCCGATGATGGCGGCTTTGGTCGCAACATAATTTGTCTGACCGTAATTTCCACGGATGGCTACGTTGGAAGAGGCCGACACAATGCGTCCGTAGTGCTGCTCTTTCATAATGGGAACCACCGCCTGCGTGCAATTGAACACGCCCGTGAGGTTGACCGAGATCACATCATCCCATTCTTCCTTCGACATTTTCAGCAACGTCCGGTCTTTTGTTATGCCGGCGTTATTGATGAGTATATCAATCCTACCGAATTGTTTCACTACGGCCTCGGTGGCTTTTTGCACCTCATTTTTGTTGGCAACTGAAACTTTTGCAAATGTAACGCGGTGACCTGCTTGTGTTAACTTTTGGGCAATATCTGTTCCCTTATCAGAGAGATCCCACAGGATAACGGTTGCACCTTCACGGACAAATGCATGGACGGTAGCAAGTCCGATTCCACTGGCCCCGCCGGTGACGATGGCGATTTTGTCTTTTAATCTCATTGGTTGTGTTGTTTGTTGTTTTTTTTGAATTGTCGCTATTTGTCCTGACTGTTGACTGTTGGGTGTTGGGTCTTAGGTTTTGGTGGTTCGTTCTTGATAGTTAGCGTCCGACTTTTTTACCGAAGAGATCGCGGAGGAAATTTACGAGAAGGCCGCAGAGAATTGTACTTCATGCTGGCTCAACTCCCCATATCAGTTGCGCAAAAGCCAAAACCCAACACCTAACAGCCCACGCTAATATAACGCTGTTATCAATTCCCCCACATACGCTGGCTTTTCTTCCCCCTCCACCTCAATTTTACATTCCAGAAAAAGTTTAACTCCACCGGGCATATCCTCCACGTTCATGATGCGGCCACTCATTCGGATACGACTTCCTGATTTTACTACTGCGGGAAATCTTGCTTTGTTCAGACCGTAATTAATGGATGTTGTAACCCCCTTGAGCGCGAGCAATTCAAAGAAAAATTTTGAGGCAAGCGACATAGTAAGGTAGCCATGGGCAATCGTCTTACCATCGGGCATTTGTTCTTTGGCCTTTTCTGTATCTACGTGAATCCACTGATAGTCGTGCGTGGCTTTTGCAAAATCGTTGATCATTTCCTGAGATACAGTGAACCAATCACTGACCGCCAGAGATTGTCCAATATGCTTTTTAATATCCTTAAGATTCAGTACCAAGGGTTTTGGCGCCCGAGCGGAGGTTTCGTTATTTGCGTTCGCGACACGCGGTGTTAACACTTCAGTGGGAACTTCTGTCCAGGTCCCAACTTTTATGACTGCTTTCCCTTTCACTTTCCGATCCATCAAATCTTGCAAGGCAGCAGGCGCTTCTTCCAACGAATAGATTTTATCAATATGCTGTTTGATTTTGCCAGCAGTGATCCACGCGAGCAAGGCACCAAAGTTTTGAAGGCTCTGTTGTGGTTCGCGTTCTGCAAAACTTCCCCAAAAAACTCCTACGATGGAGCAACCTTTCAATAAAGGAAGGTTGGCAGGGAACTGCGGAATGACACCCGATGCAAATCCAACTGTCAGATAGCGGCCCTTCCACGCCATCGAACGCAATGCTGCCTCCGACAGGGCACCACCCACCGGGTCATACACGACATCGACACCTTTTTCATTGGTGATTTCCTTGATGCGCGTTTTTAAATCCTCTTTGGAATAGTCGATGAGATAATCTGCACCCTTCTCCCGGCAGACGGTCAACTTGTCTTGAGAAGAAGCCGCCGCGATAACCTTTGCACCCATCACTTTCCCTAATTCCACGGCGGCAAGACCAACCCCACCGGCGGCGCCAAGTACCAAAAGAGTTTCACCTGCTTTTAGATTGGCCCGGTCTTTTAGCGCGTGATAGGAAGTTCCGTACGTGTACAGCGTACACGAAGCGTTGATGAAGTCCATCCCTGGAGGAATTGGAAAAACGCGGTTCACATTCACCGCTACTTGTTCGGCGAAACCACCCCAACCGCTGAGGGCCACAACGCGATCACCGATTTTCAGTTGCTTCACTTTTTCACCAACGGCTACAATCTCACCCGACACTTCTCCGCCCGGCGAAAAGGGAAGCGGTGGCTTGATCTGATATTTATTTTGGATGATCAGTACGTCAGGAAAATTTACACCACAGGCTCGAACCTGAATGAGCACATCCGTTGATTCGATTTTTGGCGGCGGAGTTTCTGCAACGCGTAACGAATCAGGTAATCCAAACGCGGTGCAAAGTACGGCTTTCATAGGGGCGAGGGTTAAGACGAGTAAGGTAAGGAGTGCGCATTACAAATCATATAATAGAATGAGTGGCAAAACTTCTTTCAGGCGGCAAAATCTTCCAAGGGTCGAAAAGGGCGAATTGATTTCAACAAAAAAGTAAATAATAAAGTATTCTTAGTAGTTTAGAAGTGCCTACGGCTGTGGTAGCTGACCTGGCATTATCATTACCGCTATGAACGTTAGACTGAACAGTTACTTCATTTATATCCTCGTCGCCCTTGCGATTGCGGTGCCGGGCAGCAGTCAGGATTTAGCCGGGAAGGCAAATTCCTTTCTGAATTCCTTGTCACCGGAATTGCGGGACAAAGCCCAGTTTTTATTGGATGATGTCGAACGCTTCCACTATAATTTTGTGCCGGTGGAACGCAAGGGCCCATCTTTTCGCGATTTCAATGAGAAGCAAAGAAGTGCGGCGATCGAACTACTCAGGGCTTCTTTAAGTGAACAAGGATTTCAAAAGACGACGTCGATTATTGAACTGGAAAAAGTATTGATCGCACTTGAAAATCGCGGTACGGATGATCACTATCGCGATCCCCTCAATTATCACTTTTCTATTTTCGGAACACCCGTCTCGGGAAAACCGTGGGCCTGGCGATTTGAAGGTCATCATGTTGCCCTCAACTTTGCATCGACAGATGGAAAAATTGTTTCTTCGACACCCTCATTTTTTGGTTCTAATCCCGGGATTGTACGTTCCGGGCCGGAAAAAGGTAAGGAAGTGCTGAAGATGGAAACGGATTTGGGTTTTGCCCTGGTGAATGCTCTTACAGAAACGCAATTGAAGCAAGCCATATTTGCCGACAAAGCGCCGGCGGAAATTATTACGGGGACCAACAGGAAGGCGGTATTTTTGAAGCCCGACGGAATTAAATTCACTGCGCTGGATGAAATTCAAAAAAAGTTATTTCTCCAATTGCTGAATGTGTTTGTCAGAAATTATGCATTTGATTTTTCTGAAAGACTGATGAGTAAAATCACAGCGGCTGGAATTGACAACTTGTCCTTTGCGTGGGCCGGAAGCCGCGTTCCGGGAGTCGCCCAGTATTACCGGATTCAAGGTCCCATGCTGCTCATCGAATATGACAATACACAAAACAACGCCAACCACGTGCACACAACAGTACGGGATTTGACCAATGATTTTGCGGAGGATATTTTAAGGGAGCATTATCAGAAGGAACATTGAAAAAGCTTAGAATTGAGAACTGAGAATTGAGAATAATCTTAAACCATATCCAGAATGCTTAAGAACGTTAACTGGGACTCTGTTCCCGTGGAAGAAGTAAACTCTTCCATGAAACGAAGAATCGTCACGGGTGAGAAGCTGATGATAGCCCGCATGAATTTCAAAGACGGTTTCCTGGTGCCGCTGCACAGCCACATGCACGAACAGGTTACGCAGGTCGTATCGGGTAAGATGAGGTTTTGGTTTGGAGCGAATAAAGAGCAGTCAATGGAGTTAGGTCCAGGTGATGTGGTTGTCATTCCATCCAACCTCCCCCATGAAGCACTGATGATCGGCGATGTAGAAGAAGTCGATACCTGGGCCCCGCCGCGCCAGGACTGGCTCGATGGTTCGGATCACTACTTGAGAAAATAGCCCATGGACTTAGGATTAAAGAATAAAGTGGCCTTTGTCGGGGCCTCAAGCCTGGGACTGGGTAAAAGCGTGGCCCTGGAACTTGCCAGAGAAGGTGCCAGAATAGTCATCTGTGGAAGAAACAAAGAGTCGCTCAAAGCGGCTGAAGCAGAAATCAAAACGATGGGCACTACCGTGCTCTCGTTGGCTGGAGACTTATCGATCGCCAAGGACAGGGAATACTTTGTTGATGCAACACTGAAAGAGTTTGGAGGAGTAGATATTCTTGTAACCAATTCGGGTGGACCACCGCCGGGAAAGTTTGAAGAATTTACCTCAGAAGATTGGGACATTGCCGTGCAGCAATTGCTCGGAAGTGTAGTCGGGCTTGTCAAAGGTTTCCTGCCAGGGATGAAAGAGCGAAAATGGGGCCGCATCATTTCCATTACATCGCAAGCTGTAAAACAACCAGTCAACAACTTGATATTATCCAACGCGGTGCGCTCCTCGGTGGTAGGGCTGATGAAAACCCTATCCAATGAATTGGGTGAGTATCACATAACGGTAAACAATGTCATGCCGGGATACACCCAAACCGCACGGCTGACAAGGCTTATTGAAAGCAATCCATCGTTTGCTTCCGTTACCGCTGAAATACCGTTGGGACGGTTTGGAAAACCCGAAGAATTCGCCGCCGCAGTAGCCTTCCTGGCCAGTGCACGAGCCAGCTACATTACAGGAGTATCCCTGGCTGTTGATGGAGGATGGATTAAAGGAGTGCTGTGAGTTAGGAGGATCCGGGCCACTTGTCTGAATCAGGATTTACAGTATGTACGGATTTTCAGGATAATACATGGATCAGAAATTTTCAGGATTCACGGATTTAAAATTGCACTCTTTTCATTTACTTACCCTGCTTAGGCATTGATCCTCCTTATCCATAAATCCTGCAAATCCTGATTCAGACATTTTCAGGATTTCGGTGGTTTATGAGGGGCTGGATGATATTTTGGGTTGAATACTTTTTTAAACTGAAGGCTGGTGGCCCCAAAGTTGATCAAGAGGCCAACGGGAAAATCGTAGGCTACCACATAATTCTTAGCTTGAGCTAAGTGTACATCTTCCAATTGAACTACCGCTTTCAACTCCACAATAACTTTATTCTCGACTACAAAATCTGCCCGGCGGGTGCCGACCTCCCTGCCATGATAAAAAATCTTTTGTTCAATTTCCCGTCCAAAATTCAGGTTGACCTGTTCCATTTCAATGACCAGACACCGTTGATAAATAACCTCCTGAAAGCCGTTGCCAAGGGTATTGTGCACTTTCATAGCGCAACCATTAATAGTGTAGGTAATATCGTCCAATGACACGATGTAATCTAACTATAAATGACTTACGCCGCCCGAAGAAAATCCTGATCATCTTTAAATCAAGCAAATCCGATTCAGACATTTTTTTCGCAACCATTAATTGTATAGATGATTTCATCCAATGACATGATGCTAATCTAGCCACAAACGAGCTACACCACCTGAAGAAAATCCCGATCATCTTTAAATCAAGCAAATCCCGATTCAGACAATTTTTTTTATATCCCCTTTACTGCTTTGAACCTCTAATCCACCTTTAATCGGTAGCGGCTAAAAATGAAAAAAAGCAGTTACAATTACGTAACTGCCTGTCGATCATGCTCTTCCTCTTGGACTTGAACCAAGGACCCTCTGATTAACAGTCAGATGCTCTAACCAGCTGAGCTAAGGAAGAATTTGCCGGAATTCCCAAAATTACAGCATTATCTCTGATTTTGGGAGTGCAATATTAAGGGATTACGATCAAATACTCCCAAGGCAAGGCACCAATTTGATGAATTGGGCAGATCGATGCTTCCTGACTCCAAATTTTTCAGGAATAAGGGGAAAGGAATGAGCAACAAGCAATGAAGTCTGATTGATTGGAATTTGAGATTATATATTGTGAGATTATCATGGAAATGGAAAAGGGTATCTGGCTATCGAATGTTTTGAATGAAGGCACGTGTCGGGAAGACGCGCTCCATACCCGGCATCATCACCGGCTCCTGTACCTGTAGCAATTAATTTGACGAAATGCAATGATACTATCTTCAATGGGATAGTACCAGGGTATTTGACCCGGTCTATTTCTTACCTTTCCCCTCCTTATAAATAAGGTTTGCTTTCTTCATGGCGGCCACCATCACCTGAGAGAAATCACCGGAAGCGTTGTGGAGGTTACCCGGATTGAATGTTTCAGAC
>JANXYC010000094.1 GCA_025350305.1 Cyclobacteriaceae bacterium | reverse complement strand
AAATTTCTCTAAATCTGGACAAAATCTTTTTTTTAAATAAGAGTTTTTAGAGGTTCCCTTAAATCTAATATCAGTAAGAACATCTTCAGTTTCGTTGCAGGTGCGTTACCAATCATATAATCAAAGTAAACATCTGTAAACGCTTTACCGGTAAGTTCAAGATTATCTACATCATCAAGCTGAATAACATCTTTTGCCGCCCCCGTTGGTGTTCAGTGGGCTTGCGCGGCGGCGACACCAACGCAACTGCGCACGTTGAGCAGCACACACCTTTTCGCTTGCCCTGTGCCACTGCGCAACCCAACCGCCCTACCCTTCAATATGCGAAAGAAAATCCCAATCCTTCTCGTTGCAAAGGTAAAATCGCGCACTTGAATACTTGTATTCTTCCGGGTACAAACTCGAGAAAATCATGCGGCAATAAAATCCTCCTTTCCAGACAGACTTAAAGTTTGCATTAAGTTCGCGGCGCGCGTTGGTGTCGCCCGCGCGCTGCCAACTGAACACCAACACGAGGCGGAGTGAGTCTTATCTTTGTTGAAAATCATGGATGCCAATATAGCCAGCGTAAACCGGCAAACTATTTAATTGCCTTAAACACTAACTCGGTCAAGTATTCAGTGATGCCGGCTTCCTGTCGTATGAGCTTTCCACCACGGTAGAAATCAACGCGGTAGGATAGCGGTACTCAGAACTAACTTCTCTCACAATTCCAGCCGCTTTTTTACAAAGCCTTTTGTAGCTGAAGAACAGTCCCTGCTTATTTTCCTCATCAACACTCTTTGTCAAATATACCTTTGCGATTCCGCGATCACGATCCTGTACAAATTGACACAACCTGCCGTTTCCATTCAGTTGAAAAACTTTCAAGACCAATTCGACATACCACTAACAGAAGTAGTTGGCCGAAAAATTTACATTACTGATTTTGGAAAGGAAATCGCTGAGTCTGTAGAGAGTATTTTGAACCAGGTTTATACAATAAACCATAAAACACTTAAGTTCAAAGGTCAATTGTCCGGGAGATTGAAGCTATCTGTTGTTTCTACTGGTAAATACGTAATGCCTTACTTTCTATCAGCATTTGTTAAGCAACATCCAGGTATTGAATTAGTGATGGACGTAACAAATAAGTCCAGAGTAGTGGAAAGTTTGAAAAACAATGAAGTAGATTTTTCTTTAGTCTCCATCCTCCCCAATATTCTTAATATCGAGAAATTGGATTTGCTTCAAAATAAATTATATCTGGTTGGCAATACGGAACAAAAGTTTAAAAAAAGTGTGTATAACAAAGAGCTATTTAAGGAACTGCCACTTATCTACCGAGAGAAGGGCTCTGGCACACGTGAAACAATGGAATCTTTTATTGAACGACACAATATTCCTGTTCTAAAGAAAATGGAACTTACCTCTAATGAAGCCGTTAAGCAGGCAGTGATAGCGGGTCTTGGATTTTCAATCATGCCATTGATTGGAATAAAGAATGAGCTGCGCGATGGAGATTTACAAATTGTTCCTGTAAATGGATTGCCCATTAAAACAGTGTGGCGTTTGATTTGGCTAAAAGGTAAAAATCATTCTCCTGTGGCTGCATCATTTCTGAATCACGTTAAAAAAGAAAAATCAAACATTGTTCAAAACAAGTTTGCTTGGTACGAACAATATTAACAGTTGCAAGAAAATATAACATGATTTCTTTAACTTCTCATACTTCCTTTCTGGTTCACCAGAAAGGTCGTTTTTATAAGAACCATTTGTGAAATCAGAAAAATATTTATAATCGAGGGAAAAGGCTAATGGTGGAGTTGAGAGGTTGACGGCTTCATACTTATTCACATAATATTGATCCGAATTAGCGGAGTAGTAATTAACTCCAAATTCAATCAACCCATGTTTAGATGAATAAGTAATATCAAAAAGAATCGGAAATTCTAAGCGTTTAAGTTTCACTGCTTCATCTAATTGGTAAGAAAATGAAGATACTGCCGATCCGAAAAATGGGGTAAGACGTCTTTCACGAATTTGAAGGGGAAACAATTTAAATCCAGTTCCTGCTGATCTTGAGAATGAATAAAAGTTCTTATCAAGATTAATAGAAGGCAAGGCGAATCCTGTAAAGAATTCTACGTGTCCCCAAAAATGCAATCCAGTAATAGTAAAGACCGGAGTAATGCTATTGCCAAAATTGAATTTCTCCATTACTCCATTATTACGGTAGTATGGATATTCCAGAGGCTGGAGTAAAATCAAGATTATAACCGATTGTGGTCTGGGCAAACGTATACCGGTTTTTTCCTTCTTTTATATAAGCTTGTGAATTAGCAAACAATAAAATATTAAGAAATATGACTGTAAGAGCGATGGGTTTCATTAGGTGAAAGTGGTTGAGCAAACATATTATTACACGTATTCCCCAAATTCGACACAAATCCAAGTTGAGACAGGACAAACTAAGTTGATGGCAGATTCCAGAATTACTCTAAACTCAAATTCCTGACTCCGGCAGCCCAATAGAGTGTAGCTTTTAGTTTCTCGTACTCCGCCTTTAACTTAAGAACTTTCGACTGTGCCTGGATTAGTTTTTCCTGCTGCACATTGATCTTGAAAAGATCACTTTCACCATTTTCGAGATTAAGAAGCTCAGCCTTCAGTAATCGTTCATAGTTATGAGCAATGGCATTTTGGTGGTCCAGAATAATATTGGTATTCACAATTTGATTGTAAACGGAATTAATCTGGTTAATAATTTCCCGTTCGGCTTGCGTACGCTCATACCCGGTACTGCGAATTTTAATTTTTGTTTGCTCTAGTTTGGCGCGTTCCTTTCGGATTAAAATCGGTATGGAAAAATCCAGGCCAAACTTGTAGTTGTTTAGAAAAGTGAATGATTGAAACTCACCGCCAGGGCTGATGGGCTGATTAAGAAAATTGTAACTTAAATCCAGCCTCGGTTTTAGGTATTCAACAGCAAGCTTCCGGTCCACTTCTAACTGATTAAGTTTTACGGTAAGTTTTACAAGGTCTGGGTGATTCTCTTTCGCTAAAGCGGTAAGGTATTGCAACGTTTGGGTTTCCAGCATTTGCCCGTCATCACGAACTAATAGCGGAGCAACATTTTGGGATAGCTGTAATGGATTTCCTTGAGCATCCCACAGGTAATTTGAAATTTTTATTCCAGCATTAATAAATTCCATATACGATTCCTGTCGCTCCACAATTCGTTGCTGCAAAGTAATTTTAGCTTGAACCGTATCGATGGCGGAAGCTTCGCCCAGGCTGGCATCTAACTTCACGCGCCTGAAAATCTCTGTTGCGATAACGGTGTTCTGAGAGAGTAACCGGTAGTTGTAGTAAAAATAATACCATTGCCAGTAATCTTTGGCAGCATCTAATAGAATTTTATTGATAAGTTTAATTTGCTCTGCCTCCGCCATTTTTGTGAAAAGTTTGGCTTGCTTCAGTGCTGTTCTTCGCTCATCCGTAAATAATCCCCGCCCAATGGGTAGGGATACACCGCTAAAAATTTGCCGATTATTGTCAGCATCGGGAACAGAATTTTCGGGATCGATGTATGCTCCGCTATTATGCTCAATTCCAATCTTAGGATCGAGTGGGAACCAGGTTGGCACGGTGAAGGAAGCAATCCATTTATTGTAATAGTCTTTATCGTTGAATTCTTTTGTGTTCCACCTACTTTCAATTTTTGGATCAAAAGAACCCCTGGCCAATCTTATCTCTTGCTTGGCAACTTCATTTAAAAGTTGTGTTTGTTTAACAATCGGATGTGCTTGAAGAATGGAGGTATAGAAAGTCTCTATGTTAAAGAAGGAAATACTATCCGGCAATACAAAAATTGAATCAAGTGCGCTTTTGGTTTGAGCGTTTGCCTCAGCAGCTAAAATAAATAATGTAAAGAGGACTATTTTTCTCATATCATGATGATGTAGATTCTACTTCTTTCTTCCCTTTTTCATTTTCTGGTTGATCGGACTTTGGTTCGGCATATAAGCTAGGCGGAAAGCCGTTAAGTTGCCGCCAGAGTTCATACCAAACCGGAACGTTATCCAACATAACCCAGCTTTTCGTACCGGAGCCAACCCGAATTTGTTTCGGCCAGGCAGTATCGTTTAAATCGGGTTTAACTAAGATTCTGAATCGCCCCGGGCTCGTATTGACCACATCAATTACCTCCACAATCCCTCCAAATGACCCAACAGATATGCTCGGCCATCCTGAAAATTGAAGTGCTGGAAATCCATCAAACTCAACTCGTACTTTTCGTCCCTTACTAATCAAAGGCACATCCATCGCTTTTACGTATATCTCTACAGCCACATCAGTGGATAGCGGCATGATCGAACAAACAGGATCTCCTTCTTTGATTGTTTCTCCTATACCGGCTTTCGTTGCCTTTACTACCTGTCCTGCCTGGGGAGCGAGAATGAAATATTGGTGGCTCCGTATTTCCATATTTACATACTCATTGCCCAACTTGGCTAAGTCAGCCTGTGTTTCGAATTGTTCGGACAAAGTATTATTAAGGTCTGATTCGGCTTTATTGATCTTATCAAGATACTCCGCCTGCACCCGGTCGATTTCAATTTCAGCATTCATAAAGTCAGCTTCGCTTCCCTGATACTTATATTCTATGTCCTGAAATTTTGTTAACGGAATATTCCCCGCTTCAAAAAGTTTTTTATTCCGTTCGTATTGATTTTTAGCATTAGAGAACCTGACCCGCTCGGCTTCAAGTTTAGCCCGCGATTGTTCCATCTTTATTTTCATCCCATCTTCTAGTGCCCTAATTTGTCTTTGGAGTGCCCTGGCTTTTAAATCCTTTGAGGATAGACTTTTTTCTTTTGATCCAATTACTTCGCGTAATCGCAGCAACATTTTAGGGTCAAAGTACTTTTCCTTTACTTCACTAATGATTGCGATTGTGTCACCCTTTTCCACAAATTGTCCCTCCTTAATTTTCCAATCCTGAATTCTTCCCGCTATAATAGTTTGAATGGTCTGTGGACGATTGCTTGGCGAAAGCGCTGTTACTTGGCCCGTGCCATGAATATTTTGCTGCCACGGAAAAAAAAGAATGATGATGAATAATACCCCAATAACCATGAGCCATCTCGCAAGAATTTTTCCAGCCATTGGTGTGTTGAGCGACCGTAACGAATACAGATTGTCTTGCGGTACCTTATTCTTAATTGAATTAGAGGATAGATTAAACATAGTGTCTTAATAGATAAAATCAGTTAGCTCTCCTTTTTTTAATAAGCCTTCGAAGGTGCCTTCACTCTTTATTTTACCCTGCTCCATGATAATGAGGTTTTCACAAGCACTCATGATCAACGGGTCGTTTGAAATTACCAGTAATGTCCATGTACGATCCTCACGTATCAGGCAACTTAAGAGCTTCATTTTATCAGACTTCGTTAAGGCAGTAAAGAAATCGTTTAGTACAATTAGTTTGGGCCTTTTGGCCAGACATCGGGCAAGAATCAATTTTTGAACTAACGTATGGGACATGCCTTTCCCTCCACTGATAACGGGCGTCTCAAGTCCTTTCGGCATACGGTTTATGTCATCGCTTAACCCCACACTATTAATAGCATCCATTACATGCTGCATGGTGGTATTTGATTTGCCAACCGTTAAATTTTCCAACAGCGTTCCGTCAAACAGGTCTTCTTGGGAAATATTTTTTGCAACCTGATCTCGAAGGTGCGTTAAGTCTACATCTCGCAAGGAATATTGATTGATGGTGGCAACACCTTCAAAATCCGTGTAAAATCCAGTCAGAATATTTGTCAGTGTTGTTTTCCCAGCATCCCCTGGCCCCGATATACATACGATTTGGCCAGGATTTACCTGAAGGTCCATATTTAGGAGCGCGTAACGATCAGCTCCGGCATACCGGTAGCTCAAATCCTTTGTTCGGATACCGAGGCCTTTCGGGTCTGTTTTTACAAAATCAACACCGCCTGTCTTCTCTATAGGGATGTCAGTAACATGTGAAACTTTGTCTATGGCTGTCAGTAAATCGTACACAACATCCATGTACATGATTATTTTTTCCACCGCATTGAGGATTAGAATAATTACAATTTCAGAAGCAACAAATTGACCTAAAGTTATTTTTCGGTCAACCACAAGCAGTGTTCCCATGATCAAAAGTCCTCCGGTAATCAAAGCTTTAAAAAGTACGATAAAGGAGAACTGAGTGACCAGAATATTGAAGTGAATCTTTCGATTTTTTAAATAGTTGTTGATGCTATAGTCGGTCATGCGAATGGGCAAATCCGTATTTCCTGCAAGTTTGAAAGAAGGGAGAGCCCTTGCTAACTCCTGCAGCCACTGAGCCACCTTGTATTTATATTTTGATTCCTGAATGGCTGAATGAAGTCCTCGTGGACTTGTTAAATAAAAAATAATCAACAAAGAGGTTAATAAAAATATTCCGAAGAAAACGAAAAAAGGGTGATAAAGGGAAATGAGTAGCAACCCAAATAAAATCTGAATGATAGAGGAAGAAAGATCAATTAAAAGTTTTGGTAACCCCTTTTGAATAGTAATGACATCAAAGAATCGATTCACTAATTCTGGCGCATAGCTTTTCATGATTGCTTCCATCCTTAGTCGGGGAAGGCGGTAAGCAAATTCGAACGCTGCTTTCGAAAATATTCTTCGTTGAAGAAATTCAACTAAACTGATTTGAACAATTTGTAGTGCGCCTGCGAGCAGGACTCCCAAGATCACCAAACCGATCATTAGATAAACAGAGCTGAAAATAACGCCACCCGATACCAGTTCTACAGTAGTTTGTATTCCAAGTGGTAGGATCAGACTGACGAAGCCAATAATGAACGTGTAAAATATAATATAAAAAATCTCTTTGCGCTCTGTACCCAGTAAACGAAATAGTCGCCTTACAGGACTTATAGGGCTAGCCTCCTCTGAAGCACTGAGTGGGCTTTGGTAATTGAATATGGTGAAAAAATGGATTTGACCAGTAGCATCACAGATCAAATCCAAATCACCGATTGTCACATCTGATTTATAATTATTCGTCTCGTCTATAATGATCTGATAATTACCCTTCTTTTCAGGGATCAGTAAAATAGGTTTAATTCGGTCGTTCTCTTTTATAAACGCAAAAATGAGACCAGATTCTCCCTTAATAAAATCCTTGAATGACGCATCATCCAAATGATACTCCAGGAAAAGCAAACGAATCTTATTGCCAGCTTCAGTCAAGTCTCGCTCAAATTCATTGAGTTGCGATTCATCATAGATCCGTTTATTTGTTTCTACATGATGAATGTCTTCAAGATTGAAATCATGACGAGTAGCAACAGAGACTTCTCGAAGAGTTCTATAAATTTGATCGTTGGACAGCATGATTATCTTTTTATAGTATTGAATACCACCGTCTCCAGGAACTCATAAATCTTTTCATACTTGTTTTTATCCTGTTTGATGTTTGTAAGTGATGGAAGATGAGATAAAAAGAAATATTGCTGCTTCGCTGCAAGCAATGCCGTACTTACCAAAGAATTCGGAAATTTATAGGCCGGATTTATTTCGTGTACAATGCCTGCAATCTTCTCGCAAAGCGATTTAAAACTTCCAAAAAGACCGTCTTTATTATCGCTTTCAACCCATTTGGTAAGGTATGTCTTATCCAATTCCTCAACAACAATACGGTGTAAAGCTTCCTCGTTGACAAACTCAAAGGAAGGATCAAATTTTTTCTCTTCAGCAATTATACGTAAGCATGCTTTCAACCTTTCCTCCGGCTTGTGCACGTTGCGAGTCGCCAAATCGACTTTATATTCCATCCAATTCCAATACCATGAAATAAGATAATGCAACAAGCGATGCTTGTTTTCAAAATAACGGTAGACAGATGCTTCAGTGGATTCAATTTCAGCAGCCAGCTTTTTAAAGGTGAATTGCTCAAAACCTAATTGGTCAATCATCTCAACACTCTTACTAATTATATTCTGCCCCAATTCGGTGTGTTGAGGATCTCTGATGTAGAGGTGCTCGTTAAGCTTAAATGATAATACTGCCATAATTGTGAATATTGCATTCAAAGTTAATAGTAATACTTCTACAATCCAAACTAATGCTTTGTTTTTAAAGTTACATAGGATTTTGTGTCGAATATCAGGCTCAATGCCTAATTGAGTGGTAATTCCAAATGGTAAAAGTTATTGGGAACCATCTGGTTTATCAAAAAAGTGTGATCATTGCACAGAAAGCGGATGCGAATAACCTGTCCGCAGGTTTTCACTTCTTATTCTTCCGAAAGGATTTCCACGCATCCGTCACTACGGAATCCTGAGTAGTAAACGTAAACAGAAAACTCTTCTCTTGATTCATGAGCAACTCAACAGTCATTACCAGAAGGCCGAAAAAAAAGACTGGAGGCAGATCAGCAAATACTGACTCACCGCTACCGAAGGTTTGGTGCAATCCCGAAAGCGTTCGGGACTTCATGCTGGGTCATGCCGACCACATGAAGCCTTATTTATTGTGCCTCGTTGCTTTCAATGCACATTTTTCGTTATCCAATCCTGGATTTTGTCAAATTTTATCTCGCCTTTGGCGGCAGCAATCACGAACTGATATTTTTCATCATGGTCCGCGTTGAGAGTTAGTCCGCTCTGCAGGAGAATTAATCTCATCAATACATAAGCTGTTCGCTTGTTTCCGTCAATGAATGGATGGTTGGAGATGATACTTTCGAAAATTGCAGCGGCTTTGTCGATGGGAGTTGGGTAGAGTTCTTTCTGATCAAATGTCTGGTAGGGACGATTAATAGCTGATTCTAAACCTCCTTGATCCCTGATGCCTTTGAGCCTCCAAATTTATCAATAAGAATTTCGTGAATACTTTCGACTTCTTTGAGACTGATCATTTAGCAAGTCTTTCCAGTAGGTCTTTGTCCTCCGTCAAAATATCACGCAGATTTTTGGTCAATTTCACTTTGTCAGCAGACTTGCTACGGATGACCTTCAAGTAATCCAAAATTTCTTGAAGAACATTCTCAGGTATCCCGTCTAAAGCCTTTTCAATTTCTGATTTGATTTCCTTCGTTGTCATAGCTGTAGCAATTTACGAAATATTTTCTATCGTTAATCGAAGCTTGCAATGGGGCACAACGTTGGTGTCTATTCAGTGCTGGGCTTTTCGAAGCCGCGTCCTCTCCCACGATACCGAACGTTATGTGAAAGATAAAACCAAATTTTTACACTTCCCGACCAGCATTGAATAAACACGTTGGGTGTGCCCAGTATGGCACAACTACTTTCCAGCCGGGAAATTAGTTTGATTATCCAAGTGGGCTTGCGCGGCGGTGACACCAACGCGCCTTGCCCGTCAGGAGCGTTTCGCGAAGGCGGGACTGCGCACGTTCAGCAGCACGCACTCCTGTGCCTCTGCTCAACCCAACCGCCCTACCCTTCAATATGCGAAAGAAAATCCCAATCCTTCTCGTTGCAAAGGTAAAATCGCGCACTTGAATACTTGTATTCTTCCGGATACAAACTCGAGAAAATCATGCGGCAATAAAATCCTGCTTTCCAGACAGACTTAAAGTTTGCATTTAAGTTCGCGGCGCGCGTTGGTGTCGCCCGCGCGCTGTCAACTGAACACCAACACGAGGCGGGGGGATTTTGGGAAAGGAAGGAGCCAGCCCGATCCGGGCTGGCCTTGTCCTAATCAACCCAGAACGTGGGTCTTGTATTTGTCGCGTTAGGGAACAACTCAAAACAATTGTCATTTAGTGCATCAGGATTTATCTTCCCGAGATAGTCTTTAAAGGGTATGTCATTAGGCGTTAAATATATACTGGTTTTACTTAGGCCCGCAGCAAAGAAAATTCCTTGAACGTTTGAGGCAGCTCCTGAAAGCTTAACGAAGCCTAGGGGTATCTTTCCTGTGACCGGTTGAAAGAGACTGCCAGTTGCGTGTTGCTGGTTATAAATGGCTTTCCACCAATGATACGTTTGCAAGGTCAGACTCCTCATAATGACTTCCACTCTTACCTTGAATAAAAATACAAAAGGACTTAGCGGAACTCTATGCACCGGTCCAATCGTGGAAGACAATCTTGACGTAAATGTGTTGTCGCTAAGTACAACACGAATATTGTAGAAGTCGTACCAACAGGTACAGCACGTACAGGGCTCGACTCTGACATAGATTGGAGATGCGCTTGAGCCTCGGTTTATGAGCCCAGAACATGGCGGGATAAAAGTACAAACGCCATTCTTCTGAAGGTAACATTTTTGCTTAGCAGCTGGGACTAATTCAGGATGGGTATCCACTCTGAATGTGCTTCGGCAACTCCACATAAATCGATTGTTGTTCGAATTGCCCACAAAAGATTTGGCGTAAATATCGAAGCCGTATTGAGTTCCCGATTCCAAGCTCGCAGGAGAATTTCCATTGGAGTTTAGTTCAGCATAAATGCTATCAATCTTGCCGGCAGCAAGCAGTGTATCCGGAATTGACTCATACACGCCGCCATCAAAGAATTCTACCCTCAGTTTGTAAACTCTTCCAACCGCGCCTCGAATTTGTACGGTTTCGTAAATGCCCACATACACGGGCTTTAGTTCTTCGGTATAACCAAGGTCGTCCGATATTGAAATGCCTTTCACGGTAACGGCAGTCTTTAGATTGACTTTGGAATCGATATCGAATGTAGTGGATACCATCACTCGGTACGGACCCGGCTGATCTGAAATAAAACCATCTATTGATATCGCTTGCGGTGGCTTTTCGACATCAAAATAGATTCGATCGAGGCAGGATCCAACGGCAATAAATGCGACCAAGCTTAGCAAACACTTACTCAACCAATAGACAAAATCCATCTTATGACAAGACATCTGGAGATAACTCTGGCTACAATGAGTGAAATACTTGTTGGGAGTTTCTGTCAGGCACATTGACAGAATACGTAATCACTAAAGCACCAATAGCATCCAGTTGGGCAATAGCAGTAACCTCCGTTTGCCTGGCAAAGTTGCCGACTTAAGTTGGCATTGCAGCCACCATCTAGGCCCCAATTAATGCAGCACTGATTAATTGGATCGCAACAGGGATTACCACCTTTGATTCTCCTCTGTTCATCTTTTGTGAGCGCCTTGGCGCCTGTCATTTGCAAAATGGACTTCAACATAGTTTTTTAAGGTTAGAGTTTTCTATGCCCGAACATTTTGGACACTCGGGTTTTGCGTCCGTTCTAAAAGCTCATTCATTGCAATTTCAGCGTTGATCTTTTCCTGATCTTCTATTATTGGTTCTAACATAAGTGGTAAATCGACAATCTGATACTCAAGTGGATACATGTAGTTATCTATGATTGTTATTGGGGTATAGTGGAGGCTATTTTCTTGACAGTACTTCCTGTTTTCTAATAGTGCTGTGTTACAATATTTGTTGAGGTTGTTTGAGACGCCATATATTTTTTGCCACTTCTCTACATCCCGGATTTCAAACCAACGTTTAATTGCAATCCAGCAATCAGCTTGACCAAGTTCTTTGTACAAATCGATCATTCTGCATGCTATTTTTGTTGACGGATTCTCAGGCTGATCAAAAGGAACATTGAGGATCAGGTTAATTTGCACGACACTTCCGAATTTTGCCAAAAGTTTGTCGTATGTCATGGCACTTTCGACGCAAAAACCACAAAATGGATTGGTAATTGCATCTATTTTTACCTTCGGTGAGCCAGACCCAAATTCAAGACGATCCCTACCTGGAAATTTATTTTTAATAATCCGTTGGCGAAGCATTACGTCAAATAGCAGTGGGTTTCTCCTGAATTTCAGGAACTTCCTTCGCGTTTCAATTAATAGCTCCCCATTTTTGATCATCGGTTTGATCAGCGTCCAAGAGAAAGCAACAACGACAAAAAGAAGTATTGATCTTAATGTGTAGTCCAAGCTTAAAGTCGCTGAGTTAACGTCGAGCAGCAACCCTGCAAGAATGCCTTCGATGCAAAATATGGCAACTATGACTATGCACAAAGTGCACCATTTCTTAATAACGAACCACTGTTGTAAAATAGAATAGGAGATGACAGGCAAGCTAAGTCCCGTCGCTAAAAGATTAAACTCAATATTAGGGCCTAATAAAGAGCAAACCATTGTACTACCAAAGAAGTATATGACGGATAGATCTGTCAACGGAATTTTACCAAAGAGTTTTGACTTAGCCGATTTAATAACATCGGCACAACTCGTAGCACTGTCAATCATTCTGCAAAATGTCTCTCCAGTATAGCTGTAAATACCGAGTTCCTGCTTAGCAATCAAATTGCTGAAATATATTCCAAGGATCGAGAGGCCAAGCGACGCAATCCCGTAGACAGAAAAATTCAAGATCTGCAACACCAATAATATTGCGAATGCAACAAGGACGGCAGCTAACTTGAAGTCAAATGCCAGGGGTGGCTTTTTTTTTGAGGATTCAATGGCCACCATGTCGCCCGACCAAAGTTTCTTGAAGTCGGATTCACTAACTATTTTGGAAGGGGCTTCTTCAAAATTTAGATGAATCTTATTTTGCCCAATTCTCACCAGAGCATAAGATTCCTTTTCACTTGGATTCATGAATGCCAGAAAGGTACTTGGCAATTGATCCAAACTTTCTTTTGGAACATTAACGGCCAAATTGTCAATTTCAAAATATGTTAACGTATCAGTGATCGACTTAATACTTGAATAATCAGGATGGCTAAGATGTTGCAGATTCAAGTCTGCACCGACGACTTCAAAATATCCATTTTGCCGAACAAATTGTTCTAATACTGATGCCATTCAACAAGGATACTAAACTGTAGTGCAGCCGTTCTGCACTGACCGAGGTTTTTAATTAAATGGGAGTTGCGCTCATGACCTTATTTAATCGAGCTTCCTTTATTGAATATTGAGTGGAAATCCGCCTCATAATAATAAGTCTGCTCTAAATCGCTGAACCGGATAGGCACCCCTAGGTCCCTTAAATCGTGGAGGTGCTCCATCAACAGTCTCTTAGAAATACCCAACTTAGCGGCAAAGTCTTCGCTACATCCGGTCGCTTTCCGTCTGATCAGATCATCCATCCTCTTAGCTCGTTCCAAATACTTCAGCAAACTCATTTTTTTGATTTATCAATTCCCTGGTCGTCAACCTCAATTTGGTTTTTGACCCGCTCAAAATAATCTGCTTGAAAGTCGCGCAACTGGTCTGGAATTCCAAATTCGAGAACCCGACCATGATTCATAACTACAATTTGATCGACATCTTTAATAGTGTTAAGCCTATGAGTCACTATAACGACTGTTTTGCCTGAGAACTGTTTGGTCAAATTCTCCAAGACAACAGCTTCTGTCTTGCAGTCGAGGGCGGTGGTTGCTTCGTCAAGAAATAGGTAGTCTGGTTTTTTATAAATGGCTCTGGCGATTAGAATACGTTGTCGCTGACCTTGACTTAATCCGGTTCCTTTTGGACCGACTTTGGTGTTATACCCAAGCGGCAGGGAATCAATGAACTCATTAAGACTGGCGATACGAGAAGACTCTCGCAGGCGATCCTGGTTCAGTTCTTCCATCGACATACAAATATTTTTTGCGATTGTACCTGAAAAAATAAAGCCGTTTTGCATGACAACGCCGCATTGCCTTCGCCATAACCCTGGACTAATGGACTGTAAATTGTTGCCTCCAATGCATATGGATCCTGAGTTCGGTGATAAGAACTTGACGAGGAGCTTTAGGACCGTAGTTTTGCCGCTCCCACTTTCACCGGTAATTGCGGTAACCTTCCCATAAGGAATTGTGAAAGTTATTTTATCCAATATTTTCTTCGGAGATGAGTCATAGCCAAATGCGACCTCTTCAAATCTTATTGAGCCACTCACTGCGGTTTGATCGTGCTCGGATGAACTGTCTTCATCCTCAGTTTTACTTTCAAGGACTTCGCCGATTCTTTCTAAACTGATTCTGGTTTCCTGATAATCCCTCATGAAATTCAAGATGTCCAAAATAGGTGACATCAGCTGACCAATTATGTATTGCCAACATCATTCCCAAAGTCATAGATCCCGAAATAACTGCTTGAGCTGCCATGAAAGTGATCATCACGTTTCTTAGTTCACCTATGATTAGACCCCCGCCTTCTTGCCATTGTTGTAGTCGGGTGGCAGTCTGTTTTATCCGAAATAACCTAAGCTGAGAATTCTCCCACTCAACTCTACTTTGACGCTCACAGTTGTTCATTTTGATTTCGGTCATGCCCTGAACCAGTTCGATCGCTTGACTTTCATTGTAAACCGATTCATCGAAGTTATTTTTATCCAGTTTTCTTCGACCCTTCATGAATCTTAAGACAAACCATATGTAAATCAGAGTGCCGACCAAAAACATTATTAATATTCCTAAGCTATATGTAAGCAAAACAACTGAGTAGACGACAATGTTGACGCCCGAGAAAACTATACCAAGCATTGTCGAGCTAATGAACCGTTCCACGCGGACGTGATCATGCATTCTGTGTAGAATATCCCCAACCATTCTGGTTTCAAAGAATGCCATTGGCATAGCAAATACTTTTTTCAAAAAGTCAGAAATGATCGAAATGTTTATTCTCATGCTGAGATGGAGCAGAACCCACCTTTTTGTTAGGTCAACGCTTGCTCTTCCCAGGGTGAGTGCTAACTGTGCAAGTAACAGCGCATATAACAAGCCAATACTCTTTTGATTAATACCCTTGTCAACCACCGCTTGGGTTATGATTGGGAAACAAAGTTGAAGAAGGCTTCCTATTAGAAGGAGTATGGAAAGGTGAAATACGTATCTACGGTTCTGAACCAGAAAGCCCAGCAAATACCGGAAATCCACACTCTGCAAACTCTTCATATTGCAATGAAAAAACCACTAAAAACTAACTACCTTTTGGTTCCAGCAGAAGTACCACACCAGACTTACCGTCCGCTTCATTGGATAGCCATCGATTTAAGAACTGATGCTGAGTGAACTGTATAAGGCCATAACCTGGATCTGCTATGACAAATCGGTCCTCAACAACTTCGTACAAAACGACGAAATGGTTTCTTTTAAAATGCACAACGCACGGGAAAGGAGCCATTTCTATCAGGGAACCAAATGAAAGCCGCAGACTCGCTGTTTGAAATCCAATCGATTCGGCCAATTCAGTGAGGCCCAAAAGAGACAAGCCGTCTTCTCTTAACTCCGCCCTCTTACTTAATTCCACTAAGGACCATGATTTTCCATGAAATGAAGCAATCATTTGAAGACATACTGGACCGCAATCCGTCTGATTAAGTTGTCTGTAGACCGGAAAATTCTTTTGCATTTCTTTAAATTAAAATGATTGTTCCGGGAAGTGTGACCACCCCCTGGGCGATGAGATTTGATGGGTGAATATATTATTTTTCAAGTGATTTCTTAAATTCTAAGTTCAAGTAATAAGTGCAACACAAGAGGTTGAAAGAAAGGAGGACGAATCCCCCCTTCAATTGACCAAGTTAATTTAAACTTGTGTTGCGATGACAAAATATAAACAACTCAGCCAAGAGCAAAGGTATGTAATT
>JANXYC010000085.1 GCA_025350305.1 Cyclobacteriaceae bacterium | reverse complement strand
AAACCTTCCGTGGGATTTAATTTACGGGCGGAGTATTATTTTAATTCATTTATTGGAGTGGGTCTGGGGGTAGGTTTTCAACAACGTGGCGCCGGAATAAACCGTACCGACGTTACGGGGGGAGCCTTTGCCCACCCCTGGGTTTTTGTGAATACACCCACCGGCTACCGCAGCGGTGATCCTGATTCCACCCACCTCGACAGGTTGCGCTTCAGCACCATTGAATTTCCATTGACGCTATTGCTTCGAACGCCGAAAGATTTCCTCCAGCAAGGGATGAGATTGAGCGGTGCCCTGGGCCCTACGCTTATCCATACCTCGCGAGTCAATCAGACTTTCCAAAGCGTTATAGATGGCTTTCATCCTTACAACTGGGTTACAGATAATTACGTGAGAAACCAATTTGGTCTTCAGGCGTCTGTGGGATTCGATATTGATTCAGGTGGAGGGACCAGTGTTTTCCAGGTTCATTTGGTGTACACGCAAACCCTGACAAATGTCTATGCTAAAGGGCAGGCGGACGGCAGGCTGGTAACGTACGGGCTTAGATTCGCATGGCTTTTCTAACATATTGTCTTTAAATTATTGGATTGATACGTATCGGTCGGCTGTTGCACTTTTTTCAAAAGTAATAATCTGAGCGCGATCCGTCCTGGCGGAGGCTCCACTCATTAATTCGAGTACCCTATGAACAAGTTTATAAAAACAATTATTTCATTTTCACTTAAAAACCCAATACTCATATTCGTGGGTACAGCCGTGGTCATCGCGTTAGGCGTACGCGGGTTTGTGCTAACACCCATCGAAGCTTTTCCGGATGTAATCAATACCCGGGTCATCATCATTACCCAATGGCCGGGCCGAAGTGCGGAGGAGATGGAGAAGTTTGTCACCATCCCCATTGAGGTGGAGATGAACGTGGTGCCAAAGAAAACGAGCCTACGCTCCGTTTCACTCTTTGGCCTTTCGGTTGTCACTATTTTCTTTGAAGATGATGTGGATGATTTTTATGCCCGCCAGGTAGTTTACAATCAGATAGAAAATGTAACCCTTCCTGAGGGTGTGGATGCGGAGGTCCAGCCGCCTTCCGGACCCACTGGAGAGATCTACCGGTACACGTTGGATGGAAGTGGCCAAAAATCACTACGTGAATTAAAGGAAATTCAGGATTGGGTAATCGACAAACGACTCAAAGCGGTTCCCGGAATAGCCGATGTAATAAGCTTTGGTGGAGAAGTGAAAACCTTTGAGGTTACGCTCGATCCCCAACGTCTCAAATCCTATGAGTTTAGTCCCAAAGATGTTTTCGCAGCCATTCAGGCAAATAACGGAAATGTAGGCGGTGACGTGATTGAAAAAGGTCAGCAGGCATTCCTGGTAAGAGGTTTGGGATTGGTGAAGGGCATAAAGGATATTGAAAGGATCATTATTAAAAACATTAACGAAACACCAATCTTTATTCGTGACGTGGCACATGTCACCGAATTTTATACGCCCAGGCTTGGTAAGGTCGGGCGTGATAATGAACAAGATGTTGTGGAGGGCATTGTCTTATTGCGAAGAGGAGAAGATCCAAGCCAGGTATTGAAAGACTTAAACAAGAAAATTGATGATTTAAATAACCGCGTGCTTCCGGAGGGAGTAAAGATCAAAGTGTTCTATGACCGAACGAATCTCGTCAATCTCACCATTCATACCGTACTTGAAAATCTTACTATCGGTATCCTGCTTGTTACCTTGATTGTTTCAATTTTTCTCCTTGATTGGCGGGCCACGGTAATAGTAGCCATCATCATTCCGCTGGCACTGCTATTTGCCTTTATCTGCATGAAAATTAAAGGCATGTCGGCTAATCTTCTTTCCATCGGAGCGATTGATTTTGGGATCATCATCGATGGGGCCGTGGTAATGGTGGAGGGGGTTTTTGCGTATTTGGCCCACAAGCAAATCAAGGTGGGCGCTGAAAAGTTTAACGCCATGGGAAAAATGTCAATGATTACAGAAGTGTCTGTCGAAATGGGTAAACCGATCTTTTTTGCCAAGCTAATCATCATCACTGCGTTGATACCCATTTTTGCCTTTCAGAAGGTAGAGGGTCGGATGTTTAGTCCATTGGCGTACACGATGGGCTTTGCACTGATGGGTGCTTTGATTTTTACCCTGACACTCGTGCCGTTGCTAAGTAAATTATTATTCACAAAAAACATTGTTGAGAAAGAGAATTTTCTGGTTAGATGGATCAAAAAGCTCTACCGCCCCATTTTGGAACGTTCTTTAAATTATCCATGGAGGCGAATTGGCTCTTCGGCCCTGCTCCTGGCCATAAGTGTATTCATTTTTACCGGACTGGGCTCCGAGTTTTTACCTTCTCTCAATGAGGGATCCATTTACGTGCGGGCGAGCATGCCGCAAAGTGTGAATTTCACCACGGCCAATCAGAAGTCTGCCGAAATGAGAAAGATCTTTCAAGCGTATCCAGAGGTGAAGGGAGTCATCTCGCAAAATGGCCGGCCCAACGATGGCACTGACCCAACCGGCTTTTTTAATGTTGAATTCTTTGTTGACCTCTTCCACAAGAAAGAATGGAAACGGGGACTGTCCAAAGAAGAAATAATAAAGGATATGCAGGACAAGCTAAAGGTGGGCTTTCCTGGAGTTGTTTTTGGTTTCTCACAGCCTATATCGGATAACGTTCAGGAGGCTGTTTCAGGGGTCAAGGGAGAAATGGCCATTAAAATTTTCGGCGATGATCTTGCGGTGCTGGAACGAAAGGCCGATAGTGTAAGGACCATTATGTCCAACATCAGAGGCGTTCAGGATTTGGGAATATTTAAGAGTCTTGGCGCACCGGAATTACGCATCGAGTTGGATCGTGAAAAGATGGCACGATATGGCGTGAACGTGGAAGATGCCAACGACATAATCGAAATGGCCGTGGGTGGAAAAAAGGCTTCAACCTTTTATGACGGGGAGCGAAGATTTGATATTCGCGTCCGTTTTTCCCCTGAGTTTCGCAAAAATGAAAATGTTATTGAGCGGCTAATGATCCCCAGTACGAACAACACAAAAATCCCCCTTCACGAAATTGCCGATGTGAAACTACAGAACGGGCCCTCTTTTGTTTATAGGGAGAATAATCTTCGGTTTATTCCGATCAAGTTCTCGGTTCGCGGTCGTGATCTAGGCAGCACCATCGCAGAGGCTCAGGAAAAAGTGGGGGCTGCAATTAAAATTGATAAAGGATACGATCTTACCTGGAATGGGGAGTTTGAAAATCAGGTGAGGGCCACCAATCAGTTAAAGATTGTCATCCCTATTTCGATCGCGTTAATTTTTATGTGGCTGTTTTTCATGTTCAACTCCACCAAAAATGCAGTAGCCGTCTTGATGAACGTACCCTTTGCCTTGATCGGTGGAATTCTGGCTCTCTTTATAACAGGAATTCACTTCAGTATTTCTGCGGGGGTTGGTTTTATTGCGCTCTTTGGTGTCTCTGTACAAAATGGTGTGATCCTGGTGTCTGTATTTAATAAGTTGAAGGAAGCCGGTGCGGATGTGCGCACGTCTATCATTGACGGAGCGCTATCACGGGTTCGCCCGGTGGTGATGACGGCATTGATGGCTGGATTTGGCTTATTACCTGCGGCCCTTTCTACCGGCATAGGCTCTGAAACACAACGACCATTAGCCGTTGTTATGATTGGCGGGTTGATTTCAGATACTATTCTAACATTAATTACCTTGCCAGCGATCTATCTCATCTGGCATCGCAAGAAGAATGAATTGAAGGCATAACAATTCGGGCTGACTCCGCAGCAAAGCTTTTAGCTGCGCCGTCAAGAGGAGTGTGTAGGCTTATGCTGGCCGGACAACCTAACCTTGTTGGTCATTACCATCACCAGTGTGAGTAGGGAATGTATTGTTTTTAATTAATTATTTTTAAATTTACCGAATGAAAATTAAACGGATCCTTTCGCTTAGTTTCATCCTGCTGTTCCTCACTTCAACCGGGTGCTTTTCGCAACTTGATTTCATTGATCAGACGCAAACAGAAACGGGCGCACAACCAAATGAAGACTCGGAGAACGCGGTCCGGGAGTTTCGTGAATCAATTAAAATAAATGTTTCCGGAACGGTCAATACCCGCCCTTCTAATTTAGTTTATGCCGCGAATCAACTGATTTTTAACGTGAGGCATCACGCAAAATTCTTCTCGTATTTTCAAAAACGGCATTCCGGCAAACCCGATCAGAAGCTATTTATCAATTTCGGGTCGCTCATACTTTAACATCCTATTCTCACCACTGAGTTTTATTCGTGTGAATTGTCTCAATTCACATCCAATTGAAATTAACCTTTCAATTCTTCTTTAGCATGAGAAAGTTGGATGTTTTCAGTATTACTTGATTAAAGAAATGTGCCATACAACACATTCGATCGTTGCGAAGAAGATTTTTCTTCTTGTGATTAACCTGCTGGCGGTTCAGGTAGCTTTTTCACAAGTTGGCCTGAATGAACTTACCGTAGACAGGCCCGGAATAGCCGAATCGCCTTTTACCGTGCCGCGCGGGACATATCAATTTGAAGTTGGGTTTGACTACTTTAAAAGGTCCACCGGCGAGTTGTATAATTTGCCCGTTGCTCTTTTCCGTACCGGCATCAGCAAGCGTTCAGAACTTAGAGTTTCCTCACGGCATGTACTGGACCGAACGGAAGTCAATACTTTAAGGAGCGTTTCACCCCTGGCTATTGGCGTTAAAATGCATGTCATCAAGCAAGATCAATGGATTCCGGAAACGGATATTATGGCCAACGTGGTGATCCCCCTTAATCCGGCATCTTCACATGCTGCCAATCTGGGCTATGATGTACTGCTGTTATTTCAGAATGACTTTTATCCGAACACCGCTATCAATTACAATGTGGGATACATCTGGGACAGCATCCATGGGAAAAGTATTTTCACGGCTTCATTTTGTTTTAACTACCTGCCCACTCAGCGTATCGGTTTGTTTGCCGAGTATTTTGGCTACATATCCAATCAATGGCCGGGCGAACAAGGCATGGATGGAGGTATGACCTATTTGCTCTTGCCCAAGTTACAGCTTGATATTTCAGCCGGTATCAGCCGTTTGGAACAGCATAACAACACGTTTGTTTCATCAGGATTTTCATTCAGAATAAATTGACTTCGACAGGCTCCGTGTGTCACCCTTCGACAGGCTCAGGCTGACACACTTCAACAGGTTTAGGCTGCCGCATTTCCGCCAGGCTCAGGCTGTCAGACTGAGCCTGGCGAAGGCTGACGTTTAATGGATAAGTTGATAAATGAGCAAATACGATCCGCAGCCGGCAAAATATCCAAGCATAGCAATGAGACTAATCCGTTTCATATACCAGATAAAATCGATCTTCTCCATACCCATGACGGCCACACCGGCAGCCGATCCAATGATCAGGATACTACCGCCTGTTCCAGCGCAGTAAGCAAGATATTCCCAAATGAAATGATCCATCGGGTAAGCATTGAGGCTGTACATACCCATGCTAGCCGCCACCAGCGGAACGTTGTCGATCACCGCAGAAAGCAGGCCGATGAGTGTTATAATAACAGATTGGCTTCCTACCGTTTTGTCCAGCCATTCCGCAAAGTGATGAAGGGTTGTCATTGATTCCAAGGCAGCCACTGCCAACAAGATCCCAAGAAAGAAGAGCACACTAGAAGTATCAATGCGTTGAAGTGCCCCTGCAGCCGTGTAGGGTTTGCGAAGAGCTTCGTCTGCATGGGGGTTGATCATCTCTGACACAACCCACAAAACACCAAGACCAAGCAGCATTCCAATATAAGGAGGGAGGTGGGTAACGGTTTTAAAAACGGGCACAAAAATCAGCGCACCTATTCCCATGAACAGCATAATTGAACTTCCTTTAATAATTTCGGTACCGTAGCCCTTATTTTCATGAGCGGCATTGGGTGTTTCACCCAATGTACCTTTCAGCGTAAAGGTCAGATAGATCAGGGGCACAAGCATACAGAGTATGCTGGGTATGAAAAGTACCTCCATGATATTAACCGTAGAGATTTGTCCGCCAATCCACAGCATGGTGGTAGTCACGTCACCAATGGGTGTCCAGGCTCCGCCGGCATTGGCTGCGATCACAATCATCCCGGCAAAAAACATCCGCATCTCCTTATCCGGAATCAGTTTTCTGATCAGGGAGACCATTACAATGGATGTAGTAAGATTATCAAGAATAGAAGACAAAAAGAAGGTGACCCAGCAAACCAGCCAGAGCAACTTCACAGGGTTTTTTGTCCGGATGCGATCGGTGATGAGTCTAAATCCCTGGTATGCGTCCACCAGTTCTACGATTGTCATTGCACCGAGCAAAAAGAAAAGGATGGACGAAATGTTATTCAGGTGGTGTCCCAGGGAGGTGCCGACAAATTCATGGTATTGGTCAACCACCGAGAGTGCTGCAAACTTTTCAGGACTGATTTCCAATCTTAATGTTTCCAGAAAACCTGAAAACTCTTTCGATTGAAGGACACCTTCCAGTGGCGCCGACATTATAAATAATGTCCAACACAAGACACCCGTAAGCAGCGCTGAGGCCGTCTTATTGACCTTAATAGGGTGCTCCAAGGCAATGGCCAGGTAGCCCACCACAAAAACCAGGATTATAATTACTTCCATACATAGGGGTTAGGTCCTAAGTAAATATATGCGAAAAAATGCTTTTCGGAAGTCGGCGGAAGATAATTATAGATGAGATCTGCCGAACAGCAGACCCAACAACTGCCGAATGTAGATTATTATTCGCCCAGGTTAAAAAGCCCCTGATTCAAAAGTTCGAGAGACCTAACTTTTTGCGATGTATCTACGAGAATTGAAATATTATTGTGACTGCCACCATACGAAACCATTCGAACCGGGACGTCCGCCAGTGAATGGAATACATCATGCAGGACACCTTTCTTTTCTGCTAATTTGTTTCCGACAACACAAATGATCGTTTGGTTTTTATCAACCTCAATCGTGCCGAAGCCCTGAAGTTCACTAATGATTTCATTAAAATGACTTGCATCGTCAATGGTAACGGACACCGCGACTTCGGATGTAGAAATCATGTCGATTGGCGTTTTGTATTTTTCAAAAACTTCAAATACTCTTCTCAAAAAACCGAAGGCCAGCAGCATCCGTGATGATTTGATGTTGATAGCAATGATTCCATCCTTGGCCGCAATGGCCTTGAATTGGCCGCTCGTTCCCTTGTCACTTATCAGCGTGCCAAACGCCTTTTCATCCATTGTATTTTTTAGTCTCACAGGCACACCGTACTTCTGTGCCGGAACAATGGTGGAGGGGTGTAAAATTTTTGCTCCGAAATAGGCAAGTTCGGAAGCTTCATCAAAGGTGAGTTCGGCGATCGGCGTGGTCTTTTTCACCACCCCGGGATCATTGTTGTGCATGCCATCAATGTCTGTCCAGATCTGGATCTCCGCTGCCTGGATGGCTGCCCCAATTAAGGAAGCTGTGTAGTCGCTGCCGCCGCGCTTTAGGTTGTCAATCTCATTACGATGGTTGCGACAGATGTAGCCTTGCGTAATGAGAACATCCAGGTGGCTCATGGAAGGCAGCAAGGCTTTCAACCGTTCACCGATTTTTTCCAGTTCAGGTTCCTGATTTTCATCGATGGACATGAAATGAAGGGCCGGTAACAGGCGTGTGTCAATTTTTCGTTCGCGCAAGTGATAGTAAAAAAATTCCGTGGAGGCAAGTTCGCCCTGCGCCAGCAATTCCCGATAACTCCGGTCGTCAAACGTACCAGCAGACAGCAGCCGGATAAGACTGAAGTAGCGACTGACAATATCCTGACCAATGGCGATGTACTCAGGGGTGGAAAACAACTCACCAGCATACTGCTCATAATGTTTTTCCAGCAGGGCGATTTCCGTTTCTGCTTCTTTCTTTTTTCCGCCCACTAGAAATTCGCCAATTTTTACCAGTGTATTGGTTGTGCCGCTTAACGCTGAGAGCACAACTATTTTTTTCCCGGGTGTCTCAAGGACAAGGGTTGCTATTTTTTTAAGCCGCTCGGGTTTGCCAACGGACGTGCCACCAAATTTCAGTACCAGCATAAGACTTATCGTTTAGCCATCCAATACAAATTTTTCTAATTCGCGCAATCCTTGGCCTACGAGGGCAGCAAAGATAAATTATTGGATGAAATGTGGGAACAAGGCAGATTACTTGGGTGCATCTCAAATTGTCGCGTTTTTGTAAATTTAGGCATAAACCAAAAATCAAATGAAAAAGGAGGAATTTTTAGCACTGGCGGAGCAACGCTATGATGCCCTTCAAGAGCTTAACAAGCTGGATAATTTTTATGAT
>JANXYC010000084.1 GCA_025350305.1 Cyclobacteriaceae bacterium | reverse complement strand
AAGCAATAAGACAAGAATGGATTACAAATATTATCAACAAATTGGTTGTGGGATTATTGGCTCAGGGGCCATTGAATCGGCTCATCGCACAGTAGTCCAAAAAAGAATGAAACTCTCAGGCCAACGGTGGAGCAAGAAGGGCGCTCAAAATATGCTCAACTTAAGGGTAACTCATATGAATGGTCAATGGAGCAAAGTTATTGAACTAACAAAAACCAATTTTAAAGTTGCTGCCTAACCGCGACAATTTGAGATACACCCAGTATATATATGATAAACTAGTTTATTGAAAAAACCATAAATTGCAGAGCCTATTGCAATTTCTTCGTTACTTCAGAAAGTGAAAAAGTTATTGTCGAATACGATCTGTAGCTTAATCCACTAATATTTTACTAATTGTCGACCGGCCCGTCTGAACTCAAACGCATCCTTACACCCATCATGGTGTGGGGGCTGGGTGTTGGCTACGTTATCTCCGGTAATTACTTTGGATGGAACCTGGGCCTTGCGCAGGGTGGTACCCTGGGGTTAGCCATTGCCACGGCGTTCGTAATCGTCATGTATGTAACATTCACCTTCAGCTATGCCGAGCTGGCGTGTGCTATCCCAAAAGCAGGCGGTGTGTTTGACTACGCGACCCGGTCGCTTGGCGAAGACGCAGGCTTCATTGCCGGTATGGCACAGAATATTGAATTTATTTTTGCTCCACCAGCAATCGCATTTGCTATTGGGTCGTATCTCAACTTGTTTTTTCCAACCATTCCTGTTATTACCTTTTCGATTGGCGCCTACGTAGTCTTTACAGCGCTCAATAGTTATGGTATTCAGGCTGCCGCGGTCTTTGAACTAGTGGTCACCACCGTCGCAGTAGCAGGACTATTGTTTTTCACCATGATGGTTTTGCCTCATGCAGACTTTAGCAATCTTTCCCGCAACGCCCTGCCTCATGGCGTCCAGGGAATATTTGCAGCGGTACCCTTTGCCATCTGGTTCTTTCTCGGTATTGAAGGCGTTGCTAACCTGGCGGAGGAAGCCAGGGACCCGCGACGTTCCATGTCAATCGGATTCTTGTCGGCGCTTTTCACGCTGATTGTAGTGTGTCTCCTGACGTTCACCAGCGCTGTCGGAATCGGTGGGTGGGAAGCTATTGTTTACCGGCCCGATGGTGTGACCTCTGATTCACCGCTTCCCCTCGCGATGCAGCAAGTAAGTAGTACTGAAAGCTGGAGCTACCAACTGCTCATCATTGTTGGACTATTTGGTCTGATGGCATCGTTCAATGGGCTGATGCTGGCTGGGGGCCGCTCAAGTTCTGAATTTGGAAGACAGAAAATTGGCTCATCCTTTCTTGGCAAAATCCACCCTCGTTTCAAGACACCCGTGAGCGCCCTTCTGGTGAATATGTCCATTGGTATCCTCGCACTTTTTACCGGCCGGACGGCTGAAGTTATAACCATTTCCGTTTTTGGTGCGTTGACATTGTATTGCATTTCAATGCTTTCGGTGATCGCCCTTCGCAGGAAAGAGCCAGGGTTGGAACGGCCCTTCCCGGTACCCTTTTATCCCTATTTTCCGATAATCGCTTTTGCTACCGCATTGGCAGCACTACTAGCGGTGGCAATTTATAATTTAGTCTTATGTGCCTTGTACTTGCTGATTATAGGTGGGTGCTTTGGTATATTTAAACTCCGTAAAAAATCTGATACATCCCCTTCATGACAACAAAATCCATCCTTGAGTACGTCAAAAGTCATCCTTCCGGAAAGGTAAAGATTGCCTACGCCGACATGGATGGCATCTTACGGGGAAAATATATCGCGACGGAAAAATTCTTGTCGGCAGTGGAAGGAGGCACCGCTTTTTGTGATGTCATTTTTGGGTGGGATGCAAATGACGTGGCCTATGACAATGTGAAGTATACAGGCTGGCACACCGGCTATCCGGATACTCCTGCACGGTTGGATATTACTACCTTCAGAAAGATTCCCTGGGAAAATGACGTGCCGTTTTTTTTGGGAGAGATTATGAATAAAGATGGGAAGGCTTCCCTTGTCTGTCCGCGGCAGTTGGTGAAAAAAATTGTCAGCGAGGCCCTTCGCGAAGGTTTCGTACCCATGTTCGCGCAAGAATTTGAGTGGTTTAACTTTGCCGAAACGCCGCAGTCTGTGCGCCAAAAGAATTATAAAAACCTTGAGCCACTCACGCCAGGTATGTTTGGGTATTCTATTCTCAGGACCACCTTGCAGAATCCTTTTTTTACCGATCTATTTGACTTGTTAAAGAAATTTGATGTACCGATCGAGGGATTGCACACGGAGACAGGACCAGGAGTCTTAGAGGCTGCCATCTTACATTCTGAAGCCGTTGAAGCGGCAGACCGGGCCACGCTTTTTAAAACTGCCGTTAAGGAAATTGCGTACCACCACAATATCATGGCAACTTTTATGGCCAAGATCAGCGAAGACCTCCCCGGTTGCGGAGGCCATGTTCATCAAAGCCTATGGGACAAAGGAAGAAAGACGAATTTGTTTTACGATCTGAAGGACAAATTGAAAATGAGCGAAACACTCCGTCAATATCTGGCCGGTCAGTTGCATTGTCTTCCCTTTATACTTCCAATGTTCGCGCCCACCATTAACAGCTACAAACGGTTGGTGGAAGGAGCGTGGGCCCCGACGACACTGACCTGGGGTGTCGATAACCGCACGGTAGCACTTCGGGTGCTGAATGGAAGCAGCAAGTCATGCAGGCTTGAAACCCGAATCATTGGAGCCGATGTGAACCCCTATCTCGCCATCGCAGCAGCATTGGGTTCAGGACTTTATGGAATTAAAAAGAAATTAAAGTTGAAGCAACCGCCCACCATTGGCAATGGCTATCGTGATAGTTCAAATGGGACGCTGCCGCGAACGTTGGAAGAAGCAACACGAAACATGAAGGATTCTACCGTGGCAAAAGAGATATTCGGTGGGGCATTTGTTGAACACTTTACACAAACGCGTGAGTGGGAGTGGAAGCAACATTTAAAATCGGTCACCGATTGGGAGCTGAAGCGTTATTTTGAGATTATTTAACTTACTACTACAGTGCATAATCAACGGTTGGGTTCAATTTTTGCAGGGTGACCCGGAAAGGTCATACGACAGATGCCGTTCACATTTTCACACCCTGCCATTGTTTTGCCCCTTGTTAAAATATCCGGAAAATGGTTTTCATTAACAGGACTTGTGATCGGTAGCCTGGTACCCGACTTTGAATATTTTATTAGAATGCGCATGGATAGCCGGATCAGTCACACACCCGCCGGGCTATTTTTGTTTGACTTGCCGATGGGACTGATGCTGACGTTTGTTTTTCATAACATTGTTCGCAACAGACTATACGACAACCTGCCACCGTCATTGCAGCGAAGGGTTTTTCAATACAAGGCATTTAGTTGGAATGCCTATTTTACACACCATTGGTGGATCGTTGCACTGTCGATTTTAATCGGTGCTGCATCTCATTTGTTTTGGGATGGATTTACCCACAATCATGCGTTCTTTGTTGATCTTTTTCCTGTATTGCGAATAAATATGGACATCCTTGGGAGACTTACCCCATTATACCGGGTGCTACAGCACGTCAGTTCGGTGATCGGAGGTTTGGTGATTGTGCTTTCAATTTTGCGAATGCCGGAAGTGAAGACGATAGCGGGTTATCGTGACCCATACTATTGGATTGTTGTGGTTTTCATTGCAGGAATCATTTCGTTCCTGCGGCTGTCGTTTCCCCTGGACCAAAAAGTGTTCCCACAAATAGTGGTGACTATAATTTCGGCAACGTTAATCGCGGTGATTGCCGCATCCGTCTTGGTACGTGAAAAAATAAAGCATGATGTTCGATAAGATATTTCAATACAACTTTCCGACAACCATTCGCTTCGGCGCCGGATCGAGTAAGGAACTGGGTGACTATCTGATAAAGAATGGTTTAGTACGCCCGTTGATTGTAACGGATCCGACCGTTTCACAGCTTGATTTCTTTAAAGAAATACTGGCAGACCTTGAGCGAAAAAACATTTCGGTAGAAGTCTTTCATGATATTCATAAAAACCCTGTGAAAACCGATGTGTACAAGGGCACACACGCTTTTGACGAAACCCATCGCAATGGTGTTGTTGGTATCGGAGGGGGAGCAGCATTGGATGTAGCGCGGGCCATTGTACTGCGCGTACATCATCGTGAAGATCTATTCAAATATGACGACCTGGCAGGCGGTGATGTGTTCGTTACCAACGACGTACCACATTTCATCACTATTCCAACTACCGCCGGCACGGGAAGTGAAGTAGGTCGAAGCGCCATCATTGCCGACGATGTAACTCATCAGAAGAAGATACTTTTTTCTCCGAAGCTGCTGGCAAAGATCATTTTTGCAGATCCGATGTTGACGATGGAGCTGCCTCCATTTATAACTGCCGCGACAGGTATGGATGCGTTGACCCATAACATGGAAGCCTTCCTCGCCAAGATGCCGCATCCCTTGTGTGAAGGTATTGCCCTTGAAGGGATATCACTGATTCATCAATCACTGGAGAAGGCAGTTAATAAACCAGACCTTGAATCCCGCAGTAAGATGCTGATTGCATCGCTCATGGGTGCGATTGCATTTCAGAAAGGATTGGGTGTTGTTCACTCGCTGGCACACCCGTTATCAGCTCTGCTGGATACCCATCATGGCCTGGCAAATGCTGTAAATATTCCTTACGGAATGGACTTTAATATCAAAGGCTTTGAGGATAAATTCAAAAGAATTGCCAGAACGCTGGAAATAAAGGAAGAAACAGGTGACGCCGTAGTCCGTTATTTGTTTGATCTTAACGATACAATTAACATTCCTCATAAGCTGAGTAGTATTGGCGTAAGGCCTGACCACATAGAAACCCTGTCCGACCTTGCTTTTGCCGATTTTGCCCATCCTAATAACCCGAAGCCAGTGAGTCGCAATGATTTTAGGCAGTTGTACCTGAAGGCTCTATGAACAAGATGGTGATCGGCATTGCATCTGGAAGGAAGTATGAAAACTACTTGAATTGGTTTCTACAAGTACCGAATTTAGAGATAATTAAACTCAGTTATTTAGAGCATAACTTGGAGTCGCTTAATCAATGTCATGGCGTGGTTCTTTCCGGTGGTGAAGACGTTCATCCCAGGCTTTATAAGAAATCGGCCTATGTCGAAAAATACCAGTTGGATGACTTTGACGAAGAACGGGATGATTTTGAATGGAGGTTACTTTCCTATACACAGCAGCACAGTCTTCCATTGTTGGGAATTTGTAGGGGATTGCAAATGACCAACGTATTTTTTGGGGGTACGCTGATTCCGGATATTCGTTCATTTGACAAACCTGATCATTCAAAATTTCAGGAAGGGAAGGACAGGTATCATCAGGTCAATGTCATTAGGCACAGTCTCTTAGCTAAGATTACAGGTGCCGTGGAGGGAGAAGTGAACAGCGCCCACCATCAAAGTGTGGCCATAGCAGGCAAGGGTTTAATGATTAATGCGATGTCACCAGATGGCATTGTGGAAGGAATGGAACGAAAGGAAAGAGCGGCTGGTTCCTATCTGATGCTGGTACAATGGCATCCGGAACGGATGACCGATGGGCAAAACGCATTTTCAAAAAATATCAGGGATAATTTTTTGGAAAGTATTAAGGCGGGGGGAAAATAATTATTTATGCAAATCATTAATCCGGCGACAGAAGAACTCATTCGTGATTTAGAAGAAGACACGCATGAAAGTTTGGAGAAAAAAATCCATGAATTGCGTGCTGCACAGCCTGACTGGCGGAGCGTGCCGCTGGTGAGGCGTATCCAAGTCATCCGAGCTTATTCTTCTTTGCTGGAGAAAAATATCGAACACCTGGCAAGCATTCTCACCTCGGAAATGGGTAAACCGTTGCAACAATCCCGAAACGAAGTCAATGGAGCCCGAAGCAGGATCCACTGGCTCGCTGAGAATGCAGAGAAATATCTATCCGATCAGATCATGACCGACGTACAGGGTATGACCGAGAAAATTTCCTATGAACCGTTGGGAGTAGTAGCTAATATTTCAGCCTGGAATTATCCGTACCTGGTGGGGACAAATGTTTTCATACCAGCGCTTCTTGCGGGTAATGCTGTTTTATATAAGCCTTCCGAATACACGACCCTCACCGGTTTGGAAATCGAACGACTGTTAAAAGAAGCGGGTGTTCCGGCGGATGTTTTCCAGGTTGCAGTTGGTGCAAAAGATGTAGGAGCGTTGTTGTTAGAAATGCCGGTGGATGGATATTTTTTCACAGGATCGTACAAAACCGGTAAACTTATCTACGAGCGAGTGGCACCAAAAATGGTTCCATGCCAATGTGAGATGGGCGGAAAGGATCCGCTCTACGTTGCGGACGATGTTACAAACATTAAGGCCGTGGCTGCAGCAACTGCCGATGGAGCATTTTACAATAACGGTCAGAGTTGCTGTGCCGTAGAACGTATCTACGTGCATGAAAAAATATTTGATCAGTATGTGGAAGAATTTGTAAAGGAAGTGAAGGGCTATAAAATGGGTTCACCGGTTGAGCCGGACGTTTATATCGGGCCACTGGCACGGAAGGAGCAAGTGGATGTCATCGAGCAGCAAGTGGACGAGGCAGTAAAGTATGGAGCCAAATTGCATACGGGCGGGAAACGAGGTACTGGCAATGGCTTTTATTTTGAGCCCACAGTACTTACCGACGTTACACACCAGATGAGTGTGATGGTGGACGAATCTTTCGGTCCGGTGATTGGGATTATGAAAGTGAAAGACGATGCAGAAGCCATTGAGAAAATGGCTGACACGGAATATGGACTAACGGCTGCTGTCTACAGCAATGATCAGAAGCGGGCTGAAGACATTTTAGAAGAACTTAATGTAGGTACCGGCTACTGGAACTGCTGCGACCGTGTGAGTGCAGCGCTGCCCTGGAGCGGGAGGAAGCATTCGGGTTTTGGAGCAACGCTTAGCCACTTGGGATTGCGTTCGTTTACCCGACCTAAGGCATATCACCTTAAAGTAAATTGACTCAGAATGATAAAGGTTCGCTGGAACTATGAGGATAATAATTAACCATGGTCGCCAAAACTAATCTGGAATGGGAAGGCAAATGAATTTTGCAATTTATTTTCAAATAAGGTCCGGAATCCTTATAGGGCTTCTCTAAAAACTCCTTGTACCCTTCTCTTCCGGAGAAGGGTGACGGGTTGAGGCCATAAAAGACAAGGTTTTTAGAGATGCCTTATAATTAAAGATGGAAAGATTATTCGAGAGCAATTCTACTTTTAAAAAATGGACGCATGTTGGATCAACGGACAATGGATCGAAGCGTCGGGTGGTGTTGCTTTATAGTCGCATTCAGATCACGCTTTCGTTTTCAATCCGATAAAATAAAGCGAAACGAAGAACGCCAATGCTCCAGTAATCAGGAAGAGTGCAGCAGCTCCCCAGGAATACCAAATCCAGCCGGCCAGCACACTCGCCATCAACGAAAAAATGCTTTGAAATGCTGTGAAGCTACCAACCGCGGTGGCGGTATCGTTGGGTGCACAAATATTCGTGATCCAGGCTTTGGCAATGCTTTCCGTGCAAGCTGCGTATATGCCGTACAGTAAAAATAAAATTCCGAACCACCACAAATTTCCACTGAACGACATCCCTGAATAGACCACGGCAAAAAGGAATAGCCCCAACACCAATGTATTCTTCAATCCCCATCGGTCGGCCAGCATACCTGCGGGGTAGGAAAAAACCGCGTACACCAGGTTATAAAAAATGTAGACTCCAATGACCATCGGGTCGGATAGTCCGGCCTCCTTCACTTTCAACAACAAAAATACATCTGAACTGTTGATCAGTGTGAAGAAAAGTAGTCCTGCTACAAGCTTGCGATAGGAGGCTGGCGCTTCACGCCAATAGGATAAGAATGAAAAGAAAGTAAACTGCTTTTTCTCAACCATAGCGGTTTTAGGTTCCTTCAAGAGTAGCGTGAGAAAGATGGAGACCACACCTGGTATGAATGCTACCAGGAATAAGGACTCGTAGTGGTTGGGATAAAAATAAAGAAATACCAATGCAAGAGTGGGTCCAATAAAAGCGCCGGCTGTATCGAATGCACGATGCAAACCAAACACGCGTGCTTTGGTTGCCGGTGTGGCCTCTGCCGAGAGGATGGCGTCGCGGGCCCCTGTGCGAATCCCTTTCCCAAGCCGGTCAGTGGTGCGGGCAATGAAAATCCAGAGTGGAAATACCGAAAGAGCCATTAGCGGTTTGGAGATGGCACTTAGCGCATAGCCCAGTTGAACAAAGGGGACCCTTCTGCCAGTAGCATCGGATCGTTTGCCAAAGTAACCTTTACTGATCCCCGCTGTACCTTCGGCAATCCCTTCAAGCAGGCCTATCAGTAGCACGGAGAATCCAATACTTTTTAAAAATACCGGCATCACCGGGTACAGCATTTCACTGGCCATGTCTGTAAAGAGACTCACCAGCGAAAGTGTCCAAACGGTACGGGTGATGAGTGATTGGCTTTTCAAGTTTGAAAGATAAGTCTTCGACGACGTAAAAACCTGGCAATCAGTTTACGATTTTGCCCGTGACCGGGTAATGGCAGGACTATGCAGCTGACTAACCGCGTTAAAAATACTTCGTAACCCTCAACTTTAACGAAAACGGAGTGCCGGGAGTGAAATGAATTTCTGATATGGATGCAGTTTCGTTTTTTAAACGTGACTCCGTGTCGAATTGGGCCTCCTTCCAGGTAGTATTAAACATATTTTCGACCGACATCCCGATGTCAAAACCAGGTCTGGAATAATTGACAATGGCATCTGCAATCAGGTAACCTTTGGCAATGATTGTGTTATCTTCATTGGCGGGCCGGTCGCCCAGGTAGCGATAACGAAAACTTCCGTTGAGGCCATTGACATTGCGAAAGCTCAAGCCTCCAATACTTGTGGTGGTGGGAGCCAGGGGAATGTAATTCTTTCCTTCCGGTATGTTTTTCAAACGGGGCTTTGTGGCGTTGACATCAAAATCTGCAAACAACCAACTGTTGAGTTGATAGCGGACAGAAAGATCCGCACCTTCCCGCTGAGTTTTGCCGCTGGGTTCTACTATTCCATCATCCCCCACATACACAAACTCCTGGTCAAGGTCCAATCGCCACAACGCTGCGTGCACTAAAAGCCGCTGTGTAATCTTTAGTTCGGCACCAACATCCACGGCGTACGCCCTTGGTAATGTTTCTCTTCCTGACTGGGCCACCACCACCCGGGCGTCATTTGAATGAAAACCGGTGCCGGTGCGGACAAAGAAGCGTACATTTTTAGCAAATTGATAATTCAAATTTAGCTTGGGACTTACGATCGCCTTATTCACCACACCCCGTCGGATGGAATCAAATCTATTGTTGTATGAGAAATGAAAATAATCAAACCGCACTGCGGCATTCACCGAAAGCTTATCGGTTACTGAAAGTGTTTCGCTGACATAGGCATTGACGTTGCCTTCGCGAATGTCACCTCGCTTGATGTCGTTGAGGAAAGCTCTTTTCACGGTATGCGAAAGTGCGATGTTGTCAATCACATCATAACGAACACCCGCACCGATATCCGTTTTCAAACTTTTTCCCAGCAAGGAAGATGAACGCGTGTAACGACTCTTATATCCATATACCCATCTCCCTTCCTGTTGATGAATCTGATCGCCATTGACGGAATCCTTGAGGAAAAATGTAAAATTGGAGAACAAGCTGAAATTGTATTTCACAGCATATAACTGGTTTTCCAGCGATGATCCATTTCCAAGTTCATGAACCGATTTCACATACATGTTGAATCTTCCCGTGTTGCCACCTTCCGTCGGGTCGATGGATCCATAGTGCGTGATCATACCGCTTTCCACTGCGCGGTTGGGTATCTGCCCGCTGGCATCCCACTTACTGTCAAACGCGGTGAAGCCGGCTGTCAGGTGTGTATGACTCCCGAATTGCGTGTTGAATTTTGATTGGAGATTGAAGCGCGTAAACTTTTGAGTGTTGACAAAAAAACCATCCGAGCGATAAAACTCCGATGCGACATAGGCGCTCGACCGGTTCGTGTGCATGGGTATATTGACCCCTGCCACTACCCGGCCGGACCCGAATGAACCACCTTCCAGTTTAAAGAAATTCCGGTCCAGTTTATTCTTTGTTTGGAACGCTACATAACCGGCTGTGTTCAAATCACCTTTGTCGGCAAAGTAAGGTCCCTTGTCAAAGTCCACGTAACTGACCAGTTCCGGAATGAGAAAGTGGAGGTCAGCGTAACCCTGACCATGTGCGTGGGAAGCCATGTTTACAGGTAACCCATCTACTTCAACGTTGATATCTGTGCCGTGATCGGCGTCAAAGCCGCGGAGAAAAATTTGCTCGGCCTTTCCGCCTCCGGCATGTTGAGCGATGAAAAGACCTGGCACCATTCGTAAAACATCTTGCGAAGTGTTAATGGGTCTCAGTTTGATATCTACTTGCGACAGCGTGTTGACCGGCTGGTCTTGTGTGGCGGTGACAAGTATATCTGCCAATTGAATTCCACCTGCAGTCAGGGCTGCTTCGATTGTTGTGGTTTGGGTATTTTGTATTTCAACAGAAACGCTTTTGGTCAAATAACCAATAAAAGAAATTTCTACCTGGTAGCTACCTGATTTCAGGTTGGTGATTCTAAAACTTCCGGATTTATCGACGATGGTTCCTGCACCTGTTTCGCGCAAAAGAATATTCGCTCCGATCAGCGGCTCACGATTCTCATCAAACACAGAACCCTGCAATATACCTTGCCCGAGGACTGACACGGTGAGAAGAATGCAGACCGTCAATAACGATATCGATTTCACTACTGGTCAATTAGTTTTTTAGAGCAAGTGGGCTCAACTATTCAGTCGTTCCTTTATTTTTTTGGATATCGCCGGACCTAATTCAAAAGAGCTTGCAGCTGCGAGTTTGAAATAGCGTATGGCCTCTTTTTCCATTCCATTGGCCTGGTAGATCATACCCAGATGGTAGAGCGCGTCGGGCTCGTATGTTTTGTTTTCAATATATTTCTGAGCAACGGCAAGGGCATCTGCCATATTTCCATTATTAAAATAACCCCAGGCCAGCAGGTCAAATGATTGAGGAGTGGGCCGATTACGAATTTCGATCCTGGCAATCTCAATAGTTTTGGATGGATTGGAGAATTCTTCGGCTTCCAGCAGCGCCAGATATTTGTTATACATGTCGCCATACTTCGGCGCGACGGCGACGTTGGCAAACAATTCTAGTTGTTTTAATTTTTCGATTCGATTATTTTCTGCCCCGGCAATTTCTGCAAGAAAAAGATGCATGTCAGGAGTGGCTCGCTTTTGTTCGATGTGGTGGGCTATGCGTTTAGCTTCCTGAAAATTCTGGTCATGTGAAAAAGCAATCCAAGCGATACCTTTCAACGCATAGTCGTAGTCAGGATTTTGCTTCAATACAGAGAGATAACTGTCGTACGATTCTTTTACTCTGCCCGCGTGACCATACATGTCCGCCAGATTGGACTGTGCCCAAAGAAAAAGCGAAGGATTTTCCTTTACTTGATCCAATGCCCGTTCCATCAACACGATAGCGCTGTCCAGATTACCTTCGTGGTCTTTAATTTTCGCTTTGCGAATCAGGTAGGGAAAGAATTTTTTGTTGCTAAACTGTTTCATGGCATTCTTGGCACCCGCCAGGTCACCCAGTTCAATATTGACGTCAACAAGCATGTATAGAGAAGCGGCTTTTCCTTCTCCAATCTCCAAAGCCTTTTGAATGTGTGCTCGTGCTTCACGAAACTGATGTTGTGTGATGCAGTTTGCGGCCAGCGCGCGATGAAGGGATGCATAATCCTGTTTTGTGTTACTGACAATCAATTGATACAAGCTATCGGAGGCTTGGATGTCTTCTATTCGTCCGTTGAGTGTAAATCGGGACGCTAGCATGCCTGCCAGTTTAATGCGGTATGTTTCGCTTTCCGGTACTTCTGACAGTTTATGCTTCCAGAAATCCATTTCTACATTGCACTCCTTTAAAGCCTCGTCGTATTTCCTTCCAAGATAGATTTCATAGTCGGCAGGATGTACAATTTTTTCAGTTAACGAGGAACATCGGATGCAGGTAATGGTGGAAAGGGAGATTAGGAAGAATAGAATGGTTCTCATAAAATATCAGATTAAAAAACTTCAGAAAAATAAAGACCCGAAGGAAATATCCCTTCGGGTCAATGCTTGATTAAAATGCCGTTGCTAAATACGGGAACGTTGTCAGGAAAGCCTTGTCATTGGCGCTTACGTGGTCATCCGTTAAGCCTGGATTCGATGAGCCCATAGGTCCACCAAAAATCAGGATAAGCTCTACGGTGATAACATCATCGTCAAGTTTACGACCGGTCAGGACATTGGTACCATCATAAAAAGTTGTGGTACCTGTAAGTGATACACTCAGCACATCCGTAGCCAACACGCCAGTAAAGGCTGTTGAGCTCAATCCCAACAGGTTAGTTGTGTAACCGCTGTTTAGTGCCAATAGCCTTGAATTGAAGATACTGGCAAAGGCGGCTCCTTGCATGGAGGGTATCGTCGTGTTGAACATATCCTTTTGACTGGCACCTACAAATACTGTGTTGATAGCGGGGCGGGCCATCTGGTCCTCCTGTGTGTAATTTACGACAGGCGTGGGATCACTTTTTGAGCTACAAGCACCGATGGTCAGCAGAACACCCAGTGCGATAATTGATGCAAATTTTGTTTTCATATTTTTTAAGTTCTTAATCAGATTGATAGTGACAATTAAATTTTGCGGTTGGAAGTAGCCCATGCGTTGATGGTTCCAGATCCCAGTGTGGATTTGGGTAGTTCAATGACTACCGACATCACGTTTGTGCCCTTGAATGTATCATTGCCCGGGTTGTTAAAAGAAGTCGCCGTACCGCCGATGATTTTCTTATACTGATCCAGGTCAAAGAAGAAAGGGTCATCGCGGGGGCCAGCAAATACCTGTACACTGTTGCTGTTACCAATGACAGGTGTTCCCTGATAGGTAGAAATAGTTGCTTCAACTTTCTTGGCGCTGGACATCAACGTGCTTGTTGCACCCGTCTGTGAAGGCGCGATTGGACCATACACCTGAACTTTCCCATTTTCAAAGGTCACTTGAAGTACCAGGTCCTCCACAGCATCTTTGGTCGCGGAATTGTCGATGTTGATTTCAAGCATGACAGCCGCATCGAACTTGGCAGCTGCAGTAGCGGATGGTGCGAGCAACCCTTGTGTATTCACAACGAATACCATGTTGCTGCTGTTTGCAGGGCTCTGAAAAGCATAAAAGTCGGTGATATCCGACGCTTTTCCGGTAACAGCCGGTGCATCAATGTGATCTGCCGCAATCAGGTAGGCACCGGAGGCAATAGCCACCGCACCCATGAGTGCGAGGGCTATTCTTTTTGGATTAAATTTTGATTTCATAGTTTGGTTTTGTTTAATGATGGATCTACGAGCTAAGACCACCTGTTGGATGTTTAAACACCCGCAAACATTGTTTCCGTTTTATAAAGCAACTCGAAAAAGTTGAGCCGGAAGCCCAGTACAGGTTGGAAACCAAGGTGTTACATTACAATGAAGACAGACCGCGCAGTATAGGAATTAGTGGGGTTCGTATAAGAAGACAACCTACTCGACCGGGAAGCGAGTAGCATCTGCTGCTAAGCAGGGTGCGCAACCTTGATTGGGGAGAGCCTCCTCCGTGATTTTGCTTATATCAAATAATTGCGACAGGTGCTTTTAAAAACTCCTGATGAATTCCAGCCAAAGTAATATTGCCTGAAGGGCAGCACGATAGGACCATGCAGAATCCTTTTCAGTTTTGTTTAACTGTAAATTTTAATCAGCGCATGTTCTGAGATACAAATAGATACAGCGTGGCACGGTAAAATATATGAATGTTGGGCAAGTTAATGCCCATTGTTAGTTTGAATGTTGTAGAAAGTATTGCCCCTCATTCCTCACCATTATGGGAAAAGGGGTTCTTGCCTCCAAATTGAACTATATACTCCGTAGTGCCATTTGTTTTTGGAATCCCAATAGGTGGGCATATCAATTTATGGAAATGGACAACAAATAAATTCAAAGACAATGGAAACAAATCTGGTAGAGTTAAAGAAAGGGAAGGATGGAGTGAATGATAAACTCAGATCGCCAGTTACGCGTGCTATTTTTTTAAAGTACGCAGGTGCATCAGTAGCAGTTACTGGTTTGATTATGACGGGTTGCAAAGACAAAACAACTGATGCTGTTACCCCATCAATATTATCAGTCGATTTGGGGACTGGGGACACGGGTATCTTAAATTATGCTTATTTATTGGAACAACTTGAAGCTGCTTTCTATGTAAAAGTAGTGACAAGCCCATACTCGGGAATGACTAATGAGGAAAAAACAGTCCTCACAGAAATCAGGGATCACGAATTATTACACCGTGATTTCTTCAAGGCGGCAATTGCATCATCGGCTATTGCACAGGTTGAATTTGATTTCAGCTCAATCAATTTTACCGATCGCACATCGGTACTCGGTACGGCTAAGGTATTCGAAGATTTGGGTGTTTCAGCCTATAATGGGGCGGGTAAACTTATCGTTAATCCTGACTACTTATTAATTGCAGGCAAGATTGTATCGGTTGAAGCAAGACATGCCGCGGTCCTCCGTAATATGATCAGTCCTAATACTGCTTCTTTTGCTGGTGATGATGTCATCACTGTTGATACTGGGTTGGACGGAGCAAAGACCCCCACCGAAGTTCTGACGGCAGCAGGTAAGTATGTAAAGGCCACCGTGAAATTTGATGGACTTCCTTCATAAATCATATTAAACAATTGGAAATCATGAATATTTATAAAATAATTGAAGAAATAGAAAAAA